>NZ_JBITDL010000055.1:0-29485 GCF_044454225.1 Streptomyces sp. NPDC051563
TACGCCCAGTACGCGAACGCCCCGGCAGCACGCCCGGGCACGGCACCGGACGCCGCGGGCTCGGCCGACAAGATCCGAAAGAGACGGCCTAGGGGGCGGCCGGGCCGGCGAGGGCTTCACCCCAGCAGCTCCAGGATCCGCGAGGTCCCGGCGGCGCCCGGCTGCCCCGGCGGGCCGGGCGGCCCGGGCGGCCTCGGATCGGAGAAGGCGATCGTGTGCGCGATCGCCTCGAGGACGGCGGTGTACGAGGCCGCGTGCTCGGCCACCGCGCTCGTGAGGTCGAGCAGGAACAGGTGGCGGCCCTCCGGATGGGCCGTGACGGCCCGGCCCTGGAACAGCCCCCGGCCGGTGCCGGGGGCGGGGACGACCCCGCTGACCAGGGCGCAGGGCCGCCCCGACGCCAGGTCGACGAACCGGCGCGTCGACCCGCTCCCGGAGGCCGAGCGGGCGAGGGCCAGGGCCGTCCGCGCCACGGCGGCTCCGGACCCGGCCCCGCCTCCGGCCTCGTCCGCGGCCCGCACCGTGAGGGTGAACAGCGAGGTGGAGACGGCCTCGGGGCCCTCGGGATGGAGTCCGACCGCGGTGTGGACCAGATGCAGTCCGGGCTGACCGGCGAGTGCGTCGAGGCAGTCCATCAGCCCGGCGAGCTGCGACCCCGCACCGGCTCCGGCAGCCGCCCCCGCGGCCTCGCCGGAGCCGCCGAGGGCCTCCAGGGCCCCGGCGACCTCCTCCAGGGCGGCGCGGTCCGCGGGGCAGATGTCGTGGAACCCGGGAGGCAGCCGGAACCAGACGGGCGGGACGGTGCGGGGCGTCACGGCTGCACCAGCGTCCACAGACGGGCCGTCTTCGCGGCCGTGGACGGGCCGTCCTCCACGACCAGGCGGGTGCCGTCCACCGCGGTGGAGCCGCGGTCCACGGCCTGGTCGTCACCGGTGTAGTCGGCGGCGGCCGTGGCCGCACCGGTGGTGGCCACGGCCACCCCCACCCGCTCCCTGACCTCGGGCGTCGAGGACCGCAGCGCCCAGGAGGAGAGCGGGTTCTCCACCTTCCGCAGCTCGTCCGCCGTGTTCCAGGTCGTGCGGGCGAAGGCACCCGCGCCCGGCGAGACGCCCGCCAGGGCGCCGGCCTCCGGCACCGCCATGGCCGCGCGGGCCGCGACCGTACCGGCCCTCGCCCCCGAGGCGACCGCGGCCACGCCCGGTACGGCCCCGAGACCGTCGCCGAGCAGGGTCACGCCGTTCTTCCAGAACGCGGCGTCGAACCTGCCCCGGGTGAAACCCTCGGTCAGCGGCTTGCGGAAGCCCGGGTCCGCGAGGTGCGCGGTCAGGGCGGCCAGCGAGAGCCCGCCCGCGACGAGCATGACCGCCATCCCGGCCGGCGGGAAGAACAGGGCGAGGCCGGCGCCGGCGGCCCCCAGAAGGGCCGCGGCGTTCGAGAGGGCGTCGGCCGGATCCTCGACGATCTTGTTCCAGACCGACTCCAGCATCCCGGGCTCCTTCGGGGCCAGCCGCTCCGCCGTCGCGGTCAGCGTGTCCGCCACCCTGCGGGCCGCCGCCGTGTGCTCCGAGGCCAGTTCGCGCGCCAGTCGGCGGACGTCGGTGAGGGCCTCCTCGGTGGTGGCCGCGGCGGCCCGGGACGCGTAGCCGGCGGCCAGGCTGCGGTGGGCGGTCAGGGTGTCGTGCCAGCCGGTCAGCCGGCGGGCCGCCTCCGCCAGGGAGGTGTGGGCCGCGTGGAGGTGGCGGGGCAGCTCCTGCGACAGCGAGGCGCGGAAGGCGGTGGCGGCCTCGCCCTGCCAGGCCGAGCTCTGGGAGACCAGGGCGTCGACGACGCGGGAGGTCTCCGCGAGGCTGCCCGCGCAGGAGCGGAGCTTCTTCGCCAGGGCCCGTACCGCGTCCGGGCTGCCGGGGGCCGGGTCGAAGCCGAGGGCGGACAGACCGGCCGGGGAGGGGCCGCCCGAGGGGGAACCGGCGGGAGGGGAAGCGGCCGCGGGGGAACCGGCCGCGAGGGAGTCAGTCACGGGCGGCGGCCGCCTGCCGGAAGGCCGCGCGGATGGCCTCGTCGAGCTCCGCGTACTCGGCGGCGCTGCGGCGCACGCCCTCGCGTACGGTCTTGATCCGCCCGGCCAGTTCCTTGGTGCCGTGGCCCCATCTCGCCTGGAAGCCGTCGCACGCCGCGTCGAGGTCCGCGGTCCCGAGCTGGTCGGCCCGTACGTGGTCCAGCTCCCGCCGGGCCTCGCGCAGCGCGGCCAGCGAGGTGTCCAGGGCATGGGTGAGGCGGGCCAGCTGGTCGATCTCGACCTGGAGCGGCGTCGTGGCGGTCATGACGCGAAACCCTGGCAGAGCGGGGCTCTGCCAGGGCAATCGTCGTCACCCGCCCGAGCGAGCGGAAACCGGTCAGGCCTTGCGGGCCGCGATGCGCGCCGCGCGGGCGGCCAGCCGCTCGTCGAACTTGCGGGCCTCGGAGTCCAGGCCGCTCATGAACAGGCCCAGCTCCTCCTGGGCCTTCTGCCCGTCGGGGCCGAGACCGTCGATGTCCATGATCTTCAGGAAGCGGATCACGGGGCTCAGCACGTCGTCGTGGTGGATCCGCAGGTTGTAGACCCCGCCGATCGCCATCTGCGCGGCCATCCGCTCGAAGCCGGGCATCCCGTGTCCGGGCATCCGGAAGTCGACCACGACGTCCCGTACGGCCTGCATCGTCAGGTCCGGGGCGATCTCGAAGGCCGCGCCCAGCAGGTTGCGGTAGAAGATCATGTGCAGGTTCTCGTCCTGCGCGATGCGGGCCAGCATGCGGTCGCAGACCGGATCACCGGACTGGTGGCCGGTGTTGCGGTGCGAGATGCGGGTCGCCAGCTCCTGGAAGGCCACGTACGCCACGGAGTGGAGCATCGAGTGGCGGTTGTCGGACTCGAACCCCTCCGACATGTGCTGCATCCGGAATGCTTCGAGCTTGTCCGGGTCCACGGCGCGCGAGGCCAGCAGGTAGTCGCGCATCACGATGCCGTGACGGCCCTCCTCGGCGGTCCAGCGGTGCACCCAGGTGCCCCAGGCGCCGTTGCGGCCGAAAAGGGAGGCGATCTCGTGGTGGTAGCTGGGGAGGTTGTCCTCCGTCAGCAGGTTCACGACGAGCGCGATCTTGCCGATCTCGGTGACCTTGGACTGCTGCGGGTCCCAGGCTTCGCCGTCCTCGAAGAAGCCCGGGAAGTTCCGGCCGTCGCTCCACGGGACGTACTCGTGGGGCATCCAGTCCTTGGTGACCGTCAGATGGCGGTTGAGTTCCTTCTCGACCACCTCTTCCAGCGCGAACAGCAGCTTGGCGTCCGTCCACGCCTCCGAGCTGCCGAGGTGGGGAGAGGTGATCGTCACGGGTACTCCTGAGTGCAAAGCGAATTACCTACGGTTCCGTAGCCTACGGAGTCGTAGGTTAAGCCCGGCATCAAGACCAGCCAAGCCCCAAGGGGACCTATGGCCGGTTACGTCCCGTTATCTATGCAGTTTGAGGGGGGTGTGATGTGGCCTGAAGGGACCAAAGTCATGCGAGCAGGTGGTCCGCGTCTCCTGCCTTGACGGCCGTGATCAGCGCACGGAGCGCATCGATCGAGTCGGTGACGTAGGCGCCGGATCCGGTGGTTCCGATGTACGCCTTCCCCTCGGCGTCCCGTCCGAAGCGGAAGCAGTTCGCCCCCTCGCTGCAGAAGGCCTCGTCCCACGCGATGACGGCCGTCGCCGACGGGCTCGCTGGGGTGGTCGCGGTCGTGGTCGTCGTGCCCATGTCGTTCTCTCGTCTCCTCGTCGGATCCGGCTCGGTGGTCAGTCGGCCGGCCGGGCGGCCGGCCCGGTCAGAGGGTCCGTGCGATGGCGCGGATGAAATCGCGGGAGTCGCGGGCCGGCAGCGCCAGGGAGCGCAGCCGCCCCAGCAGGCCCCGGTAGCGGAGCAGCTTCATCTGCGAATCCAGCAACATCGAACCGTGCGAACTGTCCAGCTGCACGGTGTCCAGCTCGCTGATCGTGGCGGCCGCGTACGTGAAGGACTGGCCGGCGCCGGGGAACCCGCCGGCGGTGAACGGAATCACGCGCACGGTCGTACGCGCCCGCTCCGACCGTTCCAGTATGTGTTCGAGCTGTGCCCGTGCCACCTTCGGGCCGCCG
Organism: Streptomyces sp. NPDC051563; assembly: GCF_044454225.1. Taxonomy (NCBI): domain Bacteria; kingdom Bacillati; phylum Actinomycetota; class Actinomycetes; order Kitasatosporales; family Streptomycetaceae; genus Streptomyces; species Streptomyces sp. NPDC051563. The sequence continues at coordinate 4,149 of NZ_JBITDL010000055.1, forward strand.
AACTGCATCCGCAGCGCCGCCTCGTGCACGACCGCCTCGTACGACGGCGGTGCCTCGCGGGCGAACACCTGCTGGCGGTGCATCCGCAGGGCGAGCCGCGCCTGCAGATCGGGCTCGGGCAGCGGCGGGTCGGCGGTGTCGAAGACGGCCCGCGCGTGCGCCTCGGTCTGCAGCAGCCCGGGTATGTGCGTGGTCACGGCGGTGTGCAACGCGACCGAGTGGTGCTCCAGTTCGCAGATGTCCAGGAGCGCGGGCGGCAGCATGCCCCGGTGCTGTTCCCACCACCCCTTCTCGCGCTCCTGGGCCATGGCGGCGAGCAGGTCGACCAGCCCTGTGTCGGGGCAGTCGTAGTTGAAGGCGAGCGTGCGGACACGCTCGGCGCCGATGGCGATCCGGCCGGATTCGATGTTGGGGATCCTGGTGCGGTCCACCCCCATGAGCGCCGCGGCCTGCTGCACCGTCATGCCCGACTGCTCGCGGAGTTTGCGCAGCTCGGAGCCCAGGCGCTGCTGGCGTGCGGTCGGCGTACTCCTCGGTGGCACAGGTCCCCTCTCCTCCGGCCGGGGCATGCGGGTGCACCCTCACGAGTCCGGAAATGCCCTGAGAAAACATCACGTCGTCGTACAAGTAGTAGCACTGTGCACCACGTTGCGCTACGGTCGGTAGCGCAAGTCTCACACGGGGCGACCTCGACCTCTTGTATGACCACGCGGCGATCAGCGCATTCAGCACCTCAGAACCTTGGAGCAGCACGATGACGGGCACTCTCCGTGGCCTGCGGTCGGTCCACGAGTTCCGGCAGGCCCCGCCAGGGGCGGAGAAACTGAGCTACTCCATAGGCCTGCCGGGCGGCGCCCACTGCGCGGGCAGTGCCCGGGGCGCGCTGCGGTCCCTCCTGGTCCGGCACGAACTGCCCGACCTGTGCGACAACGCGGCCCTGGCCGCTTCCGAACTCGTGGCCTGCGCCTACCGGTTCACGCCGGACAAGGAGATGGTGCTCAAGGTCCGCTGGCAGTTCGACGCGCTGCGGATCGTGGTCTTCGACCAGCACCCCGCGCACTCCTCGCCCGAGGCGAGCGAGGAGTGCCGGCGGCGCCGCAGCCGCGGGATGTGGCTGCTGTCGGCGGTGGTCGAGGCCTGCGGCGGGGACTGGGGACTCACCCCGGTGCTCACCCCGATGGGCGGCACCAAGTCCTGGGCCTTACTGCCCTTGCCGCGCTAGTGCCCACGCCGCGTCAGCGCCCGCGGACCTCTTCGGCCGTCGTCGGCCGCAGCCCTTCGTCGAGCAGCAGCCACCGCGTGATGCCGATCGACTCGAGGAACGGCACGTCGTGGCTCGCCACCACGAGCGCCCCTTCGTAGGAGTCCAGGGCGTCGGTCAACTGCCGTACGCTCGCCAGGTCCAGGTTGTTCGTCGGCTCGTCCAGCATGAGCAGCTGCGGAGCCGGCTCCGAGAGCAGCAGCGCCGCCAGCGTCGCCCGGAACCGCTCGCCGCCCGACAGGGTGCCGGCCGGCCGGTCCGCCCGCGCGCCCCGGAACAGGAAGTGCGCGAGCCGCGCCCGGATCAGGTTGTTCGTCGCGTGCGGGGCGAACCGCGCCACGTTCTCCACGACCGAGCGCTCGTCGTCCAGGACGTCGAGCCGCTGCGGCAGGAACCGGGCCGGGACATGGGTCACCGACTCGCCCGACAGCGGGGCCAGTTCCCCCGCGATCGTGCGCAACAGCGTGGTCTTGCCGGAGCCGTTGGCCCCGACCAGGGCGATCCGCTCCGGGCCGCGCAGTTCCCACTCGCCGGCGACCGGCCCGCCGTGAACCGGGTGCAACGCGCTCAGGGTGAGCACGCGGCGGCCCGGGGGGACCTGGGTCGCGGGCAGTTTGATCCGGATCTCGGCATCGTCGCGTACCGCCAGTTCCGCCTGGTCGAGACGTTCCTCGGCCTCGGCCAGCTTCTCGGTGTGCATGATGCGGTGCTTGCCCGCCGATTCCTGCGCCGCGCGCTTGCGGGCACCCATGACGATCTTCGGCTCGCGCTTGGTGTCCCACATCTTCTGGCCGTACCGCTTGCGCCGGGCCAGTTTGGCGTGCGCCTGCGCCAGTTCGCGCTTCTGCCGCTGTACGTCGCCCTCCGCGACCCGGACCATCCGCTCGGCCGCCTCCTGCTCGACCGCGAGCATCTCCTCGTACTGCGTGAAGTTGCCGCCGTACCAGTGGAGTTCGCCGTCGCGCAGATCGGCGATCTGGTCGACCCGGTCCAGCAGTTCCCGGTCGTGGCTGACCAGGACCATCACCCCGGACCACGACTCGACGGCCGCGTACAGCCGGCGCCGGGCGCGCAGGTCGAGGTTGTTGGTGGGCTCGTCGAGCAGCAGGACGTCGGGACGGTTCAGCAGCAGGGCGGCCAGCCGGAGCAGCACGCATTCCCCGCCGGACAGTTCGCCGGTGGTGCGGTCCAGGCCGATGCGGCCGAGCCCGAGCTGGTCGAGCGTGGCGAGGGCCCGTTCCTCCACGTCCCAGTCGTCGCCGACGGCCGTGAAGTTGGCCTCGGTCGCCTCGCCCGCCTCGATGGCGTGCAGGGCGGCCCGGGCGGTGTGGACGCCGAGCGCCTCGTCCACCCGCAGGGAGGTGTCGAAGGTGACGGTCTGCGGAAGCTGGCCGACGGTGCCGGCCACGGCCAACTGGCCCTCGGTCGGGGTGAGTTCCCCGGCGATGAGCTTCAGCAGGGTGGACTTCCCGCAGCCGTTGCGCCCGATGAGGCCGGTACGGCCGGGGCCGACGGCCAGCTGGAACCCGTCGAAGACGGGGGTCCCGTCGGGCCAGTCGAAGGACAGGTCGGAGCAGGTGATGAACGTGGGAGCAGGACTCATGGAGGCCTCCAGGTTGCGTGAGTGGTGAGTGCAACGCGGGGGAGACACAGCGGACCGCGGTCAGGGCGGTGGGTCGGTGTCTCGGACCTCAGAGAAGCAACGTCCTGCTCCGTTTCGACGGGGATGGGGCGTCCACGAAGCTACGGGGCGGCCGGGGCGGCGGGCAAATGAATTAAACGGAGCGGGGCGGGGTGCGCAGGTGCGTCAGCAGGAGTCGCGCATCAGCTCGGCGAGGCTCTGGTCCATGTCGAGGTACAGGTGCTCCAGGCCGGGCGGCACGATCGTCGAGGCCCGCTCCAGGAAGCGGTGCAGCTCGGCCGTCACCATCAGCACGATCGCGACCCCCTCGGGGGCGTGGAACTCCACGGTGGTCCGGTCGGCGTCGTACGGGCGCACGCGCACGTCCCCGCAGCCGGACGGGCGGTCCAGCCCGCACTCCAGCAGCTCCCGCGAGAAGGTCCACGAGACCTCGACGCCCTCGAGGGTCGCGGGCGCGGGGAAGGCCATCCGGACGGCGAAGGGATCCGACCGGTCGTAGCAGAGCGTGACGGGTACGGTGTCGACCTTGGGCGCGGTGGCGACCAGTCGGGCCTGCACGGCCTGCTCGATGACAGTGATCAAGGCTCGCTCCCTTGCGGCGGATCTCGTGCCGGACCGCGGGGTGGGCGCCCGGCAACGGGATAGACGCGTGAACCGGCGAATCCGTGCACGCGACCTGGAGTGAGCTGTGTCACCGAATGGCCTGAACGCGCCTGTGCGATCGCACAGGGTCACTGGTGGCACGGGCCTCCGGAGCCTGTCGGCAGGCCCCGGAGCAGCCGCAGTACGGCCGGTTCCCGCTCACTCCACAGGCCCAAGGCGGCCCCGGACCGCTCTAGAGTGCGGGGTTCTCCCGCACCGTCGCCAGGTCCGACGAGGTCTTCGTCGCGAGGAACTCGGTGATGCGGTAGGCGCAGACCCCCGCCACCGTGAAGGGGTCCGAGGCCGCGATCCTCTCGATCTCCTTGCGGGACACCCCGCCGGCCAGGATGACGCCCCCGTCGCGCGGCACCTTGCGGCCCGAGGCGAGGAAGATGCCGGCGGCGTAGTAGCCGTCCAGCCAGGCGAGGTGCGCGTCCATCTCTTCTTCGACGGCTTCGAGGGGCGCGGTGTAGGAGAGCTCCATGACGAACATGATCGCCAGGCTACTCTCGCACCACTATGACGAGAGCGAAGATCCCCGCCGACGAGGCCGAGGCGAAGGCGATACAGGACGAACTGCGCGACCGGGTCGTCCTGACCGAAACCGGCCCCCCGCCCGGAGAAGGCCTGATTGCCGGGGTGGACGTGGCCTACGACGACGAGCGCGACCTGGTGGCCGCCGCGGCCGTGGTCCTCGACGCCGCCACCCTGCGGGTCGTCGAGGAGGCCACCTCCGTCGGCCGCGTCAGCTTCCCCTACGTCCCCGGACTGCTGGCCTTCCGTGAGCTGCCGACCGTGCTCGCCGCGCTGGAGGCGCTGACGGTCACGCCCGGTCTGGTCGTCTGCGACGGCTACGGGCTGGCCCACCCGCGCCGCTTCGGCCTCGCCTGCCACCTCGGCGTGGTCACCGGGCTGCCCGCCATCGGTGTGGCGAAGAACCCGTTCACCTTCACGTACGAGGAACCGGGCGCCCGCCGCGGGGACCTCTCCCCGCTGCGCGCATCCGACGGCGCGGTCGTCGGGCGGGCCCTGCGCACGCAGGACGGGATCAAGCCCGTGTACGTCTCCGTGGGCCACCGGGTCTCCCTGGACAACGCCTGCGCGCACGCCCTGGCGCTGAGTCCCCGCTTCAGGATCCCGGAGACCACCCGGCACGCCGACTCGCTGTGCCGGCGGGCCCTGCGCGAAGCCGCGGAGTAGGCGAGCCCCGCCCCGCGAACCCTGCGCGCGAACTCCGCCCGCGACCGGGGCTCAGTCGGAGGACGCCACCCGGAAGCGGATGCCCGCCTTCTGGAGCCGGTCCAGCAGGGCGTCGCCCATCGCCACGGCGGTGGTCAGCTGGCCGGAGAGCTCGGGCAGGGCGTCGTAGGCGAGGCAGAGCGCGGACTCCGCCAGCATCTTCGCGGTCTCCCCGTAGCCCGGGTCGCCGCCCGAGACCTCGGTGAAGACCCGCCGGCCGCCGCCCTCGCCGACGAACCGCACGCTGAACCAGCTCCGTGCCCGCCGCTCCGCGTCCGGGCCCTGGCCCGGCTCCCAGCGGCCCGCGAGCCACTGGCGCACCGGCGGGATCTGCGCGAGGGCGGCGACCCCGCCGACCGCGGCCGTACCGCCCACGGCGACGGGCAGGTGCCGTACGGAGGCGTAGTGCCGGTAGCGGAAGTCCGGGCCGTACCGCTCCAGCGCGGCCGCCGACCGGGCCACGACCTGCACGTCCAGGACGGGCAGCGGCAGCGCCCAGGTGCCGGTCTCCCGGCTGAAGCGCGGCGCGCCCACGGGCACCCGTACCCGCCGGTTCAGCAGCCGGGGCTCGTGGATCCGGCGGGCGCGGGCGGCGGCCAGGTTCTGCGGTCCGCGGCCCAGCGCGGTGAGCACCGTGGTGAAGGTGCCGCCCGAGAACAGGGCGTTGGAGCGCACGAACGCGTCCACGGTCAGCGGAACCCCGGCCGGCAGCTGTCCGACCGTGAAGTACGCCCCGAGGTCGGCCGGGATGGAGTCGAAGCCGCAGGCGTGCACGATCCGGGCGCCGCTCTCGCGGGCCCGGGCGTCGTGTTCGACGTACATCCGGTCCACGAACTCCGGCTCGCCGGTCAGGTCCAGGTAGTCGGTGCCCGCCGCGGCGCAGGCGGCCACCAGCGGGGCCCCGTACAGGACGTACGGCCCCACGGTCGTGGCCAGCACCCGGGTGGAGGCGGCCAGTTCGCGGGTGGCCGCGGCATCCTGGGCGTCCGCGCGCAGCAGCGGCAGGTCCGCGCAGCGCGGGTCGAGGGCGGTCAGCCGCTCGCGCAGCCGCTCCAGCTTCGCGAGGTCGCGTCCCGCGAGGGCCCAGCGGCAGTCCGCGGGGGCGTGCGCCGCGAGGTACTCGGCGGTCAGCGCCCCCACGAAGCCGGTGGCTCCGAAGAGCACGAGGTCGTACTCCCGTTCCGCGGTGCGCGGTTCGTGCCGGACAGCTGCGTTCATCGGGAGCCTCCCAGACGGTGTCGGTGGTGGCTGAGGCTAGCGGGTGGCCGCGGTGCGACGGACGGCGCCCCCGCCCCGGCCCGGGGGGGGGGGGGGGGGGGGCCGGGGGGGGGGCGGGGCGGGCGCCCCCCCCCCGGGGGGGGGGTTTGGAGTCGTGGTATTCGGCGCACAGGTCGAAGAAGAGGGGGGGGGGGGGGGGGGGGGGGGGGGGGGGGGGGGGGGGGGGGGGGGGGGGGCGCCCCCCCCCCCCCCCCGCCCGGGGGGGGGGGCGGGGGCCCCCCCCCCCCCGCCCGTGGCCGGTGCCGGCCGCGTTCACCGCTTGGCGGGATTTAGAAGTCGTCGTAGACGCCGAACAGGTCGACGACGACGTCGATGTTCGCGTCGCTCTCGTTGAAGAGGTCGACGATGCCGTTGTAGCCCGTGCTCGCCTGGACCAGGTTCGGGACGGTCTTGCCGGGCGTGAAGTTCAGCGTCGACGAGCTGGGAGATCCGGGCGCGGACGCCCAGCCCCCGTCGTAGGCCTCCTTCGAGTTCGGGTCCGGGGCGACCCCGAGGAAGCCCGCGCCCTTGGGGTTGGTCACGGTGGTGTTCATGACGTAGGCCTTGACGCCCGGGAGCGTCGTGCTGAGCTTCATGTAGATGTACCAGCGGCCCTGCAGCGGCCCGTACTTCCAGAGCTTGGGGTCGCGGGTGTCGATCCGCCGGAACGGGTCGAACGGCACGTACGCGGCCTGGCTGGTGGGGCTGTAGTAGCCGACGACGTCGACGATGACGTCGGTCCCCTTCCAGCTGCCGTTGCGGATGCTGATCTTGCCGTCTGCGCCGATGGGGACGATCACCGCGTTGGCGACGGTCTGGCCACCGCTGAAGTTCAGGTTGGAAGCGGTGGGGGCCTTCTTGCCCGCCGGGTAGACGGTCAGGTGGCCGGCGTCCTTGGGGTTGGTGACCGTCACGTTGAGGGCGACCGCGGTGGCCCCTGCGGGGACGGAGTTGCCGCCCGCGATCGTGGCGTTGAAGGACCCGTAGCCTGCGACCTGGCCCTTGCGGGTGCCGAGACCGGTGCGGGTGTCCACGTGGCGCACCGGGTCGATCGCCGTGTAGCCGCTGGCGGCGGACCGGGTGAAGTAGCCGGTGACGTCGGCGATCAGATCGACCGACTCCCAGCCGCCGTTGTAGAGCTCGACGTAGCCGTCGGCGCCGACCGGGACGATGACCAGGTTGGGGACCGTCTGACCGGGCTCGAAGTTGAGGTTCGAGGTGGTCGGACGCTCGGTGCCCGAGGCGAAGGCGGTGACGTGGCCGCCGCTGTTGGTGTTGGTGACGGTGACGTTCAGGGCCACCGCGGTCACACCGGCCGGGATGGTGCCGTTGCCGCCGACCTTCACCCGCGTGGACTTGTACGGGGCGACCTCGGCGGCCTTCGGCGCGCCCGTGCCGTCACGGGTGTCCAGCAGGCGGGTCGGGGCGTACGGGGTGAACTCGGATCCGAGCGTCGTGACCGAGAGCGTGTTCGAGACCGAGTTGCCGTTGCCGTCCGCGAGCGTGACGGTGATGAGGTACGTACCGACCTCGGAGTAGACGTGCAGTCGCTTCTCCACCCCGGGGCCGGTGGTGTAGTAGTAATCCTCCGCACCCTGGTCGCCCCAGTTGATGCTGACGTGAAGGGACTGGTCGGCCGCGGCCGTGAGGGCGGTCTCCAGCTCTATCCCGTGCGCGCTGGTGGCCTTGGCCGTCAGACCGGCCTTGTAAGCCGGGTCGGCGGCGGCCTGCGCTCCCGGGGTGCCGGCCGCCTTGGACTTGCCGGCCGCCGGGGCCGCCGACTTGGCACTGCGCTCGGCAGGGCTGGTGAACGTCTTGGAGGCCATCGCCTCGCTCAGGTCCACGTCGGGCGCTTCGAGCCCGTGGCCCTTGGCCGGTGCGGGGTCGGCCGCGTGGGCCAGCCCCGGAATGAGAGACATGCCTGCCGCGAGGATGGTCGCGGATGCTACGAGTCGGCGATGAGACACCGAGCCCCCCCCAATGTCGTAGGTCTGCCGGCCCTCGAGCAGGGCCGGAGAACCCGCCGGGCCTTTCCGGCCCGCGGGTGGCCGCACGCGCGGGCCCTCCCTGGCCCGGTGTACGGCGGGGGCGCCCCGGGAGACGGCCTGGACGGCCGTGCTCCCGGGGCGCCGTGATCCGGGGTGGGCACGGAGGGCGGCCGTCACGGCCGCCTCCGGTGACCACCGGAGGATCAGTTGTCCATGTAGATGCCGAAGATGTCGACGATCAGGTCGATGTTGGCGTCGCTCCAGTTGAAGAAGTCGATGACGCCGGTGTTCCCGCGGCCGGCCTGAACCAGGTTCGGGACGGTCTTGTTCGCGGTGAAGTTCAGGTTCGACGAGGTCGGGATCGGCACGGGGACGTTCGTCCCGTTGTCGTAGTCGTCGAGGGTGTTCGGGTCCGGTGCGACCGCGAGGAAACCGGCACCCTTGGTGTTGGTCACCGTGGTGTTCAGCACGAAGCCCGTGGTGTTCGGGTAGCCGTCGCCGAGTCCGAGGGCGCTGTAGTAGCGGCCGGGCAGCGGCTTCTTGTTCTCGCGGGTGTCCTTCACGCGCTCCGGCGCGAAGGGGAGATACGCGCTGACGCTGTCGGGGCTGTAGTAGCCGACGACGTCGACGATCACGTCGGCCGGGTTCCAGCCGCCGTTGCGGAGGCTGATCTTGCCGTCGGTGCCGACCGGGACGATCACCGAGTTGGCGATGGTCTGGCCCGTGGTGAAGTTCAGGTTGGACGCGTTCGGAGCGGCCTTCCCGGTGGGGAAGACGGTCAGGTGGCCGTCGCTCCGCGGGTTGGTGACCGTCACGTTGAGCGCCACGGCCTTGGCCCCGGCGGGGACGCCGCGGTTGCCCGCGATCTTGGTGCTGATGGTTCCGTAGCCGGGGATCTGGCCCTTGCGGGTGCCGAGACCCTCCCGGGTGTCGACGTGGCGCTCCGGGGCGAGCGCGGTGTAGCCGCTGGAGGCGGACCGGGTGAAGTAGCCGGTGATGTCGGCGATCAGGTCGACTCCCAGCCAGGTGCCGTTGTAGAGCTCGACGTAGCCGTCGGCGCCGACCGGGACGATGACCTGGTTGGGGACCGTCTGGCCGGGCTCGAAGTTGAGGTTCGAGGTGGTCGGACGCTCGGTGCCCGAGGCGAAGGCGGTGATGTGGCCGGGGCTGAAGGTGTTGGTGACGGTGACGTTGAGGGCCACCGCGGTCACACCGGCCGGGATGGTGCCGAAGCCGCCGACCTTGACCTTCGCGGACTTGTAGCCGAGGACCGGGTCCTTGGCGACGCGGGTGTCCAGCAGACGGGTCGGGGTGTACGGGGTGAAGTCCGAGCCCTCGGTGGTGACGGCGACGGAGTTCTCGGCGGAGACGTTGTTGACGGCGTCGGTCACCTTGACCTTGACCGTGTACGTGCCGACCTCGCGGTACACGTGCTCCACCTGCGCCGATTCGGTGCCGTGGGCGCTCGCCGTGCCGGAGGTGCCGTCGCCCCAGTCGATGGTGAGCTCGACGTCGACGTCCGCGCTCGTGACGCCCATGCTCAGTTCGAGCGAGTGGGCGTTGAAGGTGGTGCCGTGCAGGGCCACCGCGAGGTCCGGGTTCCCCTCGGAGGCGGCCAGCTTGCCGGCCGCCTTGGCCTTGCCGGCGAGGGGGACCTTGACCGAGTGCTCGGCCGGGCTGTCGAACTTGGTGGTCTTGGCCTCGATGGCCGAGTCCAGATCGGGCTTGGATACCCCCTGCACCTTGCCCGGCTCCGAGTCGGCGGCGTTCGCCAGCCCCGGTATGAGAGAAATGCCTGCCGCGAGGATGGTCGCGGATGCTACGAGTCGGCGATGAGACACCGAGCCCCCCCAAATGTCTGTGAGCCCTTCAACAGGGCTGAAAGCCCGCTCAGACTACATAACCCCCGACCAGTGGATCACCTGGGTTTATCTGTTTGCGTTTGCACTGATTGGGGCCTGTGGTCCGATTTCTCCGGCCTCCTCGCCGTCGGCCCGTCTAGCGTGGGGAAGGAACGGTCCGTGCGAGCGGGTGAGGCCCGCGGTGAGTGGAGGTCCGCGTGAAGGCTGGGGTGCGCAAGTGGGAAGCGGTACGGGAGTTCGCCCTGGGGCTGCCCCAGGCGCGCGAGGAGTTCCCGTGGGGTCCTGAGGACTGCGTCGTGAAGGTCAACAAGAAGATCTTCGTCTTCCTCGGGAACGCCGACGGCCCGTCGCCCGGGATCTCGGTGAAGCTCAAGGACGAGGCGCTGCACGGTCACGCGATGACCGCGCCCGGTGCGGAGCCGACGGGGTACGGGCTGGGAAGGGCGGGCTGGGTCTCCGTGCCGCTGGGGGAGGAGGGGGCGCCCTCCGCCGAGGTGCTGTGCGAATGGGTGGAGGAGAGCTACCGGAGCGTCGCGCTCAAGCGGGACCTGAAGGAGCTCGACGCGCGGACCGCCGGACCCGGCACGGCGCGAAACGCCCCAACCGGCTAAGCGCTTGCTCTTGTGCTCCGTGGAACAGGTTCCTAGCATCACTGGTGTTACATCAGTTGTGTCACACAGTGGCGGCAGTGGTGCCACCGGATGCTGGGGGCTCGATGGCAGTGACAGGGAACGTGACGGGGAGCGCGCCCGGGAGCGGCGGCGGCCCGCTCGCGGGCGTGCGCGTCGTCGAGCTGGCGGGCATCGGGCCGGGCCCGTTCGCCGCCATGCTCCTCGCCGACCTGGGCGCCGACGTGGTGCGCGTGGACCGGCCCGGCGGCGGCGGGCTGGCCGTGAACCCGGCCTACGACATCACCAACCGCGGCAAGCGCTCCGTCCTCGTCGACCTGAAGTCCGCCGACGGCCCGGCCCGCGTCCTGGACCTGGTCGAGCGCGCCGACGTGCTCATCGAGGGCTTCCGGCCCGGGGTCGCCGAACGGCTCGGCGTGGGCCCCGCCGACTGCCACGCCCGCAACCCCCGGCTGGTCTACGGCCGGATGACCGGCTGGGGCCAGGACGGCCCGCTCGCCCACACCGCCGGGCACGACATCGCGTACATCGCCGTCACCGGCGCCCTCGGCATGATCGGCAGCCCGGGCGAGCCCCCGGCCGTCCCCGCCAACCTCGTCGGCGACTACGCGGGCGGTTCGCTCTACCTGGTCATCGGCGTCCTCGCCGCCCTCCAGCACGCCCGCACCCCCGGCGGCACCGGCCAGGTCGTCGACGCGGCCATCGTCGACGGGACCGCGCACCTCACCGCCATGATCCACGGGATGATGGCGGCCGGCGGCTGGCAGGACCGGCGGGGAGCCAACCTGCTCGACGGCGGCTGCCCCTTCTACGGCAGCTACGAGACCTCCGACGGCGGCTACATGGCGGTCGGCGCGCTGGAGCAGCAGTTCTACGACACCTTCGTGGAGCTCCTCGGCATCAAGGACCAGGCCCCCGCACGCAAGGACCTCGCCCGCTGGGGCGAGCTCCGCGAGGCCGTGGCCGCGCGCTTCAAGTCCCGTACCCGTGAGGAGTGGACGGCCGTCTTCGCGGGCACGGACGCCTGTGTGGCGCCCGTGCTCTCGCTGCGCGAGGCCCCGCACCACCCGCACCTGGCCGCCCGGGGCACCTTCGTCGAGGCCGCCGGGATCACCCAGCCCGCCCCCGCGCCCCGTTTCTCCGCGACCCCGGCTCCCGCCGTGGGCGGCCCCGCCCTGCCGGGCGCGCACACGGAGTCCGTGGCGGCCGACTGGGGCGTGCCGGGGCTGGCGGGGAAGGAGCCCGACGCCTGATGGAGCTCCCGCTCATGTCCGAGAATCCGTCACGAACCGGCTCCAGGAGGCCCCTTTCATGAAACGCCGGCTCTTCGACGCCGATCACGAGGCGTTCCGCGAGACCGTCCGCACCTTCCTGAGCAAGGAGGTGCTGCCGCACTACGAGCAGTGGGAGAAGGACGGGATCGTCAGCCGCGAGGCCTGGCGGGCCGCCGGCCGGCAGGGGCTGCTCGGCCTGGCCGTCCCGGAGGAGTACGGGGGCGGCGGGAACACCGACTTCCGGTACGCGGCGGTGATCGCCGAGGAGTTCACCCGGGCGGGCGCCGCCGGGCTCGCCATCGGCCTGCACAACGACATCATCGGGCCGTACCTGACCTCGCTGGCCACCGAGGAGCAGAAGCGCCGCTGGCTGCCCGGTTTCTGCTCCGGCGAGATCATCACCGCGATCGCGATGACCGAGCCGGGCGCGGGCTCCGACCTCCAGGGCATCCGGACCACCGCCGAGGACGCGGGCGACCACTGGGTGCTCAACGGCTCCAAGACCTTCATCTCCAACGGGATCCTCGCCGACCTGGTGATCGTGGTCGCCAAGACCACCCCCGACGGCGGGGCGCACGGGATGTCGCTGCTGGTCGTGGAACGCGGCACCGAGGGCTTCGAGCGCGGACGCAACCTCGACAAGATCGGCCAGAAGGCACAGGACACCGCCGAACTCTTCTTCAACGACGTGCGCGTCCCCAAGGAGAACCTCCTCGGGGAGCTGAACGGCGCCTTCGTCCACCTGATGACCAACCTCGCGCAGGAGCGGATGGGCATCGCGATGGCCGGCATCGCCGCCGCCGAGTACCTGCTGGAGATCACCACGCAGTACGTGAAGGAGCGCGAGGCCTTCGGGCGGCCGCTCTCCAAGCTCCAGCACGTCCGCTTCGAGATCGCGGAGATGGCCACCGAGTGCGCGGTCACCCGTACCTTCCTCGACCGCTGCATCACCGACCACTCCAACGGGGAGCTGGACCACGTCCACGCCTCGATGGCGAAGTGGTGGGCCACCGAACTCCAGAAGCGGGTCGCCGACCGCTGCCTGCAACTGCACGGCGGATACGGCTACATGACCGAATACCGGGTCGCGCGGGCCTTCACCGACGGTCGCATCCAGACCATCTACGGCGGCACGACCGAGATCATGAAGGAGATCATCGGCCGTTCCCTGCTGGCCTGACCCCCGCGCACCCCCTCTCCGACCCCCTCTCCGACCTCGCCCTCCGACCTCGCCCTCCGCACCCCCCGAAAGGCTTGACCAGTGAGCACCGAAGCGTACGTATACGACGCGATCCGCACGCCGCGCGGCCGAGGCAAGGCCAGTGGCTCCCTGCACGGCACCAAGCCGATCGACCTGGTCGTCGGCCTCATCCACGCCCTGCGCGAGCGCAACCCCGGCCTGGACCCCGGCACCATCGACGACATCGTGCTCGGCGTCGTCAGCCCGGTCGGCGACCAGGGCTCCGACATCGCCCGGATCGCGGCGATCGCCGCCGGGCTGCCGGACACCGTGGCGGGCGTACAGGAGAACCGCTTCTGCGCCTCGGGCCTCGAAGCCGTCAACATGGCTGCCGCGAAGGTCCGTTCCGGCTGGGAGGACCTGGTCCTCGCGGGCGGCGTGGAGTCGATGTCGCGCGTCCCGATGGCCTCGGACGGCGGTGCCTGGTTCAACGACCCGATGACCGGCTGGGACACCGACTTCGTCCCGCAGGGCATCGGCGCCGACCTGATCGCCACGATCGAGGGATTCTCCCGGCGCGACGTCGACGAGTACGCCTCCCTGTCGCAGGAGCGGGCCGCCGCCGCCATCAAGGACGGCCGCTTCGCCAAGTCGATCGTCCCGGTCACCGACCGCAACGGCCTGGTGGTCCTGGACCACGACGAGTTCGTCCGCCCCGGCACCACCGCCGACACCCTCGCCCGGCTGAAGCCCTCCTTCGCCGACATCGGCGACCTCGGCGGCTTCGACGCCGTCGCCCTGCAGAAGTACCACTGGGTCGAGAAGATCGACCACGTCCACCACGCCGGCAACTCCTCCGGCATCGTCGACGGCGCCTCCCTCGTCGCGATCGGCTCCCGCGAGGCGGGCGAGCGGAACGGTCTCACCCCCCGGGCCCGGATCGTCTCGGCCGCCGTCTCCGGCTCCGAGCCCACCATCATGCTCACCGGCCCCGCCCCGGCCACCCGCAAGGCCCTCGCCAAGGCCGGACTGACCATCGACGACATCGACCTCATCGAGATCAACGAGGCCTTCGCCGGAGTCGTCCTGCGCTTCGTCAAGGACATGGGCGTCTCCCTCGACAAGGTCAACGTCAACGGCGGCGCCATCGCGCTCGGCCACCCGCTCGGCGCCACCGGCGCGATGATCCTCGGCACCGTCGTCGACGAACTGGAGCGCCAGGACAAGCGCTACGGCCTCGTCACCCTCTGCGTCGGCGGCGGCATGGGAGTCGCCACCATCGTCGAACGCCTCTGACTCGTCCTGATCCCCGATCCCTGATCCCACCCCTGACACGGAAGTTGCGAACATGAGCGAGTCCACCACGATCCGCTGGGAACAGGACGAGACCGGCGTCGTCACCCTGGTCCTCGACGACCCGAACCAGTCCGCCAACACGATGAACCAGGCCTTCAAGGACTCCATCGCCGCGATCGCGGACCGCGCCGAGGCCGAGAAGGACTCCATCCGCGGCATCATCTTCACGTCCGCCAAGAAGACCTTCTTCGCGGGCGGCGACCTCAAAGACATGATCCGGCTGCGCCCGGAGCACGCGCAGCTGGCCTTCGACACCGGCACCGCCATCAAGGCCTCGCTGCGCCGGATCGAGACCCTCGGCAAGCCCGTCGTCGCCGCCATCAACGGAACTGCCCTCGGCGGCGGTTACGAGATCTGCCTGGCCTCCCACCACCGCGTCGCCCTCGACGCCCCCGGCTCCAAGATCGGCCTGCCCGAGGTCACCCTCGGCCTGCTCCCGGCCGGCGGCGGCGTCACCCGCACCGTCCGCCTGATGGGCATCGCCGACGCGCTCCTCAAGGTGCTGCTCCAGGGGACCCAGTACAACCCCCAGCGCGCCCTGGCCAACGGCCTGGTGCACGAACTGGCCGCCACGCCCGAGGAGATGCTCGCCAAGGCGCACGCCTTCATCGACGCGAACCCGGAGTCGGCGCAGCCCTGGGACGTCCCCGGCTACCGCATCCCGGGCGGTACCCCGTCCAACCCGCGGTTCGCCGCCAACCTCCCGGCGTTCCCGGCCAACTTGAAGAAGCAGCTGAACGGAGCCCCGTACCCGGCCCCGCGCAACATCCTGGCCTGCGCCGTCGAAGGCGCCCAGGTGGACTTCGAGACCGCGCTGACCATCGAGGCCCGCTACTTCACCGAGCTGGTCACCGGGCAGACCGCCAAGAACATGATCCAGGCGTTCTTCTTCGACCTCCAGGCCGTCAACGCCGGCCGCAGCCGCCCGCAGGGCGTCGCGCCCCGCAAGGTCGCCAAGGTGGCCGTGCTCGGCGCCGGGATGATGGGCGCCGGCATCGCCTACTCCTGCGCCCGCGCGGGCATCGAGGTGGTGCTGAAGGACGTCACCCCCGAGGCCGCCGCCAAGGGCAAGGCCTACTCCGAGAAGCTGCTCGACAAGGCCCTGTCCCGGGGCCGCACCACCGAGGCCAAGCGCGCCGAGCTGCTCGCCCGGATCACCCCGACCGCCGAGGCCGCCGACGTGGCGGGCTGCGACGCCGTCATCGAGGCCGTCTTCGAGGACACCGCCCTCAAGCACAAGGTGTTCCAGGAGATCCAGGAGTACCTGACCCCCGACGCGCTGCTCTGCTCCAACACCTCCACGCTGCCCATCACGGGCCTCGCGGAAGGGGTTTCGCGGCCCGCCGACTTCATCGGCCTGCACTTCTTCTCGCCCGTGGACAAGATGCCGCTGGTCGAGATCATCAAGGGCGAGCGCACCGGCGACGAGGCCATCGCCCGGGCCTTCGACCTCGTACGGCAGATCAACAAGACCCCGATCGTGGTCAACGACTCGCGCGGGTTCTTCACTTCGCGGGTCATCGGCCAGTTCATCAACGAGGGCGTCGCCATGGTCGGCGAGGGCATCGAGCCCGCCTCCATCGAGCAGGCCGCGGCCCAGGCCGGGTACCCGGCCAAGGTGCTCTCCCTGATGGACGAGCTGACCCTCACGCTGCCCCGCAAGATCCGCAACGAGACCCGCAAGGCCTTCGAGGCCGAGGGCCGGGACTGGCCGGAGCACCCGGCCGACACCGTCATCGACCGGATGGTCGACGAGTTCGGGCGCCCCGGGCGCAGCGGCGGCGGCGGGTTCTACGCGTACGACGAGAGCGGCAAGCGCGCCGGGATCTGGCCGGGGCTGCGCGAGCACTTCACCAAGCCGGGGCACGAGATCCCGTTCCTCGACATGAAGGAGCGGATGCTCTTCTCCGAGGCGCTGGACACCGTCCGCTGCTTCGACGAGGGGGTCCTGACCTCCTACGCCGACGCCAACATCGGTTCCATCATGGGCATCGGCTTCCCGGCCTGGACCGGCGGCGTGATCCAGTACATCAACGGCTACGAGGGCGGCCCGGCCGGGTTCGTCGCCAGGGCCCGCGAGCTGGCCGAGAAGTACGGCGAGCGCTTCACCCCGCCGGCCTCCCTGGTCGAGAAGGCCGGGCGGGGCGAGACGTACGCGGACTGAGCGGAACCGGCCCGCGGTCCCCGGGGCATCGCGCCCGGGGACCGCGGGCGGGTCGCCGGGGGACCGCGGGCCGGTCGCCCGGGGACCGCGGGCCGGGCGGATCAGGCCTCGGCGTGCCCGCTGGTGCGCAGCGCCACGATCAGCGCCCGGTGCGAGGATCCGTCGGGTGCGGTCCAGCCGGCGGTGAGCCGGCCGGTGACCCCGGTGGCGTCGGCCCACCCGTCGTCCCCGGACCGCAGGACGCGCCGCAGGGCGAGCAGGGGGCCGCGCGGCACGGACACGTACGACCTCCGCTCGCCGTCGGTGATTTCCAGCCGGGTCCCGGGGAGGATCTCCGGGAGCTCGGAACCGTCGAAGCGGGCGGTGACCGAGGGGTCGGCCACCCCGCTGTCGCACTGGTCCTGCGCCACGGCGCGGCCCTGGAGCAGGGCGAGCAACTGGCCGACGAGCACCGGGTCGTGGGAGCCGTCGTAGATCCAGCGGGTGCCGAGCACCCCGTGCTCGGAGATGCCCACCAGGCCCGCCTCGGCACCCTCCAGCGGGGCGCCGCGGTAGGTCAGCGGCACGAGGTAGCAGGTCTCCCGGCCGCCCGAGGTGTCGGTGAGCACCATGAACTCGATGCCGACCTCGCCCGCCGGGTCGTCGAGCCGGAACCCGCCCGAGCGGTCGAGCTCCGGGGCGTGCCCCGTGGACGCGTACCACGGCCGCGTCGGGAGCCAGGCAGCGAGCAGCTCCGTCTTACCGGGCTTCATGGGGGTCTTGTAGATCATCGCCATGGCCGGAACCTACCGGCTCGGAGACGAAAGCCGCCCGCAATTCCTCCTTCAGCGAGCGCTGGAAGGCGGTCACCAGGGCCTGCACCACCATCGGCTGCATGTGCGCCGAGAGCGCCTTCATCGACTCCACCCGCTCCGGATCGCTCTCGCCCTGCGTGAACGGCCCCCACACCTCGTCGCGGAACAGCGCGGTCAGCTGGTGCGCGGCCGTCCGCGCGTGCCCGAGCAGCACCTCGCGGGCGGCCAGGATCGTCTCGTGCGCGATCGGCACGTCGAGCAGCGCGACCCCGAGCCGCAGCAGCCCCACGTCCACCCGGAAGCCCTCCGCGGTCGGCGCCAGCACGTTCATGGCCGTCAGCCGCCGGATGTCGGTCTCCGACAGCGTCCGCCCGGCCCGCTTCTCCAGCTCCGCGCGCGAGGAGTCCAGCGCCGCGTCCGGGGCCCAGGTCGCCACCAGCGCGCGGTGGATGGCCAGATCGTGTGCGCTCAGGTCGTCGGGCAGGGCGTCGAGGTAGCGCTCGATGGCGGAGAGGGTCATGCCCTGGTGCTGCAACTCCTCGATGAGCGCCAGGCGGGACAGGTGCTCCGGGCCGTAACGGCCCACCCGACGGGGTCCGATCACGGGAGGGGGCAAAAGCCCGCGCGTGCTGTAGAACCGTACGGTGCGGACGGTCACACCCGCCCTGGCCGCCAGTTCGTCGACGGTCAGCGACGCCGGCTCCGGTGCCTGGGTGGTCATGGGCCTCCGCCTTGCTCTCTGATCAGTATCAGTACGTCCTGAGACGGCACAGCTACATCGCCACCGTTCGTGTTCAACAGTATTGCTGTCGCACCAACGATGTGAAACGGCCAGGAGCTGCCCATGCCCACGAACCTGCGACTGCCCGCACCTCCCGACGAGCTCACCCTGCCCGCCTTGCTGGCGCGCAACGCCGCCGAGTACGGCGCCCTCCCCGCCCTCTCGTGGCGGGAAGGCCCCGACGGCACGGCCTGGACCACCCTCAGCTGGTCGGACGTCCGCCGCAAGGTGGCCGTCCTCGCCGCCGGATACGCCGCCCTGGGCGTCGAACGCGGCGAGCACGTCCTGCTGATGATGGGAAACCGCCCCGAGCACTGGCTCACCGACCTCGCCCTCGTCCACCTCGGCGCCGTCCCCGTCACCGTGTACGGGACCTCCGCGCCCGAGCAGATCGCCCACATAGCCCGCCACAGCCGGGCCCGGCTCGCCGTGGTCGAAGGCGCCCGGGAGCTGGCCCGGTGGGAGCCGCTGCTGGCCGACCCGCAGACCCCGCTGGAACGGCTCGTCGTGGCCGAGGCCCCCGAAGCGGGCCCTCACTCGACCTACGCGTCCGTGTACGCCGGCGGCGTGCACCTCCACCGCTCCGAGGCCTTCGAGAAGGCCTGGCGGGAGTCCCGCTCCGAGGACCCGCTGACCGTCGTCTACACCTCGGGGACCACCGGCGACCCCAAGGGGGTGCGCCTGACCCACCGCAACATCGTGCTCCAGTCGGTCCGCCTCGACGGGCACATCGAGCTGCCCGAGCACGCCGAGCACCTCTGTTACCTGCCCTTCGCGCATATAGCCGAGCGGATCCTCGGCATCTACCTCCCGCTCCTGCGGGCCGCCCACGTCCGGCTGTGCGCCGACCCGGCCGCCGTATCGGTGGCGGTGCGGGAGCTGCACCCGGTGCAGTTCTTCGGGGTGCCCCGGGTGTGGGAGAAGCTGGCCGCCTCCGTACGGGCGGTCCTCGGGCGGCTGCCCGAGGAGCAGCGCCGCGCCATCGAAGCCGCCAACGACCTGGCCCGGGAGCGGGCCGGGCACCGGGAGCGCGGGGAGGAGGTCCCGGCCGCGCTCGAAGCCTCGTACGCCGCGGCCAAGGAACGGGTGCTGGATCCGCTGCTGACACTGGCCGGGCTGGACCGGCTGGTCTGGACGGCCAGCGCCACCGCGCCGATGCCGATCGACGTGGTCCGCTTCTGGGCGGGCTGGGGGATCACCATCATGGACGCGTGGGGGCTCACCGAAACCTCCGGCGTGTGCACGGTCAACAGCCCGGACGGCTTCCGGCTGGGCTCCGTGGGCCGCCCGATCGAAGGCCTGGAGCTGCGGATCGCCGAGGACGGGGAGATCTTCACGCGCGGGGAGACCGTCTTCGGCGGGTACCTCCTCCCGGACGGCTCGGTGGAGAGCGCCTGCGACGAGGCGGGCTGGTTCCCCACGGGGGACATCGGGCGGCTCGACGAGGCGGGGTACCTCTGGCTGACCGACCGCAAGAAGGAACTGATCATCACCTCGAACGGGAAGAACGTCTCGCCCGCCCTCGTCGAGAACACCGTCAAGGAACACCCCCTGATCGGCCAGGCCCTGGTCCACGGCGACGGCCGCTCCTACCTCGTCGCCCTCCTGGTCCTGGATCCCGAGCTCGGCCCGGCCTGGGCGCAGGCCCGCGGCATCGGGGCCGCCACGCCCGCGGAGCTCGCCGCGCACCCGGCCGTACGGGAGGAGATCGCCCGGGCCGTCGCCGCCGCCAACGCCCGGCTCAACCGCACCGAGCAGATCAAGCGCTACCGGGTGCTGACCGGGGAGTGGGGTCCCGAGTCGGGGGAGCTGACCCCGTCCCTGAAACTGCGCCGCCGGGTGATCCGGGAGAAGTACGCGGAGCTGATCGAGGGGCTGTACGCGGAGCCGTACGAGGCTCCTTAGGGACCTCCGTCACACGAATGGCCCTGCCCGGTGAGCGGATGGACGTTCACCGGGCAAGGGTGATGAAATGTGCATATACCCTGAATCTTCGACGCCGCCCGGAAAGGGCGGCTGATCGCCCATGGGTGTGCTGCAAGACCACCCCGAACTCGCCCTGTTCCTCTGCCTGGCGGCCGGATACCTGCTGGGCAAGGTGCGCGTCGGCCCGATCACCCTCGGCGGCATCTGCGGCACGCTGATCGTGTCGCTGCTGCTCGGCGCCTGGGCCAAGATCGAGATCGACGCCGACGTGAAGACGATCTTCTTCGCGCTCTTCATCTTCGCCCTCGGCTACATGGCCGGACCGCAGTTCTTCGCCAACCTCAACCGCAAGAGCCTGCGCTTCTTCGCGCTCTGCTTCATCGAGCTCGTCAGCGTGCTCGGCCTCGCCTACTTCCTGGCCAAGGCCTTCGACCTCGACGTCGGCACCGCCTCCGGCATCCTGGCCGGCGCGGCCACCGAATCCGCCGTGGTCGGCACCGCCACCGAGGCGATCGGAAAGCTGCCCGACCTGACCGCGGACCAGATCTCCACGTACCAGGGCCACGTGGCCACCGCGTACACGGTCTGCTACCTCTTCGGCCTGGTCACCATCGTCATCTACACCAGCCAGATCATGCCGATGCTGCTCCGGATCAACCTGGCGGACGCCTCGCGCGAGCTGTGGGAGAAGATGCGCGGCGGCGGCTCCGGCGGCCTGGAGAGCGACGAGCGGGAGGCGGTGCCCGGCCTGGTCGGGCGCACCCACCTGGTCACCCTCGCCGACGGCCGCACCGTCGGGAACCTGGAAGCGGCCTTCGACGGCAGGGTCACCGTGGAAGCCGTCCGGCGCGGCTCCAAGGACCTCACCCCCGCCCCGGACCTCGAACTCCTCCTCGCCGACCTCGTGCTCGTCGTCGGCCGGCGTTCCGAGGCCATCGCGGCGGGCCGGGCCATCGGCCCGGAGACCCCCGGCATCCCGGGGGTGGACACCCCGCTGGCCACCCGCCAGGTCGCCATGACCGACCGCTCGGTCGCGGGCAAGTCCCTGGACCAGATCCGCTCCACCCATGCGGAGTTCGCGCGCAGCGGCGTGTACGTGACCGACGTCCTGCGCGGCGAGCAGCACCTGCCCGCCAACCCGGACACCGTCGTCGAGCGCGGTGACGTCATCACCCTCGTGGGCGCCCGCTCGGGCCTGAACCGGATCGTGGCGAAGATCGGCACGGTGGCCAAGAACGACTCCACCGACTTCATCTACCTCGGTCTCGGCATCGCGATCGGCTCCCTCATCGGGCAGATCGTGGTCCGCGCCGGCGGGGTCCCGCTCTCGCTCGGCACCGGCGGCGGCTGCCTGATCTCGGGTCTGCTCTTCGGCTGGTTCCGCTCCCGCCGGCAGACCTTCGGCGCCTTCCCGCCGCAAGCCGCCACCACCATCAAGGACATGGGGCTCGCGGTCTTCATCGCCTGCACCGGTCTGACCTCGGGCCCGCAGGCCTGGCCGCTCCTCAAGGAGTACGGGGCCCTGCTGCCGTTCGCCGGGATCGCCATGGTCCTCGTACCGGCCACGATCTCGCTGGTCGTCGGGCGCAAGCTCCTGAAGATCGAGAAGCCGCTGCTGATCGGCGCCATCGCCGGACAGCAGTGCTCCACACCGGCCATCACCTCGGTCACGCAAGTGGCACAGAGCTCGGTTCCGATGCTCGGCTACACGATCACCTACGCGCTGTCGAACTTCCTGCTCCCGCTCACCGGGCCGATCCTCGTCGGGATCCTCGGAGCCTGACCCTCACCAGGACGGGTTACCAGCATGATCGACTTCCTTGTCCGGAACATCTTCAAACCGCACCCCGAGCTCCTGGTCTTCATCACCGTCGCCTTCGGCTTCCTCGTCGGCAAACTGAGATGGAAGGCCATCGGGCTGGGTGCCGTCACCGGCTGCCTCATCATGGGCCTGGTCTTCGGCGCCCAGTTCAAGATCACCATCGACGGAACCGTGAAGAACCTCTTCTTCACGATGTTCCTCTTCGCCCTCGGCTACAAGGTCGGCCCGCAGTTCTTCCGCGGCCTGAAGAAGGACGGCCTGCCGCAGGTCCTCAACGCGGTGATCGTCTGCGTCACCGGCCTGCTGGTCTCCTGGGGCTTCGCCGTGATGCTCGGCTACGGCCCCGGACTCAGCGCCGGCCTGCTCGGCGGCGCGCTCACCCAGTCGGCCGTCATCGGCGTGGCCCAGGACGCCATCGGCAACCTCCCCGGACTCAGCCCGTCCGAGATCACCGACCAGCAGAACCTCGTCGCGGTCGGCTACGCCGTCACCTATCCCCTCGGCACCATCCTCTGCGCGCTGCTCCTGGCCAACGTGCTGCCCCGGCTCTACCGCCGGAACCTGGCCGCCGAGAGCGCCCAGCTCGCCAAGGAGCTCGACGCGCCCAGCGACAACCCCGACCTGCACGAGGGCTACTACGAGGTCGTCCTGCGGGCCTACACCATCCAGCGGCCGGACCTCGTGGGCCGGACCATCGACGACTTCGAGCACCAGCAGAAGGCCCTGGGCCAGCGGATCTACCTCACCCGGATCCGCCGGGACGGCGCGATCATCGACCACACCCAGCAGACCGTCCTGCGCGAGGGCGACGTCGTCGCCGTCAGCGCCCTGCGCGAATCCCTCGTCGCGTTCGACGCCCGCACCCACATCGGTCCCGAGACCGACGACGTCGAACTCCTCGGCTACCAGACGGAGAGCCTGCACGTCGTCGCCTCCGAGAAGGCGCAGCTGGGCAAGACCATCGCGGAGCTGAGGGCCGAGCCCTTCATGGTCGGCGTCTACATCGAGAAGGTCTACCGGTCCGGTGCGGAGTTCCCCTACCGGCTCTCCACCCAGCTGGAGCGGGGCGACACCCTGATCCTCTCCGGCCCCAAGCGGCTGGTGGACCCGGCCGGGCAGGCCATCGGCAAGCCGGTCCCGACCAGTTTCGCCACCGACATGATCTGGGTGGGCCTCGGCATCTTCCTCGGCGGCTGCCTCGGCATCCCGGCCCTCACCGCCGGCGGAGTCCCGATCTCGCTGTCCACCTCGGGCGGCGCACTGATCATGGGCCTGGTCTTCGGCTGGATCCGCGGCAGGTACCCGACGTACGGCAACGTCCCGCCCGGTGCCCAGTGGTTCATGGACACCCTCGGCCTGTGCCTCTTCGTCGCCGTCGTCGGCCTCAACGCCGGACCCAGCTTCACCAGCGGCCTGGCCTCCGCGGGCTGGGGGCTGCTGCTCTGGGGCGCGGTCATCACGCTGATCCCGCTCCTGGTGGGTTTCCTCGTGGGCCACCACATCCAGAAGATCCGCTTCCCGATCCTCATGGGCGTCCTGGCCGGCGGCCAGACCACCACGGCGGCCATCGGAGCCGTCAACGAGGAGTCCAAATCCCAGGTTCCGACGCTCGGTTACACGATCCCCTACGCCGTCAGCAACGTGCTGCTGACGATCTGGGGTGCGGTGATCGTCCTCCTCAACCACTGAACGAAGCCCTGCCGACCTCGAAGCAAAGGAAGCCACCGTGCCGGAGACCACTTTCAGCCGCGAGGAGATCCAGTCCTTCGCACAGCTCAGCCCGTTCGAGCTGAAGGACAAGTTCATCCAGCTGGCCACCGCCGCCCAGGCCGACAAGCCGGGGCAGAAGGACACCACCGCCCGCGCCATGCTCAACGCCGGCCGCGGCAACCCGAACTGGATCGCCACCGGCCCGCGCGAGGCCTTCTACGCGCTGGGCTACTTCGCCCTGGAGGAGTCCCGCCGGGTGTGGACCGCCGACAACCTCGGCGGGATGCCGGAGAGGAAGGGCATCGGCGAGCGGTTCGAGTCCTGGTCCCGGCGCCATCCCGAACTGCCGGGCGTGGAGATGCTGTCGGCGTGCGTCGCCTACGCGCTCTCGCGCTGGCCGTTCGACAAGGACGCCTTCCTGCACGAGCTGACGGACGCCATCACCGGAGACAACTACCCGGTACCGGACCGGATGCTGACCCACGCGGAGCACGTGGTGCGCGGCTACGTCGCCGACGAGATGTTCGACAAGAAGCCGCCCGAGGGCGGCAACCTGTCGTTGTTCGCGACCGAGGGCGGCACCGCCGCCATGTGCTACATCTTCGACTCCCTGATGAAGAACGGGATCCTGAAGAAGGGCGACAAGATCGCCCTGATGACCCCGGTGTTCACGCCGTACATCGAGATCCCCGAGCTCGACACCTTCGAGTTCGAGGTGGTCAACGTCGCCGCGAGCCTCTTCGCCGAGACCGGCGTGCGCCAGTGGCGCTACCCGGAGGAGGAGGTCGCCAAGCTGGCCGACCCCTCCGTGAAGCTCGTCTGCCTGGTCAACCCGTCCAACCCGCCCTCGCTCGCACTGAGCGACCGGGTGGCGAACCAGATCAAGGACATCGTCGCCACCAGCAACCCGAACCTGCTGATCGTCACGGACGACGTGTACGGCACCTTCGTGCCCGGCTTCCGCTCGATCGCCGCCGACCTGCCGCGCAACACGCTGCTCGTGTACTCGTACTCCAAGCACTACGGCTGCACCGGCTGGCGCCTGGGCGTCATCGGCCTGCACGACGACAACGTCATCGACGAGATGATCGCCGCCTTCCCCCAGGACCAGAAGGACCGTCTGGCCAAGCGCTACGGCACCCTCACCCTGGAGCCGGAGAAGATCCGCTTCATCGACCGGCTCGTCGCGGACTCCCGCTCGGTGGCCCTCAACCACACCGCCGGCCTCTCGCTGCCGCAGCAGACGATGATGGTGCTCTTCTCGCTCTTCGACATGCTGGGCGAGGGCCAGGCGTACAAGGAGCGGATCCGCCAGATCGTCCACCGGCGCCTCGACCTCCTCCTGGAGGGCGCCCAGATGAAGATCTCCGAGGACGACAAGCGGGCCGGGTACTACATCGAGCTCGACCTGCTGGCCGAGGCGGAGCGGGTCCACGGCAAGGACTTCGCGGACTTCCTGGAGAAGAACTACGAACCGGTCGACCCGCTGTTCCGGCTCGCCGAGCAGACCTCGGTGGTCCTCCTCAACGGCGGCGGCTTCGACGGCCCCCAGTGGTCGGTGCGCGTCTCGCTGGCCAACCTCGACGACCTGGACTACCTGAAGATCGGCCACCACCTGCGGCAGATCTTCAACGACTACGCGAGCGAGTGGGAGCGGGCCAAGGCGAACGGCTGAGGTCCGGAGCACGAGGAAGGGGGGTGGGGGGCCGGGGGGGGGGGGCGCCCCCCCCCCCCGGGCCCCCGATCACCGCGAACACGGTCGGGAGGCTCAGGGGATGCTGCATCTGGGAGATGGGGTGTTTGGGCTAGA
>NZ_JBITDL010000056.1:0-27200 GCF_044454225.1 Streptomyces sp. NPDC051563
CCGTGGGCCACAGGCCGACGGCGCAGCCGTGGCGCCCCCCCCCCCCCCCGCCCCCCCCGCCCCCCGGCGGGGGCCCCGCCCCCGGGGGGGGGGCCCCGGGGGGGGGGCCCCCCGACACTCCTGCGGCGACTGCTCGGGCGTCTGCTCGGGCGGCCGCTCAGGCGTCGGAGGAGAAGCGGATCGCCGCGTCGGGCAGCTGCGCCCCGCACCAGACCCGGGCGCCGGCCCGGAGCTCGTTGTCGGCCCCCACGACGGCCGCGTCACCGATGACGGCGGCGTCCAGCACGGTCCGGGCGCCCACCGAGGCGCCGGCGCCGATCAGGCTGGCGGACACCTGCGCGTCCGGGCCGACGACCGCGTCCGCCAGCACGATGGAGCCCTGGACGACCGCACCCGCCTCGATGCGGGCTCCGGCGCCCACGACGGTGCCCCCCGACAGCTTGGCGCCGGCCGCGACGTGGGCTCCGGGCAGGACGAGGGACTCGCCGCGGCGGCCGGGGACGGCCGGGGAGGGGACGACCCCGCGGACCAGGTCGGCGGAGGCCTGGATGATCGCCTCGGGCTTGCCGAGGTCCATCCAGTAGGTGTTCTCGGTGACCCCGTGCAGGAGGGCGCCGGAGGCGAGCAGGCCGGGGAAGGTCTCGCGCTCCACGGACACGGACCGGCCGGCCGGGATGGTGTCGATCACGCTGCGCCGGAAGACGTAGCAGCCGGCGTTGATCTGGTCGGTGATGATCTCCTCGGGCGTCTGCGGCTTCTCGGTGAAGGCCAGCACCCGCCCGTGGCCGTCGGTGGGGACCAGGCCGAAGGCGCGCGGGTCGTCGACCCGCACCAGGTGCAGGGAGACGTCGGCGTCGGCCGCCTTGTGGGATTCGACGAGCCCGGCGATGTCCAGGCCGGTGAGGATGTCCCCGTTGAAGACGAGCACCGAGGAGTCCGGGTCGCCCGTGAGCAGCCGCGCCGCGTTGCGGATGGCGCCGCCGGTGCCGAGGGGTTCGTCCTCGACCACGTACTCCAGGTGGACGCCGAAGGCGGAGCCGTCCCCGAAGTAGGGCTCGAAGACCTCGGCGAGGTAGCAGGTGGCCATCACGATGTGCGTGACGCCTGCGGCGGCGGCGCGGGCTATCTGGTGGGCGAGGAAGGGCACGCCTGCCGTGTGGACCATCGGCTTCGGCGTGTTCACCGTGACGGGCCGCAGCCGCGTCCCCTGTCCGCCGACCAGCAGGATCGCTTCCGTCATTTGCGTTCTCCCCAACCGGTTCCGGCGTACGAAGGTCCAAATTTAGCCCATCCGGGGGGTCCCCAGGGGGCTGCTGTCCGATGAGTGCGGCCGTCTTCGCCGCTGCTCAGGGCGGTCGCGGCGGTCACGGGGGTCGGGCGGAGGGGGCTGCGCGGCCCGGCAGCTGCCGGGCGGAGCGCGGGAAGCGCCGTGCTCCCCGCCGGGCGCACAGCCTAGCCATGCCGTACGGGGCACGCGCGGCGCCCCCGGCATATGCCGGGGGCGCCGATGTTTCACACGGCCGGGGGGCCTGCCTACGGCAGGTTGCGGGCCATGACGATGCGCTGGACCTGGTTGGTGCCCTCGTAGATCTGGGTGATCTTCGCGTCGCGCATCATGCGCTCCACCGGGTAGTCCCGGGTGTAGCCGTAGCCGCCGAGGAGCTGGACCGCGTCCGTGGTGACCTCCATGGCCACGTCGGAGGCGAAGCACTTGGCGGCGGCGCCGAAGAAGGTGAGGTCCTCGTGCGGGCCGCCGCCGGAGACGCGCTCCGAGCGGGCCGCGGCCGAGTAGGTCAGCTGGCGGGCGGCCTCGATCTTCATGGCCATGTCCGCGAGCATGAACTGCACGCCCTGGAAGTCACCGATCGGCTTGCCGAACTGCTTGCGCTCCTGGACGTAGCCCTTGGCGTAGTCCAGGGCGCCCTGGGCGATGCCCAGCGCCTGGGCGGCGATGGTGATGCGGGTGTGGTCGAGGGTCTTCATCGCGGTGGCGAATCCGGTGCCCTCGGCGCCGATCATGCGGTCGGCGGGGATGCGGACGTTGTCGAGGTAGACCTCGCGCGTCGGGGAGCCCTTGATGCCGAGCTTCTTCTCCGGGGCGCCGAAGGAGACGCCCTCGTCGGACTTCTCGACGACGAAGGCCGAGATGCCCTTGGAGCGCTTCTCCGGGTCGGTGACGGCCATGACCGTGTAGTACTCGGAGACGCCGGCGTTGGTGATCCAGCGCTTGACGCCGTTGAGCACCCAGAAGTCCCCGTCGCGCACGGCGCGGGTCTTCATGCCCGCGGCGTCCGAGCCCGCGTCGGGCTCGGAGAGGGCGTAGGAGAACATCGCGTCGCCCTTGGCCAGCGGGCCCAGGTACTTGGCCTTGAGCTCCTCGGATCCGGAGAGGATGACCGGGAGCGAGCCGAGCTTGTTGACCGCCGGGATGAGGGAGGAGGAGGCGCAGACGCGGGCCACCTCCTCGATCACGATCACGGTGGCGAGGGCGTCGGCGCCCGCGCCGCCGTAGGTCTCGGGCACGTGGACGGCGTGCAGGTCGCTGGCGACGAGGGCGTCCAGGGCCTCCTGCGGGAAGCGGGACTCCTCGTCGACCGCGGCGGCGAAGGGCATGATCTTCGCCTCTGCGAGCGCGCGGACGGACTCGCGGAGCATGTCGTGCTCCTCGGCCGGGCGGTACAGGTCGAAGTCGGCAGAACCCGCCAAGATCTCTCACTCCCCAGGTGGTGCGTGGTGTTAACTACCGTTAAGTAGCCCAAGCTTAGTGTCCGCCCGCCGACCGCGACACGGGCGTCGCACGTGAGTTGCGTGACAGCGGGGCGCGCGGGGGGCACCGGAGGGGGCGGCGACGCAGTGGCCCCGGGGTGACGGACGGGCGGCGGACGGGTGACGGACTCCGGAATGCATCCCCGGTCACAGGCCCGACTATGCTCGGTTGCCGCGAACGGCCCCGCACCTCCAGGAGCACTCATGGCCCCCCTCAAGATCACTGTGATCGGCACCGGATACCTCGGCGCCACGCATGCCGCGGCAATGGCCGAGCTGGGCTTCGAGGTGCTCGGACTGGACGTGGTGCCGGAGAAGATCGCCATGCTCGCCGCCGGCCGCGTCCCCATGTACGAGCCCGGGCTGGAGGAGCTGCTCGCCGCCCACGTGGCCGGACTGCCGGGCTCCACGGGCCGGCTGCGCTTCACCACCTCATGGGAGGAGGTCGGCGCCTTCGGCGACGTCCACTTCGTCTGCGTGAACACCCCGCAGAAGCACGGCGAGTACGCCTGCGACATGAGCTACGTCGACTCCGCCGTGGAATCGCTCGCCCCGCACCTGACCCGGCCCGCCCTGGTCGTGGGCAAGTCCACCGTGCCCGTCGGCTCCGCCGAGCGCCTCGCCGCGAAGCTGACCGCGCTGGCCCCGGCCGGCGAGGAGATCGAGCTGGCCTGGAACCCGGAGTTCCTGCGCGAGGGCTTCGCCGTCCAGGACACCCTGCACCCCGACCGGATCGTCATCGGGGTCGACGACGAACGGGGCGAACGCGCCGAGAAGCTCCTGCGGGAGGTCTACGCGATCCCCATGGGCGAGGGCACCCCGCTGGTCGTCACCGACTTCCCGACCGCCGAGCTCGTCAAGACGGCCGCCAACTCCTTCCTCGCCACGAAGATCTCCTTCATCAACGCCATGGCCGAGGTCTGCGAGGCCGCCGGCGGCGACGTGGTGAAGCTGGCCGAGGCCATCGGCCACGACGAGCGCATCGGGAAGAAGTTCCTGCGCGCCGGCATCGGTTTCGGCGGCGGCTGCCTGCCCAAGGACATCCGCGCGTTCATGGCGCGGGCCGGCGAGCTCGGCGCCGACCAGGCGCTGACCTTCCTGCGCGAGGTCGACTCCATCAACATGCGCCGCCGCGGCCACATGGTCGAGCTGGCCCGCGACGCCGTCGGCGGCTCCTTCCTCGGCAAGCGGGTCGCCGTCCTGGGCGCCACCTTCAAGCCGGACTCCGACGACGTCCGCGACTCCCCCGCCCTGAACGTGGCCGGCCAGATCCACCTCCAGGGCGGCCAGGTCACCGTCTACGACCCCAAGGGCATGGACAACGCGCGCCGCGTCTTCCCCACCCTCGGGTACGCCGACACCGCCCTGGACGCCGCCCGCGGCGCCGAGGTCGTCCTCCACCTCACCGAATGGCGGGAGTTCCGCGACCTGGACCCCGCGGCCCTCGGCGAGGTCGTCACCGACCGGCTCGTCCTCGACGGCCGCAACGCCCTCGACCCCGCCCTGTGGCGCGCCGCCGGCTGGACGTACCGCGCGATGGGCCGTCCGCGCGCCTGACCTCCGGGTCCTTCCCCCGGCGGTCCTTGATCCGCTTCGTTCCGGAATGCACGGTTTCGCATCTCGTCACCGGATCGTTGGCAGGAGCCGCCGGGCCGCGCGCATTGGATCGCTAGACTCACGGCCGATGACCAGTACGAGCACGACCATCGACTCCGCACTCCGCGGGCGCGCCGGCCGCCTGGCCATGGCGGGCTTCTGGCTGGCCACCCGGACGCTGATGGTGGTCCTCCTGGTGGTGAACCTGCACGGCACCTCCTCGGTGCGCGTGGAGATCACCCAGACCTACAACAACTGGTACGACGTCCTCGTCACGGGGACCATGCCGCACGACGACGTCATGTGGCAGTACCCGCCGGCCGCGGCGGCGATCTTCCTGTCGCCCGACCTGCTCCCCTTCCTGAGCTACTTCCAGGCCTTCGTCGCGCTGACCGTGGTCTGCGACGCGCTGATCTGCGTCGGCCTGGTCCGGGCCGCCCGGCGCACCGACGGCAGCCTGGCCGGCGCCGTGCTGTGGCTGACGACGCTGCCGCTGCTGCTGTCGCTGCCCTTCGGCCGCTACGACCTCCAGGTCACCCTGCTCGCCGTCGGCTCGCTGCTGTGCCTGCGCTTCCGCCGCAAGCTCGGCGGAGTCCTCGCCGGAGTCGGCGCCCTGGTCAAGGTGTGGCCGCTGCTCACGCTCATCGGCACCCCGCGCGGCCGCACCACCCGCGACGCCGTCGTCTCGGCCGTGGCGGCCGGGGCCGTGCTGCTCGCCGTGCTCGCGCTGTTCTTCCGCGACACCCTGGGCTTCCTCGGCAACCAGGGCAACCGCGGCATCCAGGTCGAATCCCTCGGCGGCTCGGCCCTGATGTTCGGCAAGCTCGTCGGCGCCTGGTCCGGGAAGGTCGAAGTCCGCTACGGCGCCTACGAGTACCTCGGCCCGTACGTCTCCAGCGTCGCGCTGCTCTCCGTCGGCCTCACGGTCGCCGGGTTCGCGTGGCTGCTGCTGTGGCGGGTGAAGGCCCGGCGCTGGACCACCGCGACCCCGCTGGACGCCGCACTGTGCGCCATCCTCGTCTTCACCATCACCAGCCGCGTGCTCAGCCCGCAGTACCTGATCTGGCTGGTCGGTCTCGCGGCCGTCTGCCTGACCTGCAGGCACACCACGCAGCGGCCGGTGGCCTGGCTGATCGTCGCCTCGACCGCGCTCAGCACCGCGATCTACCCGCTCACCTACGGCTCGGAGATCCTCCCGGGCACCGGCTTCGGCACCTTCCTCCTGGTGCTCCGCAACGGGCTGCTGGGCTGGGCCGCCGTCTGGTCCTGCCTGCGCCTGTGGCGGGCGAGCGTGAGCCCCGTCCCCGGCACCGGGTCCGGGGCGGAGTCCGGAGCCTCCGCGGCCCCGGCGCCCAAGGCCGGGGCCGGAGTTCCGGCAGGCGTCTGAAGGCCGCTCAGGCCGCTCCGGACGCCCTGCGGTGCTGCGCCGCACGGGCCGTGAACTCCGCGTCCCGGACCACGCGCTGGGCGTTCCCCCAGGTCAGCAGCGCCAGGTCGGTCTCCGGCCAGCCCCGCTCCAGCAGTTCCGCGATCAGTCGCGGATAGCCCGAGGGATCGGTCAGCCCGGCCGGGCGGGGGGTGCCCGGCTCGGCGCCGAAGCCGGCGCCCAGGCCCACGCAGTGGGGGCCCGCGACGGCCCGTACGTGGTCCACGTGGTCCGCCACCGCGTGCAGGGAGTCCCCGGTCAGCGCGGTGTCGAAGCTGACCATCGCCAGGCCGTTCGCCGCCCGCAGCGCGAGCAGCACCTCGTCGGTCACGTTGTCCGGGTGCGGGTTGAGGGCGGCCGCCCCGGTGTGCGAGATGATCACCGGCGCCTTGGAGGCCGCGGCCAGCTGGCAGGCCGGCGCGGGCGGGCAGCCCCGGAGGTCCAGCAGCATCGCCAGCCGGTTCATCTCCTTGACCACCTCGTGGCCGAAGGCCGTCAGCCCCTCCGCCGCCCACGGCGCCCCGGCCGGCGCGAGGATCCGTACGCCCAGCGCGTGGAAGGCGCGCAGCGCACCCAGCGAGTCCGTCAGGGTGCGGCCGGGCACGGGCCCGAGGAGGGAGGCGATGCGGCCCCGGTTGCGGGCGTCCGCGAGGTCGTCGGCGGTCAGCGCGAGGCGGAGGCTGTCGGGGTAACGGCGCATCAGGGCCAGCGCCACGTCGATCTGTTCGAGGGTGTCGGACACCACCTGGTCGGTGGTCCCGGCCTCGCGCGGCATGAGCAGCGACCAGAACTGGGCGCCCACTCCCCCGGCGCGCAGCCGCGGGATGTCGGTGTCGACGCCCGTGTCCGAGGTCTCGATGTCGTGGTACGGACTCTCGCGCAGGGTCCGTACGAGGGTGTTGCAGCCATCCGCGACGGGATGGACGCTGAGCAGTGCGGCGGCCCGGTCAAGGGCGCCCGGGAGCAAGGTGCCGGTGGGATCCTCGGCTCCGAGGGAGCCCGGGCCCACGGGGGTCACCGGGTTCGCGTGCGGTTCGTCCTGCAGGTCGGCCATGGCGTGCGCTCCGGTCTCGGCGGCTGTGACGGTGCGAAAAGCAGCGGGAGAGAAGCAGGGAAGATGGTGCCACCGTGACATGTGGGACGCCGGAGGCGCCCGGCGGATGTGGCGTTCGGGTGTAACCGGCAGGTGTCCGCTGGTCACAGCCCGTACGCCCGATCCGCCGGGCGGGCCGGTCAGGAAGCGGCGGGGCTCCTCAGCCTCAGGCCGGGAGCACCGCGTTGGACGGGCCCCTGGAGGCCGACAGCTCGCGCGCCACCGCTTCGGCGTCGCGCAGCGTCCGTACGGCGTTCGACCAGGTCAGCTTGGCCAGGTCCGCCTTCGACCAACGGCGTGCGAGCAGCTCGGCGACCAGGTTGGGGTACCCGGCCACGTCGTCCAGCCCGGCCGGGGTGAAGGCGGTGCCGTCGTAGTCCCCGCCGATGCCGATGTGGTCGACGCCGGCCACCTCGCGCATGTGGTCGAGGTGGTCGGCGACCGTGGCGGCCGTGGCCACCGGGCGCGGGCGCGCCTCCTCGAAGGCCCGGTGCAGGGCCATCGCCCCGGGGGTGGTGTCGAGGTGGTGGAAGCCGTGCGCGCGCAGGTTCTCGTCGGCGGCCAGGGTCCACTCCACGGCCGCCGGGAGGATGAACTTGGGCACGAAGGTGGCCATCGCGATCCCGCCGTTGGCCGGCAGCAGCGCCAGCACGTCGTCGGGGATGTTGCGCACGTGGTCGCAGACGGCCCGGGCCGAGGAGTGCGAGAAGACCACCGGCGCGGCCGAGACCGCGAGCGCGTCGCGCATCGTGGTCGCGGCGACGTGCGAGAGGTCGACGAGCATGCCGATCCGGTTCATCTCCCGGACGACCTCGCGGCCGAACTCGCTGAGCCCGCCGTGCCGGGGCTCGTCGGTCGCCGAATCCGCCCAGTCGATGGTGTCGTTGTGCGTGAGCGTCATGTACCGCACGCCGAGCTGGTGCAGGGCCCGCAGGGTGGCGAGCGAGTTGTTGATGGAGTGCCCGCCCTCGGCGCCCATCAGCGAGGCGATCCGGCCCTGGGCGCGCGCCGCCTCCATGTCGTCGGCCGTCAGTGCCCGCACCAGGTCGTGCGGATAACGCTCGATCAGCTGGGCGACGACGTCGATCTGCTCCAGGGTGGCGCTGACCGCCTCGTCGCCCGCGTAGTCGGAGCGCACGTAGACCGACCAGAACTGCGCGCCGACCCCGCCGGCGCGCAGCCGGGGGATGTCGGTGTGCAGGTGGCCCTTCTGGTCGCGGCCGATGTCGCGCCGGTCCAGGTCGTAGCGGACCGTCTCGCGCAGGGCCCAGGGCAGGTCGTTGTGTCCGTCGACGACCGGGTGCTCGGCGAGCAGTTCGCGCGCCGCGTCCAGGTGCCCGGACGCGTCCGCCGCCCCTGCGGGGCTCACTTGCCGAATCCGAACGACTCCTGGCCGGCGACCTTGTTGCGCAGCCGCTTGCCCTTCTCGGTGGCCTGGTCGTTGAGGTCCTGGAGGAAGTCGGTCATGCGGGTCCGCAGCTCCGGATCGTGCGCGGCGAGGATCCGTACGGCGAGCAGCCCGGCGTTGCGGGCCCCGGCGATCGAGACGGTGGCGACGGGGATCCCGGCCGGCATCTGGACGATCGACATCAGGGAGTCCATGCCGTCGAGGTACTTCAGCGGGACCGGTACGCCGATGACCGGCAGCGGGGTGACGGAGGCGAGCATGCCGGGCAGGTGGGCCGCCCCGCCCGCGCCCGCGATGATCGCCTTGAGGCCGCGCCCGTCGGCCTGCTCCCCGTACGCGATCATCTCGCGCGGCATCCGGTGCGCGGAGACCACGTCGACCTCGTAGGGGATCTCGAACTCGTCGAGGGCCTGGGCGGCGGCCTCCATGACGGGCCAGTCGGAGTCCGATCCCATGACGATGCCGATGACGGGAGCTGCTGCGGAGGTGCTCATTCTTGGATGGTTCCTCTGAGGTAGCCGGCTGCATGACGTGCGCGCTCCAGCACATCGTCCAGGTCGTCGCCGTAGGTGTTGACGTGGCCGACCTTGCGGCCTTGTTTCACGTCCTTGCCGTACATGTGGATCTTCAGCTGCGGGTCGTGGGCCATGCAGTGGAGGTACGCCGCGTACATGTCGGGGTAGTCCCCGCCGAGCACGTTGGCCATGACCGTCCAGCGGGCGCGGGGCCGCGGGTCGCCGAGGGGCAGGTCCAGGACGGCCCGTACGTGGTTGGCGAACTGGGAGGTGATGGCACCGTCCTGCGTCCAGTGGCCGCTGTTGTGCGGGCGCATCGCCAGTTCGTTGACCAGGATCCGGCCGTCGGTGGTCTCGAAGAGCTCGACGGCCAGGTGGCCGGTCACGTCGAGTTCCTTGGCGATGCGCAGGGCCAGGGCCTGTGCCTCGCCGGCGAGGGCCTCCGAGAGGTTCGGGGCGGGGGCGATGACCGTGTCGCAGACGCCGTCGACCTGGATGGACTCCACGACGGGGTAGGACACGGCCTGGCCGTGCGGGGAGCGGACGATGTTGGCCGCGAGCTCGCGGACGTAGTCCACCTTCTCCTCGGCCAGGACCGGGACGCCCGCCTTGAACGGGGCCTCGGCGTCCGCCTGCGTACGGACGAACCACACGCCCTTTCCGTCGTACCCGCCGCGCACCGTCTTGAGGATGACGGGGAACCCGCCGACCTCTTCGGCGAAGGCCGCCGCGTCCGCCGGATCGCTCACGATCCGGTGGCGGGGGCTGGGTGCGCCGATCTCGTCGAGCTTGGCGCGCATCACCCCCTTGTCCGCGGCGTGCACCAGCGCGTCGGGCCCGGGGCGGACGGAGACGCCGTCGGCTTCCAGGGCCCGCAGGTGCGCGATGGGCACGTGCTCGTGGTCGAAGGTGATCACGTCACAGTCGCGCGCGAAGGCGCGGAGGGTCTCCAGATCGCGATAGTCGCCGATGACGACGTCGCTCACGACCTGGGCCGCCGAGTCCTGTGGGGTGTCACTGAGGATCTTGAATCTGATGCCGAGGGGGATACCCGCCTCGTGGGTCATGCGGGCGAGCTGTCCGCCGCCGACCATGCCGACTACCGGGAACGTCACTCCTCCAGGGTATCCGGCGGTATTCCGCCATCCGGACCCGCATCGCAACGCCCCTGGCCGGTACCCGTCGGTCGTGTGCGGCGGGTGTGCCGTGTGTCGCACGGTGTGCGAAGGCGCAGACGTACCGATGGGGCGACACTTAGCATGGGCGCGCAGGAACAAACGCAGGAACAACGTGCGACGCCTCATACGGGGGCCCCGAAGACAGGACTGAGCCTCATATGAGCAAGCCGGAGAGCGGATCCGTCCTCGACCGCGTGCGCGGGCTCGCACGCGAGCTCGTCAGGTTCGGGGCCGTCGGCGGGCTGGGAGTCCTGGTCAACCTGGGCGTCTTCAACCTGATCCGGCAGGTCACCGACCTCCAGCTGGTGCGCGCGAGCGTGATAGCCACCCTGGTGGCCATCGTCACGAACTACCTGGGCTTCCGCTACTTCGCCTACCGGGACCGGGCCGACCGGACCGGGGCGGGCCGCACCCGTGAGCTCGGGCTGTTCGTCGCGTTCAGCGCGATCGGGCTCGTGATCGAGAACGGCATCCTCTACACGGCCACGTACGGCTTCCACTGGGACGGGCCGCTCGCCTCGAACTTCTTCAAGTTCACCGGCATCGGCATCGCGACCGTGTTCCGCTTCTGGTCCTACCGCACCTGGGTCTTCAAGGCGCTGCCCGCGCCGGCCGCGGCCTCGCTGGTCGTCGAACAGCGCGACGGCCAGGCTCCGGGGGCTCCCGGAGCTCCTGCGGCTCCTGTGAGCGCGCAGGCCCCGGTGGCGCGGACCCCGGAGACCGCCGCGAACTGACGCAGCCCGAACCCCGCTCCCCGCCCGCGGCCGCTCTCAGCGGACCGTGTGCTCCGGTTCGGGGCGCTGGGGCGCGGTCCGGCTGAGGAACAGGGCGAACACCGGCGGGCGGGTCTGGAGCAGCTCCAGGCGGCCGCCGTCGGCCTCCGCGAGGTCGCGGGCGACTGCGAGGCCGATGCCGGTGGAGTTGCGGCCGCTGATGGCCCGCTCGAAGATCCGGTTGCCGAGGTCCGGCGGGACGCCCGGTCCCTCGTCGGTGACCTCCAGTACGGCCTGGTTGCCGATGACGCGGGTGCGCAGGGCCACGGTGCCGCCGCCGTGCATGAGGGAGTTCTCCACCAGGGTCGCCAGGACCTGCGAGACCGCGCCCGGGGTGCCCACGGCGCGGATTCCGGTCTTCCCGGAGCGGACGACGGCCCGGCCGGCGCTGCGGTAGGCGGGGCGCCACTCCTCCAGCTGCTGCTTGACGACCTCGTCCAGGTCGAAGGGGACGGCCGAGCCCGTGCGCGGGTCCCTGGAGTTCGTCAGGAGCCGCTGGACCACGTCCGTGAGCCGTTCCACCTGGGTCAGGGCGATCGTCGCCTCCTCCCGTACGGTCTCCAGGTCGTCGGTGACGGTGATCTCCTCCAGCCGCATCGACAGGGCCGTGAGCGGGGTGCGCAGCTGGTGCGAGGCGTCCGCGGCGAGGCGCCGCTCGGCGGTGAGCATGCGGCCGATCCGCTCGGCGCTGGAGTCCAGTACGTCGGCGACCCGGTCCAGCTCGGGGACCCCGTACCGCTTGTGGCGGGGCCGCGGGTCGCCCGATCCGAGGCGTTCGGCCGTCTCGGCGAGGTCGGTCAGCGGGGAGGCCAGGCGGTTGGCCTGCCGTACGGCGAGCAGGACGGCCGCCACGACGGCGAGCAGGGCGACGGCGCCGACCACGGCCAGGGTGCGGCCGACCTCGCGGGTGACGGTGGAGCGGGACTCCTCCACCGTGACGACCTCGCCCCGCTCGCCGCGGGCGGTGCCCCGGATGACGCTGTCGGCGATGGGCGTCCCGATCTCGACCGTTTCCCGGCCGGGGATCGTGATCCGGGCGTACCGGCCGGCGCCGAGCTGTCCGAAGAGCGCGTCGGCGTCGACCGGCTTCTTCTCCAGGACGTCGCTCTCGACGATGCCCACCAGCCGCAGCGCCTCGGACTCGATGCGGTCCTGGGCGCTGCTGGTGATGGTGCGGGTCTCGACGATGACGAGGGAGACCCCGAAGACGGCGATGACGACGAGCACCACGGCGAGCGTGGAGTTGATCAGACGGCGGCGCATGTCTCCGAGAATGCCCTAGTCGTCCCTGGTGATGCGGTCCCGCGCGGTTTCAGCTCTTCTCGAAGCGGAAGCCGACTCCGCGGACGGTGGCGATGTAGCGGGGGTTGGCCGCGTCGTCGCCGAGCTTCTTGCGCAGCCAGGAGATGTGCATGTCGAGGGTCTTGGTGGAGGACCACCAGGTGGTGTCCCAGACCTCGCGCATGAGCTGGTCGCGGGTGACGACCCGGCCGGCGTCGCGGACCAGGACCCGCAGCAGGTCGAACTCCTTCGCCGTGAGCTGGAGCTCCTCCTCGCCCATCCAGGCGCGGTGCGATTCGACGTCGATGCGCACCCCGTGGGTGGCCGGGGCCTGGGAGGCCTCGTTGGCGCCGCGCCGCAGGAGGGCCCGGACCCGGGCGAGCAGCTCGGCGAGCCGGAAGGGTTTGGTCACGTAGTCGTCGGCGCCCGCGTCCAGGCCCACGACCGTGTCGACCTCGTCGGCACGGGCGGTGAGGACCAGGATCGGGAAACCGTGGCCCTCGGCGCGCAGCCGGCGGGCGACCTCCAGCCCGTCCATGCCCGGCAGGCCCAGGTCCAGCACGACGAGGTCGATGCCGCCCTGCAGTCCCGCGTCCAGGGCGGTGGGGCCGTCCTCCCGGACCTCGACCTCGTACCCTTCCCGGCGCAGGGCGCGGGCCAGGGGTTCCGAGATGGATGCGTCGTCCTCGGCGAGCAGTACACGCGTCATGTGGGTGATGGTAGTCCGCGGCGGGGGAAAGAAGAGGCCCACCTGCAAGTCCCTGTCTATCTGGGCTTATCAACTCCTCACGACCTTCGAATGTGGCCGATTGGTTCCACCGGCGCCTGTGATCCATATCTCAAGTGCTTTCATATGCGCCACTGTCGTGTCGTATGGTGTCGAGACGCCTGATGCACTACCTCCAAGAGACTTTCGAGCGAAAACCAGCCGAAAGTCTCTATTTCTGCCCTGATCGGGCAGGCATTGTTATCGCACGCCCGTTCCGGGCAGCAGATGACAGTGAATGACCTATGGGCCGGGCCCTTCGCGCGATGGAGCGCGGCGGGCGTGGATCCCGGTGTCGGATGTTCCTTCGTCTTCGCCCCCGCGGAGCGAACCCCCCGGGCGTGGGGGCCGGAGCAACCGAAGCCGGTACCGGCC
Source organism: Streptomyces sp. NPDC051563 (assembly GCF_044454225.1). Classification (NCBI taxonomy): domain Bacteria; kingdom Bacillati; phylum Actinomycetota; class Actinomycetes; order Kitasatosporales; family Streptomycetaceae; genus Streptomyces; species Streptomyces sp. NPDC051563. The sequence continues at coordinate 13,178 of NZ_JBITDL010000056.1, forward strand.
ACCCCTCACCGGGCGCCGTTGAGCTCACGAAGCCGCGCGTCCCGAGCAAGCAAGGATCGACCATGGCTTCCAGCCTGACGAAGGGCTCGGCGGACCCGTCCACCGAGAAGACCTTCTTCGGACACCCCCGTGGCCTGGCCACTCTGTTCATGACCGAGATGTGGGAGCGGTTCTCCTACTACGGCATGCGCGCCCTCCTCGTGTACTACCTGGTCTCGGGCGGCGCCGACGCCGCCACGGGCAGCCAGGGCGGCGGCCTCGCGATGACCGCGGCGACGACCACGGCGATCTACTCCGTGTACGTCTCCATGGTCTACCTGATGGCCATGCCGGGCGGATGGTTCGGTGACCGCGTCTGGGGCGCCCGCAAGACGGTCGCCATCGCCGGCTTCGTGATCATCGCCGGTCACATCTCGCTGGCCGTGCCGGGCCAGGCGATGTTCTTCGTCGGTCTGATCCTCGTCGCAGCCGGTTCCGGCCTGCTGAAGGCCAACATCTCCACGATGGTCGGCCACCTGTACGACGGTCCCGAGGACCCGCGCCGTGACGGTGGCTTCACGCTCTTCTACATCGGCATCAACCTCGGTGCCTTCGTCGCTCCGTTCGTCGTCGGAACGGTCGGCAAGGAGCACAACTGGCACATGGGCTTCGCCCTCGCGGCGGTCGGCATGGCGCTGGGTCTCGCCCAGTTCCTGCTCGGCACCAAGCACCTGAGCCCCAAGAGCAGCCTGGTCCCGAACCCGCTGTCCGCCGAGGAGCGCAAGTCCGTCCTCACGAAGGTCGCGCTCGCGGCCGTGGGCATCGCCGTCTTCTACGGCGCCGTGGTCGCCCTGGGCGCCTACACGCTGAACTGGGCCCTGGTCCCGCTGACGCTGGCCGGCCTGTTCATCCCGGTCGCCGTCCTGGCGCGCATCAAGCGCGACAAGGAGCTGTCGGGCACCGAGCAGTCGAAGATGACCGCGTACATCTTCTTCTTCATCGCCGCCGCCGTCTTCTGGATGATCTACGACCAGGGTGGTTCCACCCTGTCGCTGTTCGCCGATGACAAGACCGCCGACACCGTCTTCGGCCTCGGCTTCTCGGCCACCTGGTACCAGTCGCTGAACCCGCTGTTCGTGATGACCCTGGCCCCGGTCTTCGCCTGGCTGTGGCTGTGGCTGGCCCGCAAGAACCAGGAGCCGAACACCATCGTGAAGTTCTCGATGGGTCTGGTCCTGGTCGGCGCCTCGTTCTTCGTCTTCATCGTCCCGATGAACATGGCGGGCGACGGCACCATGGTCTCCCCGATGTGGCTCGTCTCGATCTACATGATCCAGACCATCGGTGAGCTGTGCCTCTCCCCGGTCGGCCTCTCGGTCACCACGAAGATGGCGCCGCAGAAGTACGCCTCCCAGATGATGGGCGTCTGGTTCCTCGCGGTCACCGCCGGTGACTGCATCACCAGTCTGCTCTCCATCGCCAAGGTGGACCTGAACGGCACCTGGATCATCGGCTTCGAGGCCCTGGCCGCGGTGCTCGCCGGCCTCGCGGTCTACGCGTACCGCAAGAAGGTCCAGGCCCTGATGGGCACCGTGCACTGACGCACCCGGCCTTCCGCGCGAACGGCCCGGCACACCGAAAGGCGTGCCGGGCCGTTCCGTTGTCCGCGGGCCGGGCCGTTGCCCGCGGAGGCACGGTTACCGCCGGCCGCGCAGGCGGCGCCACGGGGTGAAGGTGAAGACGGCCGCGCCGAGCAGCATGACGGTGCCGGCGACCAGGGCCAGGGCCTTGATGCCGCCCTCGTCCGAGGCCCCGGTCTGGGCGAGGCCGCCCGCGGTGCCCGAGCCGCTGCCCGAGCCACTGCCCGAGCCGGAGGTGCCGGAGCCGCCGGGCTGGGCGGCGGTGTCCAGCGTGAGCGAGGCCGTGGCTCCGCTCGCGGTGCAGGGCACCACGATCGGGGCGGCACCCGGAGCCATGACCACGCTGATCGTCAGCTTGTCCGGGGTCAGCGTGGTCTTGCCGGTCATGCCCGGCTTGTAGGTGCCCTTCATGTCACTGAGGCTGACCGGCGCACCGGCCTTGATCGGCTCGGGGTTGCCCGGGCCGCTCACCTTGACGGTGCCGCTGTCGGCGCCGCCGAGCTTGATGTCCAGCGCGGGCTGGAGCGCGCCCGCCGGAAGGTCGGCGGGGCTGTTCATGACGCCCTTGGCGGTCGTGGCGGTCAGGTCGTAGCTGCCGCCGTTCTTCTTCGCGTTGATCGTCACCCTGCCCTTCAGCGGGCCGTTGGGCATGAAGGCTCCGCAGTCGAAGGTGACGTCCACGGGCTTGCCCGGGAAGTCGGTCTGGCCCCCACCGGTCGGGGACGGGGCGGGGCTGGTGGCCGGCGGGGTGGTCGGGGGCTTGCTGGTGGGCGGCGGGCTGGTGGGGGGCTTGCTGGTCGGCGGCGGGCTGGTGGGCGGCGTGGTGCCGCCCCCGACCGTCACGTCCAGTTCCAGGGACGGCTTGGGGCTGTTGCCCGGGGTGCAGGTGGAGGTCGTCCCCAGCGCCTTGATCAGCAGGACGCCGGCGGTGAAGGTGACCTTGCCGGACTTCTTGGGCGTGTACGTGCCCGAGAGATCGCTGATCTTGATGGGAGTGTTGGCCGGGATCTTCTCGGGGTTGGCCGGGCCGGTGACATCGAGCGCCCCGGTGTCGTCACCGCCCAGAACGATCTTCGCGCTCGGGGTCATCGAGCCCGCCTCGAGCGCGACGGGGCTGGAGGAGACGCCCTTCTGGAAGGACATCGTCACCTTGTACCCGCTGCCCTCCTTGACGGCCTTGATGTCGATCGGCGAGACCGCCGACTTGGAGCCGATGGGCGTCTGGCAGTCGTACTTGACCTCGACCACCTCCGCCTGAGCCGGCGTGGCCCCCATGACGATGCCCGCGCCGCCGAGCAGCAGCGCGACCGCGGCCGCGCTCGCCCTCCGTTGGGTTTTCACTGAAGTCCCTTCGTCGTCGGACTGTTCTCAGACGGTGCGGACGTCTGTGGTGCAGTTGCCTGTGATGGCGCTGTCCCCGGCGCGCTGTCCGGGGTGAACCACGGCAGGGCCGCCGTGGTGGTCTGTGGGGGGTCGGCCTTCGGGACCCGTACGGGGCCGCGCGCGGGTCCCCGTACCGCCGGGATCCGGGGCAGCCGGGCGGTCACCGCCGCCGCCGGATCGGGCTGCGGGCGGTGGCCGCGGTGGCGGCCGCCCGGCGAGAGGCCCGCGCGCGGGCGGACCCTGTCGACGACGGCCATGCCGATCCGGAAGATCCCGGCCGGGATCACCAGCAGGAGCAGGCCCCAGAACAGCAGCACCCCGTACGGGCGGGCCACGCCCCAGGGCTGGGTGGCCAGCACCGTCTCCCCGTACTTGAGGGAGAGGGTGTAGTCCCCGTGGGCGCCGGCCGTCAGGGTGGCGTCGAGGGCCACCTCCGCCTTGCCGCCGGGCGGGATGGTGCCCTTCCAGCGGACCTCCTCCCAGGTCGGCGCGAACACCCCGTGGGCGGTGCCGAGCTGGAAGACCGGGTCCTTGACCGCGGCGGAGCCGAGATTGCCCACGGTGACCGTGAACTTCCGGCCGGGCGGGGCCCCGAACCAGGTCAGCACCCCGTCCTCGCCCTTGAGGCGCACCCCGGTGAGCAGGGCGAGCCGGGCCGTGCCGCCCTCGGCGGGCAGGTCGGCCACCGGGTGGTCGGTGATCTTCAGCGCGGCCGCGACGGTGGACTGGTCCCCGTTGACGGAGGTCACGTTGACCACGCAGGGGCAGGGCTTGGGCGGGGCGACCACCGGGAGCCGGGCGGAGAAGTGCCCGTCGTCGGCGACCGAGACGGCCACCCCGTCGGCGTTGGCGCAGCTGTTGGTGCCGCCGATCATGTTCTGCCCGCAGACCAGCAGCATCACCATGGTCTTGGCCCGCCAGCCCGTTCCGGTGACGGCCAGCTCCGTGCCCTTGGCGGCCTCCTGGAGCGAGAGGGCCACGGCGGGTTTGGGCCCGTCGTCCGCGGCGGACGGGGCCGCCGCGAACAGCGTCAGCGCGCACACCGCCAGCCCCGCCGCCAGCCCCGCGCGTCCCGCGGCGGCCAGGGCCCTGATCCTGCCGCCGTGTCTCCCACCGGCCTTGGCGCTCACCTGGGTGCTCCCGTCAACTCGTGTTCCGGCGCTGGGGCTTCTTCGGGTACGGCGCTCCCGTGCGGGCCGGGCGCGGACCCCGGTCCGGACCCCGGTCCGGACCCGTCGCCGGACCGGGTCCGCCGCTTGCGTTCGAGGAGCAGCGCGGCCGCCGCGACGGCGCCGAGGCCCAGCAGCCCGAGGCCGGTGGCGCCCGCGATGCCCCACGGCACGAACCAGGCCGAGGTGCTCCCCGTGGCGCGGGCGCCGCCGGGGGCCGTGACGGTGAGGGTCAGGGCGACCCGGTCGAACACCGGCGCGCCGGGCCAGGGTTCGGTCAGCTCCACGCGCTGGCCCGGCAGCACCTCGACCGGCAGGGTGCGGATGCTGCGGCCCGCGACCTTGCCGAGGGTTCCCTCGGCGCTGATGGCGAGCTCGGGGGCGAGGGCCACGTTGCCGCGGTTGACCAGGGTGTACGCCACGCGCGCATGAGCGCCCTTGCCCCGTACGGAGACGTCCTCGACCGTGAGCGCCGCCAGCGCCGGGCCGCCGATGCGCAGGTGGACCCGTACGCCCACCTCGCGGCCGGACTCGGTGGCGACGACGGCGGCCGGGTGGTCCCCGGGCGGGGAGCCGGGCGGCACGGTGACGGTGAAGGGGACCACCGCGCGGGTGTGCGGCGGGACCTTGACCGTGGTGCCCGCGCCGAAGCTGATCCAGCGGCCCGCGCCGGTGGACTCCTTGTCGGGGCGCACGGCGAAGGCGCCGGCGGCCGTGTTGTAGGCGTCGGCGCCGCGCAGGGCGATGGTGTGCTCCCGGTCGCTGGTGTTGGCCAGGGCGAGGCGGTCCTCCAGCACCGTGCCGGAGGTGCCCGAGAGGTAGAAGTACGGGCGGGCCCCGGACTTCGCCGCCGCCGGGGCGCTCCCGGCGGCGGGCTCGGCGGTCCAGCCGGGCTCGTCGGCGGCGGCCGGGGCCGTCACCGCGCAGGAGAGCACGCCGACGACGGCGGCCACGGCGGCGAGGAGCAGCCCGCCGGGCCTGCGGGGCGAGGGGAGCACGGACATGACCGGGTGCGCTCCGTTCAGGACCGGGCCCGCTGGCCGCGGCGGGTCAGCCAGAGCACGCCGGCCGCGCCGGAGAGGAGCACGGTGGCGCCGAGGGTTCCGAGGGCGATGGCGGAGTCCTCGGGGCCGGTCTGCGGGAGGCTGTCCCCGGTGGAGCCCGTGGATCCGGTGGAGCCGGTGGCGCCGCCGGAGCCCGTCACGTCGAGTTCGAGGGACGGCTTGGGGCTGTTGCCCGGGGTGCAGGTGGTGGTCGTACCCATCGCCTTGATCGTGAGCATGCCCGCGGTGAGGGTGACCTTGCCGGACTTCTTGGGCGTGTACGTGCCCGAGAGGTCGGAGATCTTGATCGGGGTGTTGGCCGGAATGGCCTCGGGGTTGGGCGGACCGGAAACCGGTACCGACACCTTCTCCGCACCGTCGACCAGGATCACGGCGCTGGGCGTCATCGCGCCCTTGCCGAGCTCGATGGGGCTGGAGGAGACCCCCTTCTGGAAGGACATCGTCAGCTTGTAGCCGCTGCCCTCCTTGACTCCTTTGATCTCGATCGGCGAGACCGCCGATTTGTCCCCGATGGGGGTCTTGCAGTCGTACTGGACGTCTACGACGGCGGCATGGGCTGCAGGGGCGGCCAGCAGTACCGCCGCCCCCGCCAGCGCGGAGGCCAGCGCGAGCGCGGTGGAACGTTTCCGGTCGGACACCTTCGTCTTCCCCTCGAACCTTGGGCCACAAGTTACTGACGGCACATCAGATTGGTGGCTCAAGGTAGCCCCGGGGCCCTACGGAGGGAAGACAAAGGACAGCGCCGTATCAACAGCCCGTCCATACGCCGCAGGCCGCCCCGGGGGGCGGCCTGCGGCGTATGGATCACGGCTGTTTCAGGCCGTTTTGATGCCCTTCTGCCAGACCGCCGAGACCAGCGGGACACCCGGCCGGTAGGCGAGGTGGACGTGGCTGGGGGCGTCGATCAGGGCCAGGTCGGCGCGGGCGCCGGGGGTCAGGATGCCGATGTCGGTGCGGCGCAGGGCGCGGGCACCGCCGGCGGTGGCGGACCACAGGGCCTCGTCCGGGGTCATCCCCATGTCGCGGACGGCGAGGGCGATGCAGAACGGCATCGAACTCGTGTAGGAGGAGCCCGGGTTGCAGTCGGTCGACAGCGCCACTGTCGCCCCCGCGTCGAGGAGCCGGCGGGCATCGGGCCACTGGGCGCGGGTGGAGAACTCGGCACCGGGCAGCAGGGTGGCGACGGTGGTGCCGGCCGCCTGGGCGAGGGCGTCCACGTCTGCGTCGGTGAGGTGGGTGCAGTGGTCGGCGGAGGCCGCCTCCAGCTCGACGGCGAGCTGGACGCCGGGACCGTAGGAGAGCTGGTTGGCGTGGACGCGCGGGATCAGCCCGGCGGCGGCCCCGGCGGTGAGGATCGCCCGGGCCTGGTCGCCGTCGAAGGCGCCCTTCTCGCAGAACACGTCCACCCAGCGGGCGTACGGGGCGCAGGCGGTCAGCATCTCGCCGGTGACGAGGGCCACGTAGCCGGCCGGGTCGTCCGCGTAGTCCGGGGAGACGATGTGCGCGCCGAGGTAGGTGACCTCCTCGGTGTGCGCGGCGGCGATGCGGAGGGCTCGTGCCTCGTCCTGGACGGTGAGGCCGTAGCCGGACTTGGTCTCGAAGGTGGTGGTGCCCTGGCGGCGGGCCTCGTGGAGGTGGCGCACCAGGTTCGCCTCGAGCGCGGCGTCGGAGGCGGCGCGGGTGGCGGCGACGGTGGTGCGGATGCCTCCGGCGGAGTAGCTGCGGCCCGACATGCGGGCGTTGAACTCGGCGGTGCGGTCGCCCGCGAAGACGAGGTGGGAGTGGGAGTCGACGAAGCCGGGGATCGCGGCCCGGCCCTCGGCGTCGTACGCCGTGTCCGTGGCGGGGGCCCTGTCGGCGGGGCCGACCCAGGTGATGGTGTCGCCGTCGATGACCACGGCCGCGTTCTGGATCAGGCCGAGGGGGGTGCCGTCGCCCTGGGCGGGATCGTTGGTGACGAGGCTGCCGATGTTGGTGATGGCTGTGGTGGTCATGGTCCCTCGGAGTCGTCGAGTGGTTTGTTCCCCCGCCCCGCCGCAGGCGGGGGTGTCAGCCGCGGAGGGCTGCGATGGTGGCGGCCAGGGAGGACGGGACGTCCTCGATCAGGGTGTGGGCGCCGTCGCGGACGATGTGGCGGCCGCCCACCACCGTGTGGCGGACATCGGCCGCGGAGGCCGCGAAGACGGCCGTTTCCGCGCCGAGGCGGGGAAGGGCCCCGGCCGTGCGGACGGAGTCGAGGGCGATCGTGGTGAAGTCCGCGAGGGCGCCCGCCTCCAGGCGGCCCGCCTGCGACCAGCCAAGGGCCGCGTGCCCGTCCTCGGTGGCGGCGGTGAGCAGGGCATTGGCCGTCCAGTGGCCGCGCGTACGGCTGCTCAGGCGCTCGTTCAGTTCCATCGCCCGGGCCTCTTCGAGCAGGTCGATCACCGCGTGGCTGTCGCTGCCCAGCGAGAGCGGACTGCCCGCGCGCTGGAGGCGTACGGCCGGGCCGATCCCGTCGGCGAGGTCGCGTTCGGTGGTGGGGCACATGCAGGTACCGGTGGTGGTGGAGCCCAGGAGCGCGATGTCCGCGTCGGTGAGGTGCGTGTTGTGCACCCCGGTGGTGCGGGGGCCGAGCACCCCGTGGTCGGCGAGCAGCTGGGCCGGGGTGCGCCCGTGGGCCGCCAGGCAGGCGTCGTTCTCGGCGGTCTGCTCGGAGAGGTGGACGTGCAGCGGGGCCCGGTGCTCCTCGGCCCAGCGGGCCACGGTGGCCAGTTGGCCCGCCGGGACGGCGCGGACCGAGTGGATCGCGGCGCCGATCAGGGCGTGCTCGCGGGGCTTGAGGGCGCAGACCCGCTCGGCCCAGGCGTCGGCGGTGCCGTCGGAGAAGCGCAGCTGGTGGGCGTTGGGGGCTTGTCCGAAGCCCGCCGACAGGTAGGCCGTGTCGAGGAGCGTGATCCGGATGCCGGCCTCGGCGGCGGCCGCGATCAGCGCCTCGCCCATGGCGTTGGGCTCGGCGTACGGGACTCCGCCGGGCGCGTGGTGGACGTAGTGGAACTCGCCCACCGCGGTGATGCCGGCCAGTGCCATCTCGGCGTAGACGGCGCGGGCGAGCGCGAAGTAGCTGTCGGGGGTGAGGTTCTGGGCGACCTTGTACATGAAGTCGCGCCAGGTCCAGAAGGTGCCCGAGCCGACCTGCACCGTCGAGCGCAGGGCCCGGTGGAAGGCGTGGCTGTGCGCGTTGGCCAGGCCCGGGACCGTCAGGCCGCGCAGGACCTCCGCTCCCGGGGGCGGGGTGTCGGCCCCGGTCCGCAGGGCGGAGATCCGCCCGTCGTCCGCTGCGTCCAGGGCGACGCCCGGCTCGACATGGGTGCCGAGCCAGGCGTGCTCCAGCCAGTACGTCTTCGGCACGTGCCCCTTCACCTGCATGCGAGGCCTTCCAGTACGTCGGCGAGTGCGAGGACCCCTGCCACGCAGTCGTCCTCGGCGGCGAACTCCCGCGGGGAGTGCGAGACCCCGGTGGGGTTGCGTACGAACAGCATGGCGGTCGGGACGGCCGCCGAGAGGATCCCGGCGTCGTGTCCCGCGCCCGTGCCGAGCACGGGGACGGACCCGCCGAGGATCCGGTTCATCTCCTCGCGCAGGGCGTGCTCGAACTCGACGACCGGGGTGAAGGACTCCCGGACCACGTCCAGGTCGATCCCCTCCACGTCCGCGCGCTCGCGGGCGGCCTTCTCGATCGCGGTGACGACCGTGTCGAGGGTGGCCTGGTCGGCGGCGCGGGAATCGAGCCAGCCGCGCACGAGGGAGGGGATGGCGTTGACCCCGTTGGGCTCGACGGCGATCTTCCCGAAGGTGGCCACGGCCCCGGCGAGGGCCGCCTCGGCGCGGGCCGCGAGCACGGTCTGCGCGTAGGTGAGCATCGGGTCGCGGCGGTCGGCCAGCCGGGTGGTGCCGGCGTGGTTGGCCTCGCCGCGGAAGTCGAAGCGCCAGCGGCCGTGCGGCCAGATCGCGGAGGCGATGCCGACCCGGTCGCCCGACAGGTCCAGGGCCCGGCCCTGTTCCACGTGCAGTTCGACGAAGGCGCCGATGCGGGCGAGGCGTTCGGGGTCGGCCCCGATGGCGGCGGGGTCGTACCCGGCCTCCTCCATGGCCCGCGGAAGGCTGACGCCGTCCGCGTCGCGGAGCGCGTACGCCTTCTCCTTGGTCAGCTGCCCGGCGGCGAGCCGGGAGCCGACGCAGGCCAGCCCGAAGCGGGCCCCTTCCTCGTCGCCGAAGTTGGTGATGGCCAGCGGCCTGGAGAACTCCGCTCCCCTCCTGCGGAGTTCGTCCAGGGCCGCGAAGGAGGACACCACCCCGAGGGGGCCGTCGAAGGCCCCGCCGTCGGGGACGGAGTCCAGGTGGGAGCCGGTGACGACGGCGTCACCGGCCAGTGGGTCGCCGAGCCAGGCCCACTGGTTGCCGTTGCGGTCGGTCTCGTAGGCCAGCCCGCGCGCCTCGGCCTGCGCCTGGAACCAGGTGCGGCAGTCGGCATCGGCCCCGGTCCAGGCGAACCGGCGGTACCCGCCGGAGTCCGCGTGCCGGCCGATGGGCGCGAGCTCGGCCCACATGGAGTGGAACGATGCGGCCTCGCTCACGCGTCGTCGCCCTCGCGCATCGGGATGCGGACGCCGCGCTCGTCGGCGACCGTCTCGGCGATGTCGTAGCCGGCGTCGACGTGGCGGATGACGCCCATGCCCGGGTCGTTGGTCAGGACGCGGCGGATCTTCTCGCCCGCGAGCTTCGTGCCGTCGGCGACCGTGACCTGGCCCGCGTGGATGGAGCGGCCCATGCCGACGCCGCCGCCGTGGTGGATGGAGACCCAGGAGGCGCCGGAGGCCACGTTGACCATGGCGTTGAGCAGCGGCCAGTCGGCGATCGCGTCGGAGCCGTCGAGCATGGCCTCGGTCTCGCGGTACGGGGAGGCCACCGAGCCGCAGTCGAGGTGGTCGCGGCCGATGACCAGCGGCGCGGCGAGGGTGCCATCGGCGACCATCTCGTTGAAGCGCTCGCCGGCCTTGTCGCGCTCGCCGTAGCCGAGCCAGCAGATGCGGGCGGGCAGTCCCTGGAAGTGGACGCGCTCGCCGGCCATCTTGATCCAGCGGTGCAGGGACTCGTTCTGGGGGAAGAGCTCCAGCATCGCCTTGTCGGTCTTGTGGATGTCCGAGGCCTCGCCGGACAGGGCCGCCCAGCGGAAGGGGCCCTTGCCCTCGCAGAAGAGGGGGCGGATGTAGGCCGGGACGAAGCCGGGGAAGGCGAAGGCGCGGTCGTAGCCGGCCAGCTGGGCCTCGCCGCGGATGGAGTTGCCGTAGTCGAAGACCTCGGCGCCCGCGTCCATGAAGCCGACCATGGCCTCGACGTGCGTGGCCATGGACTCGCGGGCACGGGTGGTGAACCCGGCCGGGTCCTTGGCCGCGTAGTCGGCCATGTCGTCGAAGTCGACGCCGACCGGCAGGTAGGCGAGCGGGTCGTGGGCGGAGGTCTGGTCCGTCACGATGTCGATCGGCGCGCCCTCGGCGAGCATCTGCGGGAGCAGGTCGGCGGCGTTGCCGAGCAGGCCGATGGAGAGCGGCTTGCGGGCGTCGCGGGCCTCGACGGCGAGCTGCAGCGCGTGCCGCAGGTCGTTCGCCTTGACGTCGAGGTAGCGGTGCTCGATGCGGCGGTCGATGGCGCGCGGGTCGACGTCGATGCAGATGGCGACGCCGTCGTTCATCGTCACGGCCAGCGGCTGGGCGCCGCCCATGCCGCCGAGGCCGGCGGTGAGGGTGATGGTGCCCGCCAGGGTTCCGTTGAACTTCTTGGCGGCGACGGCCGCGAAGGTCTCGTAGGTCCCCTGGAGGATGCCCTGGGTGCCGATGTAGATCCACGAACCGGCCGTCATCTGCCCGTACATGGTCAGGCCGAGGTTCTCCAGGCGGCGGAACTCCTCCCAGTTGGCCCAGTCGCCGACCAGGTTGGAGTTGGCGAGGAGCACGCGCGGCGCCCACTCGTGGGTCTGCATCACGCCGACCGGGCGGCCGGACTGGACGAGCATCGTCTCGTCCTGCTTGAGGGTCCGGAGGGTGCGGACCATCGCGTCGTACGAGCGCCAGTCGCGGGCGGCCTTGCCGGTGCCGCCGTAGACGACGAGCTTGTCGGGGTGCTCGGCGACCTCGGGGTCGAGGTTGTTCTGGAGCATCCGCAGCGCGGCCTCCTGCTGCCATCCCAGGGTGCTCAGCTCGGTACCTCGCGCGGCACGTACGGGGCGGGGTCCTGACATGGCGGCGCCTCCTCCGGTGTTGGTCAATCTATTCACATCTTCACTCCCTGAATAGGTTCAGTCAACAGCTGCGCGGGGACGCGCCGGATGATGGACTGGCCGACATGGCACACGCGCACGCCGCCCCGGACTCCGCGCCGCACTCCGCGCCGGACCCCGCGCCGGACCCCGCCCCGGACACCGTCCCGGACTCCGCCCGGCGACGGGACCTGGCCGTACGGGCCGCCGTCGAGCAGGGCCTGATCAGCGAGCACACCCCCCTCCTCTGCCTCCTCGACACCGCCGGCATCCGCGCCTCGGCCGCCACCCTGACCGGCGCCTTCGCCCGGGCCCTCGCCCCCGGCACCCCCGTCCTGCACGCCTTCGCCGTCAAGGCCGCCCCACTGGTCCCCGTACTGCGGCTGCTCGCCGAGGCCGGGCTCGGCTGCGAGGTCGCCAGCCCCGGCGAGCTGGCCCTGGCCCGCGCCGCCGGGATCGCGCCGGAGCGCATCGTCCTCGACTCCCCCGCGAAGACGGCCGCCGAGCTGCGCGAGGCCCTCGCCCTCGGCGTCGCGGTGAACGCCGACAACCGCCAGGAACTGGAACGGCTCGACACCCTCGTCGCCCGGGCGGCCACCACCTCCCCGATCGGCGTACGGATCAACCCGCAGACCGGTGCGGGCAGCATCGACGCCCTCTCCACCGCCACGGCCACCTCGAAGTTCGGCATCGCGCTGCGCGATCCGGGCGCGCGCGAATGGCTCGTACGGGCATACCTGGACCGGCCCTGGCTCACCCGGCTGCACACCCACTCCGGCTCCCAGGGGGTCCCGCTCCCGCTGATCGCCGAAGGAGTACGGGAGCTGTACGCCCTGGCCGAGGAGATCAACACGGCGGCCGGACGGCGCCAGGTCGACACCCTGGACATCGGCGGCGGCCTGCCGGTCAACTTCGCCTCGGACACCGTCACCCCCACCCACGCGGAGTACGTGGACGCGCTGCGCGAGGCCGTCCCCGGCCTCTTCTCCGGGACGTACGGGCTGGTCACGGAATTCGGCCGGTCCCTCACGGCCAAACACGGCCTGGTCCTCACCCGCGTCGAGTACACGAAGACCACCGGCGGGCGGCCGATCGCGCTCACGCACGCGGGGGTCCAGCTGGCCACCCGCACGGTGTACGCCCCCGCTGCCTGGCCGCTGCGCATCCTCCCCTACTCCGCGCAGGGGACTCCGCTGACGGGCCGCCCCGTCGCCCAGGACATCGCCGGGCCGGCGTGCTTCGCGGGCGACCTGCTGGCGGCCGCGCGGGCGCTGCCGCTGCTGGCGCCGGGGGACCTGGTCTGCGTGCCCGACACGGGGGCGTACGCCTTCACCGCGCACTACGGCTACAACAGCCTCCCCCGACCGGCGGTCCACGGCTTCACCGTGACCCCCTCGGACACCGTCCGCTTCACCCTGGCCCGCGCGGCCCAGCCCGTCTCCACCATCCCCGAGGAGGCGGGTGCATCCACCCCCGACGCGCTCCTCTGACCCCGCATGCCATCCCCCGCCCGGGCCTGCACCCCCGACCCCGCTGCGCGGGGGTGCCCCTGCGGGGCGAAGTCCCCGCCCCACCCTTCCACCGTTCCCAGGGCCAGCCCTGACCCGGCCCTCAAACGCCGGCCAGGCTGAAAGCGGGCTACCGGGCTGCGCCCGGACCCCCTGGGGCTCCGCCCCAGACCCCGCGCCTCAAACGCCGGCGAGGCTGAATATGGCGCGGCCCGCCCCGAAGCGACGAACCGGGCTGCGCCCAAACCCCCGGGGCTCCGCCCCGGACCCCGGTCCTCAAACGCCGGACGGCTGAAAAGACAAACCCCGGCCGGGCCGGAAACCACCCGCCCGGGGTCGGAGACCTGCGCGCCCGAGGCCGGAGACCTAATCGGCCGAGGCCGGGGGCCCACTCGGCCAGGGCCGGAAACCCACCCGCCCGGGGTAGGAGACCTGCCCGCCCGAGGCCGGAGACCTACTCCGCCGAGGCCGGGGGCCCACTCGGCCAGGGCCGGAAACCCACCCGCCCGGGGTAGGAGACCTGCCCGCCCGAGGCCGGAGACCTACTCCGCCGAGGCCGGGGGCCCACTCGGCCAGGGCCGGAAACCCACCCGCCCGGGGCTCGAGACCCGTCCGCCCTAGACCTGGAAACCCACCCGCCCTAGACCTGGAAACCCACCCGCCCGGGGTCGGAGACCCGCCGGGCCGGGACCGAATATCCCCCGGCCAAGGTCGGAAGGGGTGCGGCCGGGGCGGGGACGGGGGCGGGGTGGGGTGTTGGTCTGGACGTAGAGCGTGATTTGTGGCGCAAAGGAAGCCACAACTGTCGAAAGTTGCGGACAGGGCGCCTAAATCATGCAGTCCAGACCAACACCCCCCCCCCCCCCCCCCCCCCCCCCCCCCCCCCCCCCCCCCCCCCCCCCCCCCCCCCCCCCCCCCCCCCCCCCCCGGGGGGGGGGGCCCCCCCCCGCGGGGGGGCCCCGCCCCCCCCCCCCCCCCCCCCCCCCCC
>NZ_JBITDL010000057.1:0-25742 GCF_044454225.1 Streptomyces sp. NPDC051563
CACCCCCCCCCCGCGGGGGGCGCGACCCCCCCCCCCCCGCCCCCCCGGGGGGGGGGGGGGCCCGGGGGGGTGGGGGGGGGGGGCCCCCCCCCCGGGGGCCCCCCCCCCCGCCTCTGCTCTGCCTGGGATACTCGAAGATCTGACTGCTCTCCGGCAGGCAGCCGGTTCGGGCAATCAGTAGGGCCAGGACCAGTCGGCGACCTCGGGCAGGTCGGTTCCGTGGGCGCGGATCCAGGCGTGGTGGCGGATCCGCTGGTCGCACATGCTCTGCCGTAGTCCCTCGGCACGGCGGGGGAGGCCGGGGACGCGGTCGATGACGTCCATGACGAGCCGGTAGCGGTCGAGGTCGTTGCGTACGGCCATGTCGAAGGGCGTGGTCGTGGTCCCGGACTCCTTGTAGCCGCGCACGTGCAGGTTCGGATGGCCGGTCCGGCGGTAGGCGAGGCGGTGGATCAGCCACGGGTACCCGTGGTACGCGAAGACGACCGGCCGGTCGGTGGTGAAGAGGGCGTCGTACTCCGTGTCGGTCATTCCGTGGGGATGCTCTTCCCTTGGCATCAGGCGGGCGAGATCGACGACGTTGACCACGCGCACGGCCAGCGAGGGGAGATGCTCGCGGAGCAGGGACGCGGCGGCCAGGACCTCCAGGGTCGGTACGTCGCCGGCGCAGGCCAGTACGACGTCGGGCTCGCGGCTCATGTCCTCGGTCCCGGCCCACGCCCAGATTCCGGCGCCCCGTGCGGCGTGCTTCCGCGCTTCGTCCAGGTTCAGCCAGTCGTGGCAGGGCTGCTTGCCCGCGACGATCACGTTGACCCGGTCACGGCTGCGCAGCGCGTGATCGGCCACCGCGAGCAGGGTGTTGGCGTCCGCCGGGAGGTAGGCGCGTACGACGCCGGGGTTCTTGTTGAGGACGTGGTCGACGAAGCCGGGGTCCTGGTGGGAGAAGCCGTTGCCGTCCTGGCGCCAGACGTGCGAGGTGAGCAGGTAGTTGAGGGAGGCGACGGGCGCGCGCCAGCTCAACTCGCGCGCGCTCTTGAGCCATTTGATGTGCTGGCTGACCATGGAGTCGACGATGTGGGCGAAGGCCTCGTAGGTGGAGAACAGGCCGTGGCGGCCGGTGAGGAGGTATCCCTCCAGCCAGCCCTGGCACACGTGCTCGGAGAGGACCTCCATCACCCGGCCGTCATGGGAGAGGTTCTCGTCAGTGGGCTCCGTGCTGCCCTGCCAGGCCTTGCCGGTGGCGCCGTACAGGTCGTCCATGTGGTTGGAGGCCGTCTCGTCCGGTCCGAACACCCGGAAGTCCCGCCGCCCTACGCTGGCGATCATGACCTGCGCGAGGTAGCGGCCCAGGACACGGGTCGGCTCGTGCAGGGTGCTACCGGGCTTCTCCACGGGCACGGCCCACGCGTCCGGGGCGGGGAGCGGAAGCGGGCGCAGCAGCCGGCCGCCGTTGGCGTACGGGCTCGCACCCAGCCGGCGCTCAGCCTCCGGTACGCAGGCCAGGACCTGTGCCGTCGGTCGGCCGTCGGCGCCGAAGAGGTCCTCGGGCCGGTACGAGCGCATCCAGCTTTCCAGCTGCCGCAGGTGTTCGGGGTTCTCGCGGACCTCTGCGAGGGGTACTTGGTGGGCGCGCCAGGTGTCCTCGACGGGTTGTCCGTCGACGACGGGGGGTCCGGTCCAGCCCTTGGGGGTCCGCAGGACGATCATCGGCCAGCGTGCGCGCTCGGCGCCCGGATCCGTGCCCGTGGCCCGTGCCCGTAACCGCGCAGCAGCCCGTCGAGCTCCGCCTCCGGGATCCGTGACAGCACGGACGGGTTGGCGATCTTGTATCCGTTGAGGTGGAGGATGGGCAGGACGGCGCCGTCATGAACCGGGTCCAGGAACTTGTTCGAGTGCCAGGAAGCGGCGAGTGGCCCGGTCTCCGCCTCACCGTCGCCGATGACGCACGCCACCAGCAGGCCGGGATGGTCGAAGGCGGCCCCGTAGGCGTGGGCGAGGGAGTAGCCGAGTTCGCCGCCTTCGTGGATGGAGCCTGGCGTCTCGGGCGCGACGTGGCTCGGGACGCCGCCGGGGAAGGAGAACTGGCGGAACAGTTTGCGCATCCCGTCGGTGTCGCGGCCGATGTCCGGGTAGGTCTCGCTGTAGGTGCCTTCCAGCCAGCAGTTGGCGAGGACGGCTGCCCCGCCGTGGCCGGGTCCCCAGACGCACAGGGCATGCAGTGCACGCTCCTTGATCACCCGGTTCAGGTGGGTGTGGACGAGGTTCAGGCCGGGTGCGGTGCCCCAGTGGCCGAGCAGGCGAGGCTTGACGTGCTCGGGCCGGAGCGGCTCGGCGAGCAGCGGGTTGTCCATGAGGTAGATCTGACCGACGGCCAGATAGTTCGCGGCACGCCAATGCGCGTCCAGCTCCGCGATCCGGTACGGGGTCGTCATGAGCGCTCCTTCATGCCGCAGGCCGAAGCATGCGCCGGTTGAACCGATGCCCGAACCGTGCTCCTGCGGAGGGCCTGGAACCGGCAGACCGCGACGGGCCGCGGCAGCTGGGCGGGTGGAGCCGGGACCGCTTCGCTCGTGCGGTGACGGTGAGAGGCCGGCGGGGCGGCTCATCGGGGAGAACGGCCGTTCCCGCCGGCTGTCAGGGGCCCGTCGGAGCGGGGGCGCTCACATGCGCAGCAGGCGCAAGGTGATCTCCCGGTACTGACGCAGGGCGAGCCGCAGGTCCTCCGTCTCGGCTTCGGATCCGAGGTTGCGGTGGGCGGAGCGGATGACGCGCCGGTGCTCGACGAGCGCGGCCGTCACGCGGGCGGTGGCGTCGGTGAAGGCGGTGTCGGCTTCGTCGACCGCTTCGCGCGGGCTCCGGACGAAGGTGCCGAGGGCGTGCTGGAGGCGGAGGGTCAGCCGGTCCCGGTCGCTCTGCGCGAGCAGCGACACGAAGGCCGGGATCTCCGGGCGGGTTCCGGGGGGCGGGAGTTGCTGCGCGCGTTCCTGGTCGTACGTCATCGCGGTCCGCCTCCCCCGGCGTGGTGGCGCTGTGGACGGTGCCGGCCCGAGTCGGCGGGTTGCTCCGCGACCAGTGCGTCGAAGAGCTCCCCCGCCCCGGTCATGGCCCTGCGGTTCTCCTCCGTGCTGCCACGGCCGCGGGCGGCTCCGTGCAGGCCGCGATAGCCGTCGACGTGCTGCGCGTGGTGGACGGAGAGCGCGGCGAGCCGTTCTTCGAACGGCCCGTCGGCCGGGAAGCCCCGGTCCGAGGTCAGGCGCGCCAGCAGGGCGTCGGCCTCGGTGACCGCCTCCTGAGGGGAGTCGACGAACTGCTTCTGGATCGCGGCCCATTGGACCGCGTACTGCTCACGGGAAGCCGGCGAGAGCGGCCGTTCCCTGACGGATCCGTGCTGTTTGAGGCGTCGGTCGAGTTCTCGGTTCGCGGCCTTGGTGCCCCCTTGGTGGCGGGTCACGAGGCGTTCGTACTCGGGGCCGAAGCGCCGTTTCAGGCCGCCCCCGATCCGGCGGTGGCCGAGCGCGGCCAGGAGGACGGCCGTCACCACGAGGAGGGTCGCGACGACGAGGGCCGCGATGATGATCACGGCCCTGGACATCGCGGCTCCCCGCTGTACCCGGCTCGTAAGTCGTTCTGCTGCATGCGCGTCGACTCTCCTCGGTTGATGGCGCGTTGGTGCCGGCAGGAGGAGGAGAATCCGGAAGGGTGCGGCCGGGACCTGCACAGCGGTCACAGGGGGTGGTACCTGCGTTCCGCGGGGTCCGGGCGAAGCGGAGGGTCGGAAGGCCTGGCTCCGGAGCGTTTCCGGGCGGTACGGCCCAACACCGTCTGCGTCAGTGAACGCCGGGCGGTGTCGGCTGTCAATGGGCCCGACGGCTGTCGCTGGGCTCCCCGGGGGACTAGGCTGCGGGGTGAAGCCCTGGTCCCCGGCAGCGATGATCTGTTCCGCTGTGGAAGGGACCGCTCGTGTCCGTACTGCTTCTCGTGCTCCTGGTGGCTCTGCTCGCCCTCGGCTACTCCAGCCACCTGCTGTGGGTGGCCGCTGCCGTCCTGCTCTTCACGCTCGTGCACCGCGGACGCCGGGGTGGCTCGGGACGGCAGGGCGACCATCGGGGCTACGACGACCACCACGGCTACGAAGACTACGGTGACTACCGGGACCACCGTGACCAGCAGCACCGCTGGGACCGCCGCTATGCCCGACAGCACCGTGGCCGCCAGGACCGTGAAAACCGCCGCGACCGTGACCGCAACCGTGACCGCAACCGGGACCGCGACCGCGAAGAACCGCGCTGACGTCAGATGGCCAGGTCGGCGAGGGGCTCGGTTCCGTCGATGAAGGCGCCGGCCAGGTCGGACAGGCGCCGGTTGTGCGAGCGGGCGTAGCGGCGCAGTGCGGTGAAGGCCTCCTCCATGCCGATGCCCTGGCGTTCGGCGAGCTTGCCCTTGGCCTGCTCGATGAGCACACGGCTGTTCAGCGCGGACTGCAACTGCTCGTTGAGCACCGTGCTTTGCTGGGAGGAGCGTTGTTGGAGGAGGCTGATGGTGGCGACGTCGGCCAGGGCCTGGGCGACGGGCGTGGCGGCCGGATCGAAGGGGCCGGGGCGGGCGCGGAACAGGTTCAGCGCTCCGACGACCTCGTCCCGCAGGCGCATCGGCAGGGCCTGGACGGCCGAGTATCCGCTGTGGCGGGCCTGCGTGGTGAAGCGCGGCCAGCGGTCGTATTCCGTGCTCAGGTCCGGGATGGTGACGGGTGCGCCGGTGCGGAAGCATTCCAGGCACGGGCCTTCGTCGTTCTGGAGCTGGAACAGTTCGAGGAGGCGGACCTGTTCGTCGGAGGCGGCCATCACGCGGAGTTCGCCGTTGTGGTCGGCGAGGAGTACGCCGGCCGCGTTCACGTCGAGCATGCCGACACATCTGTCGGTCAGCATGCGGAGGAAGTCGATCAGGTCGAAGTCCGCGACCAGGTTGTCCGCAAGTTCGACGAAGGCCTTGGCGAGGAGCTGTTCGTTCATCGTGCACACCTTCTGTTGTCAGGCATCGTCGGCGGCGCTCCGTTCCTCGTCCGCGTCCCGGTCCGGCGGCAGCCGCAGTCTGCGGGCCACCACATCGGCCGCCACTTCGGCGAGTCGCCGTCCGTGGGCATAGGCGTAGGCGCGCAGACGGAGGAACGCCTCCTCGATGTCCACACCGAGCTGGACCGTGAGCATGCCGGTGGCCTGGTCGATCTCCGCCCGGTAGCCGCCGAGTTCCTCGCCGCCCACCCCGTCGATCCGGGCCCCGAGGAGCAGGAGCGTGGCGGTGTCGGCGAACACCATGGCATCGGCCAGTGCCGCGGAGTCCAGTTCGCCCGGCACACCGGAGTAGAGGTCCAGTACACCGGGGCTGATCCCACCGATCCGCAAGGGGAACGCGAACACCGCCACCGCACCGGCGGTGACGGCCTCCAGGGCGAACACGGGCCAGCGGAGCCGTTCCCCGTCGGCCCGCAGATCGGGCGCGAGGACGGCCGAACCGAAGGCGAAGGCATCCAGCCCCGGGCCCTCGCCCAGCGTGAGCTGGAGTTCTTCGATCCGCTCGCTCAGCGGGCCGGTGGCGTACAGGGGATGGCCGGGCGCGGCCTTGGACATGGCCGACACCCCTGCTCCGTCGATCGGAAGCGCGGCCACCGCAGCCGTGCACACGTCCATCACCGCGATCCGTTCGCCGCGCCGCGCCGCCTGCTCGGCGACCAGCACCCGGATCCTGGCCGACCGGCCACCCGTCACCGCTGCGGCCGCGGGGTGCCTGCGGGGAGTCCCTGGCGGGACGCACCTGCCGGCGCCCTCCCGAGCGGCACTTCGCCGGTGAGGCGGTTCAGGAAGGACTCGCGGCTGCGAGAACGCCCCGGCGGCGACGCGTCCGTCACCGCACACCGCCCAGGGGGTGTCGCGCCAGTGCCGACCTGTGGGCGTTCGTATCGGGGACACGCATGCTGGGCTGCCTCGGTTCGGGACCAGCCGGGTACGTGCCGGTCGGAGCCGGATCCTCCGGGAACGGGAACGCTCTGTCCGCAGCATAGCCCGGCGCCGGTGTCGGCGGAGGGGCGCAAGCAGGCCGCTTCTGGCTGGTTGCCGACCGGCGCGTGGGCGCACCGACGCGCGCCCCGCATCGAGCCGCCGAGCCGCCGGGCACCCGATGCCCCTGACCGGGGCAGCGGCGTGGCCGCCGGTTACGCCGGGCCGGGATCGCTTGGTCCCGACGCCTTTGGGTAGACGCCGTGTGGATCGGCGGGCTTTCGCCGGCCGCAGCTCATTCGCACGTGGCAGTGCGGAGCAGGGAGTGCTCCATGATCCTCATTCTCGGTCTCATCCTTTTGATCGCTGCGCTGATCTTCGCCGTGGCAGGGGTCATGGCGAACCTCGGCAGTGCCCACGAGCTCACCAACGACTTCTCGGTCTTCGGCTACCACGTCACCAGCTCGACCGGCGCGCTGTTCCTCTACGGTATCGCGGTCGGAGCGGCCGCCGTCCTGGGTCTTGCTCTCGTCCTGGCGGCGGCCCGCCGGGCCTCCCGCCGCAACCGTCTGGCCCGCCACGAGGCTTCCCTCATCTCGAAGCGGGAGAGCGCGGTCGTGGACCGCGAACGCGAGGACCTGATCGAGCAGCGTGACGCCGCCCGCGCCCAAACCGCCCAAGTCCTCGGCGAGGACCGTCCCACCCCGGCGGCCGCCCCGACGACGGGCCGCATGCGCAGCAAATGGTTCGGCGGGAACAGCGAGACCCGCTAGCCCGCTGGGCCGGAGACGCGGTCCAGCCAATCGCCCAGCAGCGCGCGCTCGTTGGGGGTGAGCTGCGTGAGCTCGGGCAGTGCGGCGCGCAGGGTGACCGCGGCGGCGGCCGGACCGGCCGGTGCCGCGGCGGGCGTGCCGACCAGGATGGCCGTGCAGACCGCCTCCCAGGCGAGGTCGGCGAGGGCGGGATCGCGTTCGTCCTCGGGCTGGTCGATGAGGGTGAACACGATGCCCGTGCCGGCCGAGCGGATGAGGTCGACGGCGCGCTGCTCGGGCACGCGCAGGAGTCCGGCCCGGGCGAGGCGGGTCACCCGTCGGCGCAGTACCGCGAAGCCGGACTGGGCCGCTGCTTCCCCGTCGGGCGTTCGCAGCGGGGTGTTCATGAGCCGGAACAGGGCGGGGTTCGCCAGTCCGAAGCCGATGTGCAGCTCCCAGCCGGCGCGCAGTCCCCGGAGCGGGTCGTCGTCCGCGTCGACGGGGGGCTTCTGCGCCACGTAGCTCATGAAGCCGTGCTCGGCCACGGCGCCGAGCAGCCCGTTCTTGTCACCGAACAGCCGGTAGATCATGGGCGGCTGCACGCCGGCGGCGAGCGCGACCGAGCGGGTGGTCACCGCGTCCGGCCCCTCTGTGGCCAGCAGGTGCGCGGCGACCTCGACGAGGCGTGAGCGCACGGCGTCGCGCGGGGACTGCGGGGCGGGATCCATCATGTTTCCCACGATAGCGCATCGTCGATATCGTCGATATTTCAGTGGTAACGTGAAAAGCGAATCATCGATATCGCCCCAGATCTTGGAGTCGACCATGCTGGTCATCACCGGAGCCACCGGCGCACTCAACGGCGCCACCGTGGAGCACCTGCTGGAACGCGTCCCCGCCCGGGACATCGCCGTCACCGTCCGCGACGTCGCCAAGGCCGAGCGCTTCGCGCAGCGCGGCATACAGGTGCGCCACGGCGACTACGCCGACCCGGCTTCGCTGCCCCGCGCCTTCGCGGGCGCCGACCAGTTGCTGCTGGTCTCCGCGAACGAACCGGACTCGGACAAGGCGGTGGCCCTGCACCGCACCGCCGTCGAGGCCGCCGTCACCGTCGGTGTCGGACGCCTCCTCTACACCAGCCACCAGGCCGCCGCGCCGGGCAGCCCCTTCGGCCCCGCGCACGTCCACGCCACGACCGAGCACCTCCTGGCTGACTCGGGCCTTCCCTGGACGGCGCTGCGCAACGGCTTCTACGCACACAGCCTCAACTGGCTGACGGGCCCGTGGCGCGAGACGGGCGTCATCACCGTCCCCGGCGACGGACCGGTCTCCTGGACCGCGCGCGAGGACGCGGCCGAAGCCGCCGCCGTCATCCTTGCTTCCGGCGGCGCCTACGACGGGCCGACCACGCTCACCGCGAGCACGGCGCCGACCTTCGAGGAGATCGCCGAGACCGCATCGGAACTCACCGGGAACACCGTCAAGAGCGTCGTCGTCGACGAGGACGAGTGGCTCGCCTCCCAGGTCGCCCACGGCACGGACGAGCGCATGGCGCGCTTCCTCCTGGGCTTCTACCGCAACGCACGGCAGGGCGGCTTCGCCGGCACCGACCCGCTGCTCGGCACGCTCCTGGGCCGGGAACCGCGCACGGCGCGCGACGTGCTCTCCCAGCCGGCCGGCTGACAGCGCCGTTCGTTCACCGGTGTCGACAGCGACCTGGCCGTCCGGCCCCGGTCGTCACCGCCGCCGTGCGGTGCAGGTCCTTCCTCAGGCCGAGCGCAGGGCGTCCGTAGGGGAGGCCCTGGCCGCGCGCAGGGCCGGGTAGATCCCCGCGAGGGCGGCGACCACCACGGAGACGACGGGGCCGGCGACGATCGTGTAGAGGGGGATGGACGCGGGCCATCCCTGGACGAGGGCGTAGCCGTAGACGGTGAGGCTGCCGACGATCAGCCCGCCGATGCCGCCGATGAAGCCCATCAGCACGGCCTCCAACAGGAACTGGGCGGCGATCTGCCCGCCCCTGGCGCCCAGTGCGCGGCGCAGTCCGATCTCTCCGCGGCGTTCCATGACCCCGACGACCATGGTGTTGGCGATGCCGACCCCGCCCACGAGCAGGGCGACGGCGGCGAGGGAGAGGACGAGTCCGGTGAGTGCGCCCTTGGTCTCGTTGCGTGCGGTGAGGAGGTCGGAGGGGCGGCTGACGGCGACCTTGGCCGGGTTGGCCGGGTTCGCGGTGGCACTGGCCACGGCCTGGACATCGGGGACGCGTTCGGGATGCGAGCGCAGGTAGACGGTGGCGGCGGTGCCGTCCGCGCCCAGGTGGGCCGTGGCCTGGGGCCAGCCGACCAGGGCGGCCGTGGCGAGTTCGGGGGCCAGCTCGTTCGGAGCGAGGATCCCCGTGACGGCGTACCACTGCCCGCCGAGCCAGACGCGCTCGCCCGGCGCGGTCACACCGAGGCGCTGCGCGGCCTGGTCGCCGAGGACCGTCACGGGGAGGTTCTCGCTCGCCCTGTCCAGCCACTGCCCGCTGCGCAGGGTGGCGTGCAGGACGTCGAGGAGGTTCAGCCGGGCGGTCAGCACGCTGATGCTGCCCGTCTGCTCCTTCGGCACCAGGTCGTTGCGGTAGACCTCGGCCTTGGTGGCGCCCGTCGCGGTGACCTGCTGGACCGGGCCGATGTTGGCCAGCATCTTCTCGGCCGTGGCCGGGAGCGGTACGGGCTGCTGGTCGGCGCCCTTCCCCGGGGCGACGGTGAGCAGGTTCGAGCCGAGCCGGTCCAGGCGGGCCAGCAGGTGCGCCTGGTTGGAGGAGGAGATCCCGGTCACGGCGATGACGGCGGCGATCCCCAGGGAGATGCCGAGGGCGGACAAGGCCGTACGCATCTTCCGCGTGCGCGGTCCGATCATGCCCAGGCGCAACAGGTCCGCCGGCCGCAGCCGGGTCCGGCGCAGGGGGGACGGGGAGGTCATCGGTCGGCTCCTGTGGGGTGCGGGCGGCGTTCGTCGAAATCGATGCGGCCGTCGTGGATGCCGATGCGCCGGGGGAAGGAGGCGGCGAGGTCGCGGGCGTGGGTGATGACGACGACGGTGGTGCCGTTGTCGTTGAGGGCGCGCAGGAGGTCGACGACGGCCGCCCCGGAGGCACTGTCCAGCGCCCCGGTGGGTTCGTCGGCGAGCAGCAGCGCGGGACGGCCGACGAGGGCGCGGGCGATCGCCACACGTTGCTTCTCCCCGCCGGAGAGCTGGTCGGGGCGGTGACCGAGGCGGTGTCCGAGGCCCACCTCGCGCAGGGCTTCGACGGCCGCCTCGCGCCGTCGTGCGGCGGGGGCGCCGCTGTAGAGGAGGCCGGTGGCGACGTTCTCGACCGTGGTGAGTCCGGAGAGCAGGAAGAACTGCTGGAAGACGAAGCCGATCCGGTGCGCGCGCAGAGCGGCCAGCTCGTGGTCGGACAGGCCGGACAGATCGCGTCCTTCGAAGCTCAACTGCCCGGTGGTGGGCCGGTCGAGGGAGCCGAGGAGGGCGAGGAGAGTGGACTTGCCCGACCCGGAGGGGCCGACGACGGCGAGGAGTTCACCGGCCTCGACGGTGAGGTCGATGCCGTGCAGGATCCGCAGCGCAGGTGATCCCGCAGCCGGGTACTCCTTGACGACGCCGGTCAGCTCCAGCACGGGTACGCGGCCCCGTGTCGGTGTCAGCGTCACTTGGGGATCACCACCTGGTCGCCGCTCTTCACGTCACCGGTGATCTGCGCCTTGGCATCGGCGACCAGTCCCAGCTGGACCTTGACGAGCCGGCTGGTGGCGCCGTCGACGACCTTGACGCCGTAGCCTCCGCCGTCCAGGGCGAGCAGCGCGGTGACCGGGACGATGAGGGCGTCGGAGGCGGTCTGCCCGACGACGTTGACCGTCACGGAGGAGGGTCCGGCCGATTGGGCCTTGTCCTGGCTGTCCAGCACGATGGTGACGGAGGTCCTCTGCTGACCGCCCCCGCCGGCACCGGAACCGCCGCCGTCCCCGCCGTTGCCGTCCCCGCCGCGGATCAGGGAGCGGATGCGTCCCTCGACGCTGCCGCCGCCGGCGAGGTTGACCACCACCCTGCCGTCGGGCTTGAACTGGGACAGCTGGTTCTCGGCGGGCTGTACGACCGCGACGAGGCCGGTCCCGCTCACGGTCATCACCGAACCCGCCCCGAGTGCGGAGCCGAGCTGCGCGCCGAGCTTCTGCACCTGCACCGCGGCCAGCGGCAGCATGACGACGGTGCCGGGAGCGACCGTTCCCGTCTCCTTCACGCCCAGGGTCTTCTGCCACCGCTTGACGGCGGTGGCCGTGCCCTCGGTGAACTTCTCGTCGACGGCCAGGCCGAGGCCGCCCGCGTGTCCGAGCTTGATCAGGTTGCTCTTGAGCTGCTTGACATCGGGGCCGTCGGCCACGCCGGGGCCCAGATCCCGCCACATGGGCCGTTCGCCCGTCATGAGGACGACGGGGCGTCCGTCCACCTCGTAGAGCTTGCCGCCCGCCTTGACGACGGAGCCGACGGCCGGCAGAGCAGTGAGCGTTCCCTGGCCGGAGGCGACGACGGGCGTGGGCGCGTCGTAACCGAGGGCCCCGGCGACCTGAATGCTGCTGGACAGCGATCCCTTCTCCACCACCACCGTCCCGTGGTCCGCGGACGGCTGCTCGGCGACGGCCCCCTTGTCCTCCCAGGGGCGGGTCGCACCCCACGCGGCGGTCCCCGCGAGCGCGACGATGAGGACGAGCGGGACGACGGTCCCGCGGCGCCTCTTGCGCCTCCTGCCTCGGGCGTCGGGAGCGTCGGAAGCGTCGGGGTCTGTGGAATCGACGGGGCCTGCGGAATCGGCGGGGCCCGCGGAGTCGACGGTCTCGGTCATGCTCACTCGCCGATCTGGTAGCCGGGGGCGGGCAGCTTGCTGCACGCCGGCTGGATCGCGTCCCACTTGGCCTCGTCGAACGACAGCCTCGGTATCTGGAGGATCCCGGTCTTGGGGTCGGGGTCGGGCAGGTCCGGATAGCCGTTCTTCCGCCCGCACGCCACCCAGGCCCGCGCCTCCTCGACGTACTTCTGGTTGAACTTCTCCTTGGCCTGGTGGATGCCCGGAACCTTCTCGTCGCAGACCTTGACCGCCGCCTCGTAGGCGCTGACGTCGACCTCGACGCCCGTGCCGGAAGCCGGGGTGAAGATGTTGCCGTCCTTGTCCTGCTGGACCTCGTTGCGCCCCTGACCGTGCATGCAGGTCACCCACGCCCGCCGGACCGCGTTGTCGTCCTGCGGCTTGCTCTTGCCCGACCCGTCGCCCCCGGCGACCTTCGGCGCCTCCGCCTCGGAGGAACAACCACTCATCACCAGTACCGCGCTCACGGCGGCTGCCGCCATGAGGACCCGTCCGGCTCGACTGCGCATGCTTCTGCTCCCTGGTGCATCTCGACGACGACGTGATGTGACGTGAGTGACGTGACGTCGCACCGTCCACACGTCCGCACGTCCCCACGCCCGTACGTCCACCAGTTCTACGCAGGGCCCGGTGAGCCATCGGTGAGCTGCGCCTAACCGCTGGCTAACCTCACCCGAGGGATCCTTGACCAGCGGGTTCGCAGCGCGGACGGGGCAGCGCACGGAGCGGGTGACAGGAGTGGGACGGTCGGGATGCGCGTACTCATCGTCGAGGACGAGGTGGAGCTGGCCGAGATGCTGGCCGAGGGCCTGCGCGGGGAAGGAATGGTCTGCGCGGTGGCCCACGACGGTGCCCGGGCACTGGAGATGACAGCCGCCGAAACCTACGACGTACTGGTCCTGGACCGGGACTTGCCCCACCTGAGCGGAGACTCGGTCTGCCGGGCCCTGAACACGACCGGCTACCCGGCCAGGATCCTGATGCTCACCGCCGCCGGCACCCTCTCCGACCTGGTCGACGGCCTCGGCCAGGGCGCCGACGACTACATGGCCAAACCCTTCTCCTACCTCGAACTGGTGGCCCGGCTGCGGGCCCTCGGCCGGCGAACCTCCACCGGCAGTGCCGCCACCGTCCTGAGCCGGCACGGAGTCAGCCTGGACACCGTCCGCAGAGCCGCCGAACGCGACGGCCGACCGCTCAAGCTCACACCCAGGGAACTCGGCGTACTGGAACTGCTGCTGCGCGCGGACGGCGCACCCGTCGACACCGAAGAACTACGGGACAGGCTGTGGGACGCGGCGATGGACCCGGCCACCACCGCCGTACGGGTCGCCGTGCACGCCCTGCGCCGCAAGCTGGGCGAACCACCGCTCATCCACCACGATCCCGGCTTCGGCTACAGGCTGTGAGCCGCACCCCCGGGACGCGCGCCCGTACCCGCCCCGCCCGGTACCGGCTGCCTCTGCGCGGGCGGCTGACGCTGACGACCACCGCGCTCTTCGCCGTCCTCGGCGCCGCACTGCTCTTCCTGAACTGGCTGAGCTCACGGCAGCTCATCGAGGACAACCGCTACCTCGTCGTTCCGGCCGCCGATCTCCTCCCGGCAGCCGAACCGCCCGGCCTACCGGACACCAGCCCCCTCGATCCGGCGCAGAGCCCCGCCCCCCTGCCGCCGAGCACCTCAGAGGCCATGCCCACCACCCCGTCCGAAGCCTTCGCGGACTTCCAGCACAGCGTCCTCAACGAACTGCTGATCCGATCCCTGCTGCTCCTCGCCCTGTTCACCGGCCTCGCGGCCCTCCTCGCCCTGTGGGCCAGCCGCCGCTCCCTGCACCGCCTCACCCAGGTCACCGCCGCCGCCCAGCGCATCGGCACCGGATCCACCCTCGACGAGCGCCTCGACCTGACCGGACCCCACGACGAGGTCCGCGAACTCGGCGACACCTTCGACGCCATGCTCGACCGCCTCGACCGCAGCTTCACCGCACAACGCCACTTCACCGCCCACGCCTCGCACGAACTGCGCACCCCGCTCACCGTGCAGCGCACCGCACTGGAGATCCCCCTGGCCCAGGGCCGGGTCCCCGACGAACTGAAACCCGCCCTGCACCGCGCGCTGGACGCGAACGCCCGCACCGAGCGGCTGATCGAGGCCCTGCTGACCCTGGCCCGGGGCGAGAGCGAGAACCTGACACCGCATCCCGTCGACCTCGCGGACCTCGCCGGGCACGCCGTCGCGGACCTCGCCGGAGAGGCCAGGACGTCGGCGGTCCGCATCACCGCACACCCCAACCCCGCACCCGTCGCAGGCGATCCCTCCCTGCTCCGGCAGATCGCACTGAACCTCCTGGCCAACGCCGTACGCCACAACCACCCCGGCGGCACGGCGACCATCACCACGGGCACCGTCGGGCAGCTGGCCTTCATCGAGGCCGCCAACACCGGACCGGTCCTGACCCCCGCGGAGATCCCCACCCTCTTCGAGCCGTTCCGCCGCGGCCCGGAACGCCGGAGCAAGGGCCTGGGCCTGGGCCTCGCCGTAGTGCGCGCGATCACCCTCACCCATCACGGCAAGGTCACCGCCACCCCCCGCCCCGGCGGCGGACTCACGGTCCGCGTCGAACTCCCTCTCCGCCCCCGCGGCCGACCGCCGACGTGACCTCCCGGAACAGAGTGTCCCGAGCGGCCGGCCTTCGCCGGGGTGCGGTTCGTGTCCTTGAACCGGCGGACGATCTCCTTGGCATTGGCATTGGCATTGGCTTCGGTCGGCGATGTCACTTGGGTGGCAGCGTGTCCGCGAACGCCGCCGCCGTCGTGATCCAGTGGTCCAGGACGGAGTCCTTGGCCAGGTCCGGGCCGCTCACCGTCACCCAGCCGCGCATCGGGCGGCCGGTGAAGTCCATGGGCCGGGCCTCGGGGCGGGCGAGAGCCCGTTCGCTCCCGTCCGGGCCCACCCGGACGGCGACCTCTTCACCGGACACGGCCAGGGTCATGTTGCCGTGCAGCAGGAAGGCGAGACCGCCGAACATCCGCTCCTCGGTGACGGCGGACCGTTCACCGAGCCGCTCCCGGATCCGCTGGGCGAGCCCTTCGTCGTACGTCATGCCTCCACTGTCCTGCGGGATACGGGTACCCGCGCGCCGGTGCTGCTGGTCACGGCCGTTGCGCGCCCATCAGCCCGGCGCCGCCGGGAGCGCTCGTGCTTCCGACCTGGTCAGGCGCCGGGGTGCCGGACTGCGGATTCCCTCTCGGAGGGGGCCTGCTCCTCGGGATGGGGCCGCGTGGTCGAGCCGCCGTTGCCGTAGCCGCCCATCTGGTGGGGGCTCAGTCCGCCCGCGGGGAAGCCCCTCGGCTCACGGTCTCCGGGCTGCTCGCGCACCTCGTGGACGGCGCCGCCGGGAGGGAGGTGCGGCTGGCTGTCGGGCGTGGGGGGAGGCGGCTCGTGCGCCCGGACCCTCGCGCCCAGGACGAACGCGGCGATCAGGACGGCGACGATGAGGAGTCCGACGATCCCGAACCACCCGATGTCCGTCAGGGTCATGTCCACTGCCAGGTCGTGCACGCTGGTGTCCATGCCATCCATGGTGGTGGGGAAATGGCCCAAAAAGGCGAAAATCGATCATACGGAAGTCTTACGGCTCGCGGGATTCCGCTGCGATGGACCGGCGCCCCCCTGCGTGGCGCGGCGGCGGAACCAGGTGGTGGCCAGGACGAGGCACGCGGCGGCTCCGTACACGATGCCGGCGAGGACGGGCCCGTAGTCGAAGGTCGGTCCGAGGATGTAGACGGCGGCGCCGGCCAGGGGGATGCCGAGCCATTCCCAGCGTCCGTCCAGGGCGACGAGGGCGATCAGGAGCAGGGAGTACCAGGAGTAGCCGGGGGTGAGGAGGACGAAGGCCCAGCCGGTGACCAGCAGCGCGCCGCTCCAGGGGCGCCGGGGATCCCCGCGCCACATCACGTACAGGGACACGCCCGCGACGACGGCGAGCAGGACGGGGAACGCCCAGCTGTCGGGCAGGACCAGACGCAACAGCGCGTACCGGGAGCCGGCCGAGGGGTCGTCGTAGCCCTCTTCCTCCACGTAGCCGCCGAGGTAGCCGAAGACCGAGGCGTGCGAGAGCAGGACGTACGGCAGGTAGGCGAGTGCGGTGAACGCCGCGGCGGGCAGCAGCACGGCGGCGGCGTCGCGGATCCGGCGGACGCCGGAGAGGGCGCCGGGCAGGACGACGGCGGGCATGAGCTTGGTGGCGATGGCGGCGCCGATGAGCAGGCCGCCGACCGAGCGCCGGGTCTGGACGCGGGAGGTGACGAGGCCGAGTCCGGCGATGGCGAGGAGTACGCCGAGGACGTCGATGTGGGCGTTGTTGACGGCCTCCAGGGGGACGGCCGGGCACCAGGCCCAGTACGCGGCCTTGCGCAGGTCTGCGCCGCGCCGTCGAAGGATCAGCAGGAGGGTGCCGGTCACGCCGAGGGAGATCAGGCCGGCGCCGATCTGGAGCGGCTTGTGCCGGGATCCGGTGGGCGAGAGCGTGTCGACGGCGAGGAAGTAGGCCTCGGCGACGGGCGGGTAGATGGTGTGGACGGCGGGCCTGTTGATGCGGGTGCAGTGAGGGGCGCCGTCGGCGTGGGGGATGCCCGCCAGGTCGGGGCCGCTGCACGCGGTGCCCGTGGGGAACAGCCAGGGATCGCGCAGTCGGGCGAGGGCGGGGTCCTGGGGCGTGTGGTCGTAGGGGGAGACGCCGGCGGACTGGACGCGGCCGTCCCAGGCGTAGCGGTAGGAGTCGGTGCTGGTTCGCGGCGGTCCCAGGAGACCGGTCACCGTGACGCCGACGGCCCCGGCCAGGAGCAGCGGGACGACCGACCGGGCCGGGGCGCGGCGCAGGGCGAGGAGGGCCGTGGCGAAGAGCCCCCAGCATGCCGCGTACCACCAGGACAGGCCCACGGGGTCGGTGAAGAATCCCCCGTACCGGACGGTGAGGGCGAGGACCGCGGTGAGGGCGGCGAGGGCGGCGCCCGTGATCGCGGTACGGGTGGCGGCGCCGGTGATCGCGGTACGGGTGGTGGCGGCGGTAGACGGGTTCACCTGCGAAAGCGTTCCAGGAAGCGCCCCTCCGCGGGCCGTCGGCGCCCCGGACGTCCGTGATTCGTAAGGTGTTCCAGCCCCCTACGACAGCCGCGCGGCGGGTGTGATGGGGGCATGCGCTTCACCTTGCCCCCGGGCCCGCCCCTCACCTTCAGGGCGCGCCTGCACGACGCCCGTACCGCCACGGCCATCGGCCGCTGGCTGGGCCTCTCCTTCGCGGTCTGCTTCGCCACCGGAGTGCTGAGCCACTACCTCCAGCACCCGCCGGACTGGCTGGCCGACTCGCTGCCGAGCCGTCCCTCCTGGGGCTACCGCCTCACCCAGGGACTGCACGTGGCCTCCGGGATCGCGGCGATCCCGCTGCTGCTCGCCAAGTTGTGGGCCGTGTACCCCCGGCTGTTCGCCTGGCCGCCCGTGCGCTCCGCGGTCCACGCCCTGGAGCGGCTCTCCGTG
Source organism: Streptomyces sp. NPDC051563 (assembly GCF_044454225.1). NCBI lineage: Bacteria > Bacillati > Actinomycetota > Actinomycetes > Kitasatosporales > Streptomycetaceae > Streptomyces > Streptomyces sp. NPDC051563. The sequence goes on from NZ_JBITDL010000057.1 coordinate 17,185, forward strand.
GCGGTCCTGGTCGCGGCCGGACTGTTCGAGCTGTTCACGGGCCTGCTGAACACCTTCCAGTGGTATCCCTGGCCGTTCAACTTCGTACCCGTGCACTACGCCGTGGCCTGGCTCCTGCTCGGCGCCCTGCTCCTGCACATCGCCGTGCAATGGCACAAGATCCGTGACCACTTCACGCTCCGTTCCCCCGGAACCCTGGCGCTCCCCGAGTCCGACGGACCCGACCGCAGACAGGTGCTGGCCGGCGTGGCGGCCGCGGTGGGGGCGGTCACGCTCACGACCGTCGGGCAGTCGGTGACCGCACTCGGCCCGCTCGACCTGTTCGGCCCCCGCAGCCCCGCCCACGGCGTTCAGGGCCTGCCGGTGAACCGCACGGCCGCCGCCGCGCGCGTCAGCAGGGCGTCACTGGCCGACTGGCGGCTGACCGTGGACGGGCCGCGCCCGTACACCCTCACCCTGGACGAACTGCGCGCCCTTCCCCAGTACGAGGTCACGCTGCCCATCGCGTGCGTGGAGGGCTGGAGCAAGTCCGCCCGCTGGACGGGAGTACGCGTACGGGACCTCCTGGAGCGGGCCGGAGGCGGCCCCGGGGCCCGGGCCCGGGTGGTGTCCCTGGAGGCGGCGGGGGCCTACCGGGTGATGGAGATGGGCCGGCTGTACGCGCAGGACCCGCTCACGCTGCTGGCACTGCGGCTGGGCGGCGAGGTGCTGTCCCTGGACCACGGCTACCCGGCGCGGATCATCGCCCCGAACCGGCCCGGAGTCCTCCAGACCAAGTGGGTCGGCCGACTGGAGGTCGCGTGATGAACTTCCGCTACGTGACGGGCGGGTTCGGGCTGGCGCTTGCCGGCTGGGGCGGGTGGCTGCTCCTCCAGCAGCCCGAGCCCTGGCGGATCGCCGTATGGCTCGGGGGAGCGGTGGTCGTCCACGACGGCTTCGTCGCCCCGCTCGTGATCGCCGTCGCCGCACTCGTCGCCGCACTGGGCCCGCGCCTGAGCGGGGTGCCGCGCGCTGCCCTGATCGTCGCGGGTTCGCTGACCGCGATCGCACTTCCCCCGCTGCTGCGCCCCGGCGGCGCGGCCAACCCCACGGTCCTGCCGCTCGCTTACCTGCGCAACTGGCTGGTGGTGCTGGCGGCCATCGCCCTGCTCACCGCCGCCCACGCGGGTGCGCGGGCCGTACTGCGCAGCCGGGCGGCCCGCCGGGCCTGAACAGGACGCCGGGCCGGGCGGCCGAGTCGGGGCCGGGGCCCGGGGCCGCAGGGCTGCCCGGGGTGGGATCCGTACCGTACGGATCCCACCCCGGGCGGTCCTCGCGGGGCAGCGGGTCGAAGACCGCCACCCGCAGGACAGGTGTCGGACCGGGATCCGGGATCCGGGCTCCGGGTCTCAGCTGACGGAGGCCGCCGAGGCGCGCTGGCCCGCCCGCGCGAACTCGGCCATCCCCTCGGCGAAGCCCACCCGCGGACGCCACCCCAGCTCGCGCCGCAGCCGCGCGGAGTCGGCGGTGATGTGCCGTACGTCCCCGAGCCTGAACTCGCCCGTGACCACCGGGGCCGCTCCGCCGTACGCCGCCGCCAGCGCGTTCGCCATCTCGCCGACCGTGTGGGGATCACCGCTCCCGGTGTTGAAGGCCGCCAGAGCTCCGGCGGACATGCCGCCGACGGCCTCCAGCGCCACCGCGTTCGCCTCGGCCACGTCCCCGACATGGATGAAGTCCCGCCGCTGCGCGCCGTCCTCGAAGACCCGCGGTGCCTCACCGCGGGCGAGCGCGGAGCGGAAGAACGAGGCCACCCCGGCGTAGGGGGTGTCACGGGGCATGCCCGGCCCGTACACGTTGTGGTACCGCAGGGACACGGCACGGCCCTCCACGCACCGGGCCCAGGACGAGGCCAGGTGCTCCTGGGCCAGCTTCGTCGTCGCGTACACGTTCCGGGGGTCCGTCGGCGCGTCCTCGCCCACCAGTCCCGGTGCGAGCCCGGCCCCGCAGTCGGGGCAGCGGGGCTCGAACCGGCCGGCCGTCAGGTCCTCGGCCAGGCGGGGCCCGGGGCGCACCGTGCCGTGGACGGAGCAGCGGTAGCGGCCCTCCCCGTAGACCACCATCGATCCGGCCAGCACGAGGTCCCTCAGGCCGGCCGCCGCCGTCTCGGCCAGCAGGACCGCCGTCCCGAGGTCGTTGCAGCCGACGTAGTCGGGGGCGTCCGCGAAGTCCTTGCCCAGCCCGACCATGGCCGCCTGGTGGCATACGGCGTCCACCCCGCGCAGCGCCGACCGGACCGCCTCGGCGTCCCGTACGTCCGCGCGGAGGAACTCCGCGTCGGGCAGGTCCGGCGCGTGCGGATGGGCGGCGGGCAGCAGTGCGTCGAGCACGACGGGCTCGTGCCCGCGGGCCGAAAGGGCGTTGACGATGTGGGAGCCGATGAACCCGGCTCCTCCGGTGACGAGTACGCGCATACGGCCGACGTTACGCAGCACGGGGACCCCGGCGGGGCTCCCACACCTGCACGTAAGACTTCCGTCATCCGTGCCCGCGCGGACGCCATCGATGCCCCGCCGCGCCATCGAGGTCTACAGTGCGGCCATGACTTCGCTACTGGCCGGTAAGCAGTGCCACGGGGCCCTCAACCCCCTCCACTCCCTGATCTACTTCGCGCCGGAGGCCGAGGAGGAATTCACCGGGTCCGGGCTGCACAAGGGGCGCATGGGGTATTTCGCCGGGCGGGCCGCGGCGATGGGAGCCGTGGGTCCGGGCGTGGTGGCCGCCACGTTCTACAACTTCAGCCCGGCTCTGGTGGCCGCGCACATCCCGCGGGCCTGGGATCTGGCGACCCCCGGCACGGTCCTGGCGGCCCGGCTCAGGGCTGTCGACCGGGTGCTGCGCCGCTTGCTGGGCGACTCGGTCGCCGACGACCCCGAGGTGCGCGAGGCAGCCGCTCTGGCGGCGGCCGCCACCGAAGCGTGCGCACCGGCGGGACGGCCGCTCTACGCGGCCCATGCCGATCTCCCGGCTCCGGAGCCCGCGCACCTGGCGCTGTGGCACGCGATCACCGTGCTGCGCGAGTACCGCGGTGACGGCCATCTGGCAGCGCTGTCCACCTCCGGCCTGGGCGGACTGGAGGCGCTGATCACCCACACCGCCACCGGTGAGGGATTCACCGAGGAATTCGCCCGGCACAGTCGCGGCTGGACCGCAGAGGAGTGGGAGGCGGCCCGGGAGGGGCTGCGCGCACGCGGGGTAATCGATTCCGAGGGCCGCCTCACTGTGCTCGGGCGGGACCTGAGGAGCGAGACGGAGGAGCGCACCGACCTGCTCGCCCGGTCGCCCTACGACCACCTTGGGCAGACGGGGGTGGAACGGCTGACCGCCATCGGCGGCCGCCTCACGCGTACCGCGCTGGCGAACGGGGCGTTCCCCCCGGGGGTCTTCGCGGGACGGTGACCGCCCTCCGCCCGGGACGCGGAGGGGCCGGCTCCCGGTAAGGGGAGCCGGCCCGCAGGGCTGCTCGGCTGTCGCGCGGGGGTGTTACTTCGGCATCAGGACGGTGTCGACGATGTAGACGTTGGCGTTGGCGGTCTTGACGTTGCCGCAGACGACGTTGGAGGTGTCGTTGACCTTGTAGGTCTCGCCCGAGCCGCTGGTGGTGAGCTTGGTCTTCTCCAGGGTGTCGAAGGAGCCCGACTCCAGCTGCTTGGGGGTGAGGGACTGGCCGACGACGTGGTAGGTGAGGATCTTGGTGAGGGTGGCCTTGTCGGCGAGGACCTTGTCGAGGTCGGCCTTGGGGATCTTGGCGAAGGCGTCGTTGGTCGGTGCGAACACCGTGATGCCCTGGGCGTTGTTGAGGGTGTCGACGAGGCCGGCCTTCTTGACGGCCGTCACCAGGGTGGACAGCGCCGGGTTGTTGGAGGCGGCGGTCGCGACGGGGTCCTTGGCCATGCCGTCGAAGGAGCCGGCGCCGTCGGCGGGAACGCCGGCGCAGGCCGGGCCGAACGGCTTGTCCATGGCCATCGACGCGTCCGGCGTCGCGGGCTGCGAGGCGGCGGGCGCCTCGCTGCTCTTGTCCGCGGAGGACCCGGACGCCGAGTCACTGCCCGAGTCGGAGCAGGCGGACAGAGCGAAGGGGAGAACGGCCGCAGCGGCCACGGCGAGAGCGGTACGACGGAAACGGAGCGTGCTGGACATGAGGTATCTCCTATGGATGTTCGAATGCTGGGGATGGAAGGAAGGGAAGGAAAGGTCTGGGGCGCCGGCCACCGGTAGCGGTGGGGCCGGGCGCGAGGTCAGCCCGCGGTGACGAAGACGCTGTGCCAGCCGCTGGCACCGTCGGGGATGGTCCGGGTGCGTTCCTCGGTCTGGACCTGGCCGCTGCCGTCGGTGGCGCGGACCGTGAGGTTGTGGCCGCCCGGTGTCGGCTTCCAGGGGTAGGACCACTGGCGCCAGGTGTCCTTGCTCGCCTGCGGTGCGAGGTCGGCGTCCCGCCAGGGGCCGTCGTCGACCCGTACCTCGACGCGCTGGATGCCGCGGTGCTGCGCCCAGGCGACTCCGGCGACGGTCACCACCTCGCCCGTCGGCCGGGCGAAGGGCTTGGGGGTGTCGATGCGGGCCTGGGTCTTGATCGGTGCCTTGCGGGCCCACTTGCGCTTGACCCAGTACGGGTCGTAGGAGTCGAAGGTGGTGAGCTCGAGCTCCTTGATCCACTTGCAGGCGGACACGTATCCGTACAGGCCGGGGACCAGCATCCGTACGGGGAAGCCGTGGTCGAAGGGGAGCGGTTCACCGTTCATGCCGACGGCCAGCATCGCGTCGCGGCCGTCCATGACGTCCTCGACCGGCGAGCCGAGCGTCATGCCGTCCACGGAGCGGGCGATCAGCTGATCGGCCTTGCCTCCGCGGGAGGGCGGCTTGACGCCGCATTCGCGCAGCAGGTCGTCCAGGCGTACGCCGAGCCAGCGTGCGTGGCCGATGTAGGGGCCGCCGACCTCGTTGGAGACGCAGGTCAGGGTGATGTCCCGCTCGATCAGCGGACGGTCGAGCAGCTCCTGGAAGGTGTAGGTGCGCGGACGGCTGACGCCCTTGCCGCGGATCTGCAGCCTCCACGTGTCCGCGTCGACCTTGGGGACCACCAGCGCGGTGTCCACGCGGTAGAAGTCCTTGTTGGGGGTGGTGAACGCGCTGATCCCGGCCGCCTTCAGCTGTACGCCGGCGGGCAGTGCGGGTGCGGGGGAGGCCGGTGCGGGCAGTTTGAGCGCGGACCTGGAAGCCGAGGCGCCCTGGCCGCTCCGGCCGATCAGAGCGCGACCCGCCGCGCCCGCCGCGGTGGCGGCGACAGCGGTGGCGGAGGCCGCGACGAGGAAGCCCCGACGGGACCAGCCGTCCTGCCTCTCCCCGGTACCGGTCGGGACCACCCCGCGGGTGAGCCTTCCGGCCAGGACGTACAGGACAGCGGCGCCGGCCAGTGCTCCGGCGACCGAGGGCAGGGCGTCCAGCACTCCTCGGGCGTCCGGCCGGGTGAGGGCCGCAGCCGCGCCGATCACACCGAACAGCAGGACTCCCGCCGCACCGGAACGCCGGTAGCGCAGGGAGACGATGCCCAGAACGATGCCGAGGAGGCTGAGCGTGGCCAGGATGCCGAGCTGGAGGACGAGCTTGTCGTTCTCCCCGAACGTGCGGATCGCGAAGTCCTTGACGGCGGCCGGTGTCCGGTCGATGGCCGCGCCGCCGACGGCGGTGACCGGTCCGGCCTGCGGCCGTACCAGTGACGCGGCGAGTTCGGCCACTGCCAGCGCCGTGTAGCCGGCCAGCAGGCCGGACACGGCGCCCAGCGTGCCGCGGGCGAGGGACTTGCGGAAGGTGCTCACACCCCCCATTCGCCGCACTCCGTCCGGCGGATTGGTCGGTTCGTATCATCAAGGGGAAACCCGTCCCAGGTCGTGACGGGTCCGGCGGACTTGCTCCGCGGCCGTCGCCCCCTGGCGGCCGGTCACTCGACGACGGTTTTCGCCTGGTCGGATGAAGACCGGGGTGTGGTGTTGCCGCTCAGGGCAATCCGTACATATGGCCGCTCCGAAGAGGCGGTAAGACAGCTGAGCACCAGGGCCGGCTCCCGGGAGCCGGTCTTTCTCACGCCGAAAGAGCTGCTGTTGATGACATCCACGCACCACCACCGGCGAATCCACCGCACGGCCGCTCCGCGGCAGGGCGCAGCACGGCAGGGGACGGCACGCCGATGACGGAGCCCCGCCACGCCCGCCCTCGCGACACGGACGGAGCCAGGCTGCAGGAGGTGATGGAGAAGGTCGGGGAGGGCGACAAGGACGCCTTCTCCGTCCTCTACGAGGCCGTCGCCCCCACCGTGTTCGGGGTCGTCGTCAAAGTCGTCCGGGACCGGGCGCAGTCCGAGGAGGTGGCGCAGGAAGTGATGATCGACTTGTGGCGTCAAGCCACCCGCTACCACCCCGAGCAGGGCGCCGTCATGACCTGGGTCGCGACCATCGCCCACCGCCGGGCGGTGGACCGCGTCCGCTCCGCCCAGGCCTCCGCCGACCGCGAACACGCCACCGGCGTACGGGATCAGGTGCGGCCCTACGACGAGGTCGCCGAGCAGGTCGAGGCCCGGCTGGAGGGCGAACAGGTACGCCGCTGCCTGGAGGGCCTGACCGAGATCCAGCGCAAGGCGCTGACCCTCGCCTACTACCGGGGACTGACCTACCGCGAGGTCGCGGAAGAGCTGCGGTCCCCGCTCGGAACCATCAAGACCCGGATGCGCGACGGACTGATCCGGCTGCGCGACTGCATGGGGGTGACCACATGAGACACGAAACGGACCTGCACACCCTCACCGGCGCGTACGCGCTCGACGCGCTCACCGGCGAGGAACTCCGTACCTTCACCGCACACCTCGAACACTGTGAAAGCTGCCGGCAGGAGGTGAGGGAGTTCCAGGCCGCTGCCGCACGCTTGGCCCCGCCCGCCGTCCTGTCCGTACCCGCCTCCTCGAGGCAGCAGGTCCTGCGCCGCATCGAGGGCGTCAGGCAGTTGCCTCCGCTCACCCGCCCCGTCGCGCCGCCCCGGAGGAGCGCCTTCCTCGGACGCAGGGCCGCGGCCTTCGTCATAGCGGCCGGCATCGCCGCGGTGGCGGGCTTCGGAGGCCTCGCCGCCTGGCAGCACCAGCAGGCGGAACAAGCACACGCGCAGGCCCGGTCCGCCGGCCGGCAGGTGCAGGCACTGGCCGCCGTCATCTCGTCACCCGATGCCCGAACCGTCCACGGGCGCACCAGCACCGGCGCGGCCGCATCCGTGGTCACCTCCGCCCGCCTGAACCGGGCCGCCTTCCTCACCACGGGGCTCCCGGCCGCCCCGGCAGGGCGGACCTACCAGCTGTGGTTCGACGACCACGGGACCATGCGACCCGCCGGCTTCCTCGCTGGTGACGGGGCCGTCCTCATGCAGGGCGATCCCGGTCAGGCGCTCGCCGTGGGCCTGACCCTCGAACCCGCCGGCGGATCAGCCCAGCCCACGACGAGCCCCTTGATCCTGCTCACCCTCGCCGCCTGACCGACGCACCGCATCGCGACCTGCCGGCCCGCAGGTCGCGACATGGAGCGGGGCCCGCACCGTGTGCCGGTGCGGGCCCCGCCCCGCTGGTCCCGGCAGGCCGGGACCAGCCACGACAGCGCAAGACGGTCGGTCCCGGGCTCCTGTGGCCAGGCGTACCGAAAAGGGGAAATTCGTATCTTTCTCCACCCATCGCCCCGGCGGTCGGCTGCGAATGAAGGGTGAGGGGAACGAGCGGGCCCCGGGACGGGGCAGAGGGCGGGGCCCGCCTCCACGAGGAGGAACACATGAGCACCCACAACGTCCGCCGATCCGCCGCACTCGCGGCAGCAGCGTTCGTCCTACCCATAGCCCTGGGCGTGGCAGCCCCGGCGTTCGCCGACTCTTCGCAGGCCGATCCCTTCGGCCCTGCCTGTGCCTCGGTGCCCAAGGAGGGCTCGGGCAGTCTCGCGGGCATGGCCAAGGACCCCGTGGCCACCGCCGCGTCGAACAACCCCGCGCTGTCGACCCTGGTCACGGCCGTCAAGAAGGCCGGCCTGGTCGACACCCTGAACAATGCCAAGGGCATCACGGTGTTCGCGCCGACCAACGCGGCCTTCGCCAAGATCCCGAAGGCCGACTTGGACAAGATCCTGGCCGACAAGGCCGAACTGACCAAGATCCTCACCTACCACGTGGTGGGCGAGAAGATCACCCCGAAGCAACTCGCCATGGGCGACTTCAAGACCCTCGAAGGCGGCTCGCTGACCACGGCGGGATCCGGCGAGAGCTTCACCGTCAACGGCAAGGCGAAGATCGTTTGCGGTGACGTCCAGACCGCCAACGCCACCGTCCACATCATCGACACCGTCCTCAGTCCCAAGTGACCGGACCGTTTCCGTCGCCTGCCGGGGGGGGGGGGGGGGGGGGGGGGGGGGGGGGGGGGGGCGCGCCCCCCCCCCCCCCCCCCCGGCGATCTGCGTTTTCCGCCCCGCGAGCCCGCATCCGCGGGCCGCCGGTTTCGTTGG
>NZ_JBITDL010000058.1:0-25315 GCF_044454225.1 Streptomyces sp. NPDC051563
GCCGAGAGCTTGGGGAAGTCGGCGAGTGACGACAACGCGGCGAGGCGCGGTGCCAGACCCCGCGAGCCCGGCCTGATCGACAAGACACCCCCTAGAGCCGAACGAGCAGAAAGATCCGGAAGAGGCGGCCTAGCGGGCCTGGCACCCCGGGCACCAGAAGAGGTTGCGGGCGGCGAGACCGGCGGTGCGGATCTCGCCCCCGCAGATGTGGCAGGGCATGTTCGCCCTCCGGTAGACGTACACCTCCCCGCCGTGGTCGTCCACCCTCGGCGGGCGGCCCATCGCCTCGGGCAGGTGCTCGTCGCGGACGGTGTCGATGCGGTTGTTGCGCACGCCCTCGCGCATGAGGAGGACCAGGTCGGCCCAGATCGCGTCCCACTCGCGGCGGGTGAGGTCCTTGCCGGCGCGGTAGGGGTCGATGCCGTGCCGGAAGAGGACCTCGGCGCGGTAGACGTTGCCGACGCCCGAGACGACCTTCTGGTCCATGAGCAGGGCGGCCACGGTGGTGCGGGAGCGCGAGATCCGGGCCCAGGCCCGGTCCGGGTCGTCGGCGGGGCGCAGCGGGTCCGGCCCGAGCCGGTCGTGTATCGCCTTCTTCTCGCCCTCGCCGATGAGCGCGCACGCGGTGGGGCCGCGCAGGTCGGCGTAGTGGTCCTCGTTCAGCAGCCGGAGCCGGACGGTGTCCGCGGCGGGCGGGGCCGGGGCGGGGCCGAAGCCGAGCTTCCCGAAGAGGCCGAGGTGGATGTGGATCCAGGCGTCGCCCAGTTCGAGGAACAGGTGCTTGCCGTGCGCCTCGGCGGATTCCAGCTCGCGGCCGTCCAGCAGGGCGGCGCTCTCGGCGAAGCGGCCCTGCGGGCTGCTCAACCGGACCGGCCGGGCGGCGAAGCGCTCGGTGTGGTCCTCGGCGAGGCGGTGGATCGTATGCCCCTCGGGCACGGCGGTACTCCTCGGAGACGACGAGCCGGGACGTGGTCGCCCCGGAAACGAAAAACCGGCCGCGCCGCCCCGGAGGGCGCCGCGGCCGGAAGCGGGATCAGCCCTGCGGGTGGTGCGCCGGGATCGGGGGGAGCTCGCCGGTGGCCTCGTAGGCGGAGAGCATGTCGATCCGCCGGGTGTGGCGCTCCTCGTCGGAGTACGGCGTCTTCAGGAAGGCGTCGATGAAGCTGACGACCTCGTCCTCGGTGTGCATGCGGCCGCCGACGGAGATGACGTTGGCGTTGTTGTGCTCGCGGCCGAGCTCGGCGGTCTGGACGCTCCACGCGAGGATGGCGCGGATGCCCTTGACCTTGTTGGCGGCGATCTGCTCGCCGTTGCCGGAGCCGCCGATCACGATGCCGAGGGAGCCGGCGTCCGCGGCGGTCTTCTCCGCGGCGCGGAGGCAGAACGGCGGGTAGTCGTCCACCGCGTCGTAGATGTGGGGCCCGCAGTCGACGGGCTCGTGGCCGTTGTTCTTGAGCCAGTCCACCAGGTGGTTCTTGAGCTCAAAGCCGGCATGGTCGGATCCGAGGTACACGCGCATGGTCCGAGTGTGGCACGAGCCGGGCCGGGGACCCGCCGCGGGGTGTCGCGTAAGTCACTTCTAAAGCTCAAGTAAACCCAAAGAACGCAGATGGGACACCGTGGGACCTGGGACCTGGACGTTCGTCCCAGCGCAACGATCCGGATTGGGGTCTTCCGCCCTACGTTCATCTCGGGTTTGAATGCCGGGGCTCGCCACCCGAGAACCTAAGGATCCGTCCATGAGCTCCACGACGACCCTTCAGAAGGAAGGCGCCCCCACCGGCAATCCCGGTGACGGCCAGCCCTCCGACGGTCTGAAAGCCGGTCTCAAGAACCGCCACCTGTCCATGATCGCCATTGGCGGTGTCATCGGCGCGGGACTGTTCGTCGGCTCCGGCGGCGGTATCGCCAAGGCCGGCCCCGCCATCCTGATCTCCTACGCGCTGGTCGGCGCGATGGTCGTCTTCGTGATGCGGATGCTGGGCGAGATGGCCGCCGCCAGCCCGAACTCCGGCTCCTTCTCCGCGTACGCCGACCGGGCGCTCGGCCGCTGGGCCGGTTTCTCCATCGGCTGGCTGTACTGGTTCTTCTGGGTCGTCGTCCTGGCCGTGGAGGCCACCGCCGGCGCCGTCATCCTCGAAGGCTGGGTCCCGGCCGTCCCGCAGTGGGCCTGGGCGCTGATCGTGATGGCCGTGCTGACGGTCACCAACCTCGGCTCGGTCGCCTCGTACGGCGAGTTCGAGTTCTGGTTCGCCGGCATCAAGGTGGTCGCCATCGGCGGCTTCGTGATCGTCGGCCTGCTGGCCGTCTTCGGCGTGCTGCCGGGCTCGGACAACCCGGGTGCGGGCTTCGCCCACCTCACCGACACGGGCGGCTTCATGCCGAACGGCTGGGGCTCGGTCCTCACCGGTGTGCTGATGGTCGTCTTCTCCTTCATGGGCAGCGAGATCGTCACCCTGGCCGCCGGCGAGTCCGAGGACCCGCGGCGCGCGGTCACCAAGGCCACCAACTCGGTGATCTGGCGCATCGGCGTCTTCTACCTGGGCTCGATCTTCATCGTGCTGACCCTGCTCCCGTGGAACGACAAGTCGATCGTCGACAAGGGCTCCTACGTCGCCGCCCTGGACTCGATCGGCATCGCGCACGCCGGCCAGATCATGAACGTGATCGTCCTGACGGCCGTGCTGTCCTGCCTGAACTCGGGCCTCTACACCGCCTCCCGCATGGCCTTCTCGCTGGGCGAGCGCGGTGATGCCCCGAAGGCCTTCGCCAAGGTGAACAAACGCGGCGTGCCGATGGCCGCGATCCTCGGCTCGGTCGTCTTCGGCTTCGTCGCCGTCTACTTCAACTACGCCTTCAAGGACACGGTCTTCAGCTTCCTGCTGAACGCCTCGGGCGCGATCGCGCTGTTCGTGTGGCTGGTGATCTGCCTGACCCAGCTGCGGATGCGCGGGATCCTCATGCGCGAGGCGCCGGAGAAGGTGACGGTGAAGATGTGGCTCTTCCCGTACCTGACCTGGGCCACCGCCGCGATGATCACCTTCGTCCTCGGCTACATGGTCTACGACAAGGACAACCGCGAGACCGTGCTGCTGTCGCTGCTGGTCGCGGCCGTGGTGATCGCGATCGGCGTGGCGCGCCAGCTCCGCCGCAAGGCCGCCCTGAAGGCCTCCGCGTAGCACCTCGCCCGACGACGGGAGCCCCGGACCGCCCGTCGCGGTCCGGGGCTCCCGTGCGCAGTACGGGGACTCACGCGCGGCCGAGCAGCTTCCAGGCGGCCGGCAGCAGGCCCATCGCCAGCGCCGCCTTGAGGGCGTCGCCGATCAGGAAGGGCGTCAGCCCGGCCGCGACGGCCGCGCCGAAGGACATCCCGGTGGACAGCGCGAGGTAGGGCACGCCGACGGCGTAGATCAGCGCGGAGCCCAGCACCATCGTGCCCGCCGTGCGCAGCACCGAGCGGTCGGCGCCGCGCCGCGCGAGGGCGCCCGCGACGGTGGCGGCGAGGAGCATGCCGAGGACGTAGCCGAAGGAGGCGCCGCCCGCGCCGGAGCTGCCGCCCGCGAACCACGGCACGCCGGCCATGCCGACGAGGGCGTAGAGGGCGAGCGAGAGGAAGCCGCGGCGGGCCCCGAAGGCGGTACCGACCAGGAGGGCGGCGAAGGTCTGGCCGGTGACGGGGACCGGGGAGCCGGGGACGGGCACGGCGATCTGCGCGGCCAGGCCGGTGAGCGCGGCTCCGCCGGCCACGAGCGCGAGGTCGCGGACGCGGCTCGCGGGCAGCAGGTCGGCGAGGACGGCGCCGGGCCGGAAGGAGACGGAAGCAGTGCTCATCGGGGACTCCGCAGGGGGGTGGGGCGGCAGGGACGATCACCGACGTTAGTCCCGGGTCCGGGGTCCCATCAGGGTGGCCCGGAACAAAGCAGCGCTCCCCCGTTTGGTGGGGAGTGGACAAATAGCCCGTTCAGCGCCCCAGTTGGAGTGATCCGCATCACGGGCAATGACGGCTGACACGTCCGTTTTGCGCGGATGGGCGCTCTCCGGAGAGACTGTAGGGTCCCTCCAACTGCCGCGGAGCCCCCACCGCCGCCAGGCCATCAGAGAGTACGAGCACCCCTCATGCGCGACCTGCCGTCCGCCCCTCCCGGCACCACGGACGAGCTCCCTGCGGAGCCCCTGAGCCACAGCCTCAAACAGCGCCACCTGACCATGCTGGGCCTCGGCGGGGTGATCGGCGCCGGGCTGTTCGTCGGCTCCGGCGCCGGCATCACCATCGCCGGTCCCGCGATCATCTGCTCCTACCTGCTCGCGGGTGTCCTCGCGATGCTGGTGATGCGCGCCCTCGGCGAGATGTCGGCGGCGATGCCCGCCTCCGGCTCCTTCTCCGTCTACGCGGAGAAGGCGCTCGGGCGCTGGGCCGGCTTCTCGGCCGGGTGGCTGTACTGGTTCCTGCTGGTCGTGGTGCTGGCGGTGGAGGCGACCGCCGCGGCGAAGATCGCGAACGGCTGGCTGCCCTCGGTGGACCAGTGGGTCTGGGTGCTCGTCTTCATGGTGGTCTTCACCCTGAGCAACCTGGCCGCCGTGCGGAACTTCGGCGAGTTCGAGTTCTGGTTCGCGGCCCTCAAGGTCGGCGCGATCGTGCTGTTCCTGATCCTCGGCACCCTCGCCGTCTTCGGCCTCCTGCCCGACACCGACCCGGTCGGCATGGCCAACCTGACCGGCCAGGGCGGCTTCTTCCCGAACGGCGCGAGCGGTGTGGTGGCCGGCATGCTGGCCGTGGTCTTCGCCTTCGGCGGCCTGGAGGTCGTCACCATCGCGGCCGCCGAGTCGGACGACCCGGCCCGGTCCGTGTCCCGCGCCGTGCGCAGCGCCGTGTGGCGCATCCTCTTCTTCTACGTCGGCTCGATGCTGGTCATCGTGACCCTGCTGCCGTGGGATTCCCTGGAGCCGGGGCAGAGCCCGTACGTGGCGGTCCTCGACTCGATCGGCATCGCGCACGCCGGCCAGATCATGGACGTCGTGATCTTCGTGGCCCTGCTGTCGGCGCTCAACGCGAACCTGTACGGGTCCTCCCGCATGGTCTTCTCACTGGCGGAGCGGGGCGAGGCCCCGAAGTCCCTGCTGAAGGTGTCGGGCAGCGGGGTGCCGCGCCGGGCGGTCGTCGCCTCGGTGGCCTTCGGCTTCTTCTCGGTCGTGCTGAACCTGCTGTGGCCGGACACGATCTTCCTCTACATGCTCAACGCGGTCGGCGCGGTGCTGATCTTCGTGTGGGCCCTGATCGCGGTCTCGCAGCTGAAGCTGCGCAGGAAGATCGAGCGGGACATGCCGGAGCGGCTGACGCTGCCGATGTGGCTGTTCCCGTACGCGACGTGGGCGGCGCTGATCGGGATGGCGACGGTGCTGGTCCTGATGCTGTTCGACGATGCGGCGCGGCCGCAGCTGCTGTGGTCCACGGGGGCAGCGGCCGCGGTGCTGCTGGTGGCGTGGATCCGCGAGATCCGGGAGTCCCGGGCCGAGCGGTCCTGACCTCGACCGGTGCGCGGAACGGGCCCGGGACTTCGGTCCCGGGCCCGTTCTGCTGCGCCCGCGGCCGGTCACGTCCGGTGAAACCGGTGTCCGTATGATGGACATAAGACGTCCGATTATCGGACGATCGGCAGACTGGCCCCCATGAGCCAGAGCACCATCACCCCTCCCGAGCAGCAGAGCCCGATCCGGCCCGACGCCGGATCGCCCCTCGGCAACGGACTCAAGCAGCGCCACCTTTCGATGATCGCCCTCGGCGGGGTCATCGGCGCGGGCCTCTTCGTCGGCTCCGGCGCCGGCATCGCGGCCGCCGGCCCCTCGATCGTGCTGGCGTACGCCGCTTCCGGGCTGCTCGTGATGTTCGTGATGCGCATGCTCGGCGAGATGTCCGCCGCGAACCCCTCCTCCGGCTCCTTCTCGGTGCACGCGGAGCGGGCCATCGGCCCGTGGGCCGGTTTCACCGCCGGCTGGATGTTCTGGACCCTGCTCTGCGTGGGCGTGGCCATCGAGGCCATCGGCGCGGCGCACATCATGACGGGCTGGTTCCCGGGCACCCCCTCGTGGATGTGGGTGCTGGTGTTCATGGCGATGTTCTGCGGCTCCAACCTGGCCGCCGTCTCCAACTTCGGTGAGTTCGAGTTCTGGTTCGCCGCCCTGAAGATCGGCGCGATCGCCCTCTTCCTGGGCCTGGGCGTGCTGGCCGTCCTGGGCCTGCTGCCCGGTACCGGCTCACCCGGCGCCGCCAACCTGCTCCACGACGGCGGCTTCCTGCCCAACGGCGTGGACGGGCTGCTGGTCGGCCTGCTCGCCTCGGTGGTCGCGTACGGCGGGCTGGAGACGGTGACCATCGCGGCCGCCGAGTCCGACAACCCGGTCCGGGGCGTCGCCAAGGCCGTGAAGACCACGATGTGGCGGATCGCGATCGTCTACGTGGGCTCGATGCTGGTCATCGTCACTCTGCTGCCGTGGAACGACCCGGCGGTCACCTCCGACGGCCCGTACGCGGCGACCCTGGACCACCTGGGCATTCCGCACGCCGGGCAGGTCATGAACGTGGTCATCCTGATCGCCCTGCTGTCCGCGATGAACGCGAACATCTACGGCTCCTCCCGCATGGCCTACTCCCTGGTCTCCCGCGGCCAGGGCCCCAAGGCGCTGGGCAAGCTCTCCGGCCGGGTGCCGCGCCGGGCGGTGCTGGCCTCCTCCGGCTTCGGCTTCGTCACCGTGCTGCTGTCGTACTGGTACCCGGACACCCTCTTCGCCTGGCTGCTGAACATGGTCGGCGGCGTCATCCTCGTCGTCTGGGGCTTCATCGCCGTCTCGCAGTTCGTGCTGCGGCGCCGCACGGAGCGCGAGGCGCCCGAGAAGCTGGTCGTGAAGATGTGGGGCTTCCCCTATCTGACCTGGGTCGCGCTGGCCGGACTCGCCGGGGTGCTGGTCCTGATGGCCATGGACGACGACACCCGCATCCAGCTCGTCTTCACCGGCGGCCTGACCGCGGCCCTGGCCGCCACGGGCTACCTCATCCAGCACCGGGCGGCGGCGCGCGAAGCCGCGTAGCACCCCGCCGCACCACCGCTCACCACCGTCCGGAAGCCGGGCTCATGCGATCGCATGGGCCCGGCTTCCGGCGTTCCGGAGGTCCCCACAAGTGAGGTGACCCTTATGAGAATCGAGGAATAGATACTGCTAGCGTGCAGTTGCGCATTGATTGCAATAAGCAGTTGGCTCGCTGAGGGGACCGGATAACACGCATGGCCATCTACACGCTTCCTGAGCTTCCTTACGACTACGCGGCTCTCGAGCCGGTGATCAACCCGCAGATCATCGAGCTGCACCACGACAAGCACCACGCGGCCTACGTCACGGGCGCCAACAACACGCTGGAGCAGCTGGAGGAGGCGCGCGACAAGGAGAACTGGGGCGCGCTCAACGGCCTGGAGAAGAACCTCGCGTTCCACCTCTCCGGCCACATCCTGCACAGCATCTACTGGCACAACATGGCCAGCCCGAAGACCGGCGAGGGCGGCGGCGAGCCCACCGCGGCCGACGGCCTGGGCGACCTGACCGACGCGATCACCGAATCCTTCGGCTCCTTCGCGAAGTTCAAGAAGCAGCTGACCTTCGCCGCTTCCGCGACCCAGGGCTCCGGCTGGGGCGTGCTCGCGTACGAGCCGGTCAGCGGCCGCCTCGTCGTCGAGCAGGTCTACGACCACCAGGGCAACGTGGGCATCGCCAGCACCCCGGTCCTGGTCTTCGACGCCTGGGAGCACGCCTTCTACCTTCAGTACAAGAACCAGAAGGTGGACTTCATCGAGGCGATGTGGAACGTCGTCAACTGGCAGGACGTGGCCAAGCGCTACGCCGACGCCAAGGCGAACACCCCGCTGCTGATCCCCGCCAAGGGCTGATCGGCACCACCGTCCCGTCCGCCTCGTGATCGTCTTCTCAACCTTCGCGTGCGGGCGTGTCCACCAGAAGGCCCCCGCGAGGACGTGACTCGCGGGGGCCTTCTGCGTCTCCCGGAGCATCTCCCGGGGCGTCCACCAGGCCGTCCACCTCGCCGACCACCGTGAACTCCCGCGCCAGCCCGGTCTCGTGGAGCCGGGCGAACGGGGTGAAGGGGATGCCGAACTCGGACTCCCCCCGGTCGAAGTTCCAGCTCTTGTGCACCTGGAAGCGGTAGTCGCTCACCACCGAGCCGTCCTCGTGGACCCGTACCGTGCCGCTGATCCGGTACTGGACCCCGCGCAGGGCCAGCCACCAGTCCGTGCTGCCGCCCTCGCGGGCGCGGCGGGTGATCAGCACCCCGCGCCAGCCGCTGTCGGCCGCGTACGCGCCGGGCTCGCCGAGCGCCCGCGCCGCCCGGCGCCACTCGGCCAGGCGCCGGGCCACGTCCTCCCGTACGGCGGGCACGGCGAGCAGCGCCCGCGCGTCCACCCGGTACGGGCGGCCCGTGCCGCGCAGGTAGTGGCGCAGGGTGCCGGCGGCCTGGCGGACCCCGAGGGCCGTCCACAGCGGGGGCACCGCAACGCAAGCCGCCCGCAGCACCCGGTCTCGGGGGCGTGCGGGCAGGCTGGCGTGCGCGGCGTTGTCGTTCGGTATCGCGGGCTCGGCCCGGCCGCCGCTGCGGCCGAGCGGTTCCTCCCGTGTCGGACTAGTCCCCATAGGGGGACGTTAAGGGAGGAACCGGACCCCTGCTACTCGAATCCGGTCGACGTCAGTCGAAGATCGGGCCCTGCGTGCGGGTGCGCTTGATCTCGTAGAAGCCGGGGGTGGAGGCGACCAGGAGGGTGCCGTCCCAGAGGCGGGCCGCGGCCTCGCCGCGCGGGGCGGGGGTGACGACCGGGCCGAAGAAGGCGACCTCTTCGCCGTCGGCGCCGGGCACCGAGATGACCGGGGTGCCGACCTCCTGGCCGACGCGGTTGATGCCGTCGTTGTGGGAGTCGCGCAGGACCTCGTCGTACTCGTCGGAGTCGGCGAAGTGGATGAGCTCGGCGGGCAGGCCCACCTCGGCGAGCGCCTCCGCGATGGCCTCGCGGGTCGGGCCCGTGCCCTCGTTGTGGAAGCGGGTGCCGAGGGCGGTGTAGAGCTTGCCGGTGACCTCGTCGCCGAACTTCTGCTGGGCGGCGACGACCACGCGGACCGGGGCCCAGCCCTTGGGGCCGAGCAGGTCGCGGTAGACCTCGGGCAGTTCGTCGAGCTTGTTCTCGTTCAGGACGGCAAGGCTCATCACGTGCCAGCGGACCTCTACGTCACGGACCTTCTCGACTTCCAGCATCCAGCGGGAGGTCATCCAGGCCCAGGGGCAGAGCGGGTCGAACCAGAAGTCGACGGCGGTCTTCTCGCGCACCTGGGTGTCAGCCATGTCTCTCCTCAGATCGGAACGTTCCTCCCTGCCCAACCGCTCCGGCCGCACACGCATTCCCCCGTGGGAGGATTCGCTCAGGTATCGCGATCACGCACGAAGGAGTGCACGTGCCCGGAGAGAATCTGTCCCGTGACGAGGCCCGCGAGCGGGCCGAGCTGCTGTCCGTCGACGGGTACGAGGTGGTCCTCGACCTGAGGTCCGCGGTGGACGAGGCCGAACCGGCCGACGGCCCCAGGACGTTCCGCTCGGTGACCACCGTCCGCTTCCGCGCCGCCGCTCCGGGAGCCGCGAGCTTCGCGGACCTGATCGCGCCCCGGGTGAACTCCGTGACCCTCAACGGGCGCGCGCTGGACCCGGCCGTCGTCTTCGACGGCGCACGGATCGCCCTGGACGAGCTGGCCTCCGAGAACGTGCTCGTGGTCGACGCCGACTGCGCGTACAGCCGGACCGGCGAGGGCATGCACCGCTTCGTGGACCCGGAGGACGGCGAGGTCTACCTCTACACCCAGTACGAGCCGGCCGACGCCCGGCGGGTGTACGCCAACTTCGAGCAGCCCGACCTCAAGGCCCCGTACCGCTTCGAGGTGACCGCGCCCGAGGGCTGGCAGGTCTGGAGCAACGGCGCCGAGGAGTCCCGCGAGGGCGACACCCGGCGCTTCGCCGAGACCGCGCCGATCTCCACGTACATCACCTGCGTGGTGGCGGGGCCGTACCACTACGTCACGGACTCCTACACCCGCGGGGACCTGACGATCCCGCTCGGCGCGATCTGCCGCAAGGGGCTGGCGAAGCACTTCGACGCGGACGAGGTGTTCCTCGTCACGAAGCAGGGCTTCGACCTCTTCCACGAGATCTTCGACTACCCGTACCCCTTCGGAAAGTACGACCAGGCCTTCGTGCCGGAGTACAACCTCGGCGCCATGGAGAACCCGGGGATGGTGACCTTCCGCGAGGAGTACATCTTCCGCGGGAAGGTCACGCAGGCCTCCTACGAGCGGCGTGCGAACACGATCCTGCACGAGATGGCGCACATGTGGTTCGGCGACCTGGTCACCATGAAGTGGTGGGACGACCTGTGGCTGAAGGAGTCCTTCGCGGACTTCATGGGCTCCTTCGCGCTCGTCGAGGCCACCCGCTTCGACCAGGCCTGGGTCACCTTCGCCAACAGCCGCAAGGCGTGGGCCTACCGGGCCGACCAGCTGCCGTCCACCCACCCGGTCACGGCCGACATCCGTGACCTGGAGGACGCGAAGCTGAACTTCGACGGCATCACCTACGCCAAGGGCGCGGCGGTGCTCAAGCAGCTCGTGGCGTACGTGGGCCGGGACGCCTTCCTGGAGGGCGCGCGGCGCTACTTCAAGGCGAACGCCTACGGGAACACCACCCTCGACGACCTGCTGTCGGTGCTCGCGGAGGTGTCCGGGCGGGACATGGCCGAATGGTCGCGCGCCTGGCTGCAGACGGCCGGCGTGAACGCGCTGACCCCGGTGGTGACCTGCGACGCCGGCGGCCGGGTGACCGAGCTCGCGGTGGCACAGGACGGCGCCGAGCTCCGCCCCCACCGGGTCGCGGTGGGCCTGTACCGGCTGGACCCGGACGGGGCGCTGGTGCGCTACGCGCGGGCCGAGGCGGACGTCGCGGGAGCGCGGACGGTCATCGGCGAGCTGACCGGGCAGGAGAAGCCGGCCCTGGTCCTGGTCAACGACGAGGACCTCACCTACTGCAAGATCCGCTTCGACGAGGGCTCCCTGGCCACGCTGCGCTCGCACCTGGGCTCGGTGACGGACCCGCTGAGCCGCGCGCTGTGCTGGTCGGCGCTGTGGAACCTGACGCGTGACGGGCTGATGCCGGCCCGGGACTTCGTCTCGCTCGTACTGGCCCACGCCGGCCGGGAGACCGACGTCGGCGTGCTCCAGATGCTGCACGCGCAGGCGCTGACCGCGGTCAGCCGCTACGCGGCGCCCGCCTGGCGGGAGCAGGGCGGCAAGGTGCTGGCGGCGTGCGCGCTGCAGGAACTGCGGTTCGCGGAGCCGGGCTCGGAGCACCAGCTCACCTGGGCCCGCTTCTTCGCGGCGGGCGCGGCGACCGAAGGCGACTTCCAGCTGCTGCTGGGCCTGCTGGAGGGATCGGCGCGGATCGACGGGCTGGAGGTGGACCAGGAGCTGCGCTGGGACTTCCTGCTGCCGCTGGCCGCGCACGGGGCGATCGGCGAGGAGGTCCTCGCGGCGGAGCTGGCGCGGGACGACACGGCTTCGGGCAAGCGGCACCAGGTCCGGTGCCTGGCGGCGCGGCCGTCGGCGGCGGTCAAGGACCAGGCGTGGGTCTCGGTCGTCGAGGCGGACACGCTGTCGAACGCGCTGGTCGAGGCGACGATCGCGGGGATGCAGCAGTCCTCGCAGCGGGGGCTGCTCGCGCCGTACACCGGCCCCTACTTCGCCGTGATCGAGCGGATCTGGGCCGACCGGTCGATCCAGATCGGCATGGACGTGGTGCGGGGGCTGTACCCGTCGCTCCAGGACTCCCAGGAGACCCTGGACGCGACGGATGCGTGGCTGTCGGCGCACGAGTCGGCCGCGCCGGCGCTGCGGCGGCTGGTGCTGGAGTCGCGTGACGACCTGGCCCGTGCGCTGCGCGCGCAGGCCTGCGACGTGGCGGCCGGCTAGCCCTGCGGGGCTGTCCCCGGCCCGCCCTTCCGCTGTTCCCCGGGGCTCCGCCCCGGACCCCGCGCCGCACACGCCGGCGGGCTGGATGTCCAGCCCGCCGGCGTGCGCGTGCAGGCCAGCCCTTCGGCAGTCGAACGCCCGTACTTTAGCCCCGGCTTGTCCCGATTTGCCGACGGATGTGTAACAGGGGTTAGCGAGGCCATGGCCTGAGGGAATCTCAGCGTCATGAACCACAACGCACCCCTCCCCCTCGCCCACCTCACCGACAACCGCCCCCGCGTGCTGTCGCTGACCCAGCTCCGTGAGCACGGGGTCTCCGCCTCCGATGCCGCCGAGCGGTCCTGGCAGCAGATCCTGCCGGGGGTGTTCCTGCTCCACTCCGGGCCCGCGACGAGCGAGGAGCGGCTGCACGCGGCGCTCCTGTACGCGGGGCGCCGCGGGGACGAGGTCATGATCACCGGGCTGGCCGCGCTCGCCCTGTACCGGTTCTCCTCCGCCCCCGCCCTGCTCGGCCTCGCCCAGATCGACGTGCTCGTCCCCAACACCCGCCGGCTGCGCTCCGCCGGGCAGGTCCGCATCGTCCGCACGCACACCCCGCCCCGGCCGGTGGAGGTCACCGGGCTGCCCGTGGCCCCCGTGGCCCGCGCCGTCGCCGACGCCGTCGCCCAGCTCTCCGACGCCGGTACGGTCCGCCGCCTGCTCAGCGAAGCCGTCCGCGCCGGGCACTGCGAACCGGCCGCCGTGGTGAGGGAGCTGACGGTGGCCCGGCTGCTGAACCGCCCGCACGTGGTCGACGCCGTCGAATCCCTGCTCGCCGAGGGCCGGGCCATCGCCGAGGACCGGCTGTACCAGCTCGTACGGGGCTTCGAGCTCCCCGAGCCCGTCTGGAACGTGGACCTGCGGCTGCCCGGCGGCCCGCACCTGGGCGGGGTGGACGCGTACTGGCCGGAGCAGGCGGTGGCCGTGGAGATCGACACCCGTGCCCCGCGCCAGGGCGAGGACGAGGCGTGGTCGGAGTCGGTCCGCAAGCGGGAGACCCTGGAGCGGTGCGGGATCACGGTCCTGCACATCACCCCGCGCAAGCTCCGCGACTGGCCCGAGCAGCAGGCGGCGGTCGTACGGACCGCCCTGACGGCGGCCGCCGACCGCGAGCCCGCCTCCTACCTCGTGGTCCTGCCCAAGTGAGGGCCCGGCCGAAGGACCCCAGGCTGCCGCAGCCCCTACGCCGCAGGCTGCCAAGGCGGCGCGGGGAGCGCCGGATTGGCCGGCGAGTACTCCGGGGCGCTCCACAGCAGCCGCCCCGGGTGCACGCTCTCCACCACCGACTCGATCCGGAAGCGGACCCGCCGCTCCCCGCCCGCCCCGAACTCCGGTTCCGCCCGCCCGCTGAGCTGGAGCAGCGCCCCGCTCTCCCAGTCCGGGAACAGCAGCCCGGCCCGCGGGTCCGCCAGCAGGTTCCCCAGGGTGAGGAACATGGCGTTGCCCGCGTAGTCCGGCCAGGCCAGTTCGGTCGGGGACAGCACCTCGACGAAGCCCGGCATTCCGCCCCGGTGGCTCGCGTCGGCCCCGTCCGCCCCCGCGGAGGTGGCGACGAAGAAGGTGTCGGCGGCGCGGACGGCCCGTTCCTGGTCGGGGGTGAGCGCGTCCCCGCGCCGCACGACACCGGCTCCTTCGGCGGCGAGCTGGACAGGCTGCCGCTTCTGGAGGTACTTGGGGCAGTTGGCGAAGACCCGTTCGGCCACCAGCGCGAAGCCGCCGGGGGTGACCTCCAGGGTTCCGCCCAGCCGCATCCGGCGCCGGGTGCGCGGGTCGAGGGAGATGGTTCCGACCCGGGTTCCGGCGGTGGCCAGCGCCTCGGTCAGCGGATCGCCCTCGGGGATCCCGCCCTTGACCGCGATCCGGTCCGGCCCGGTGGCCCGGACAAAACCGGGGGCGCCGGTCAGCAGTGAGGCCCAGAGCAGGCCTCCCGGATCGGCGGCGCCGACGACCAGGTGGGGCTGCAGCCCCAGGAAGGCCGCCGCCACCTCCTTGATGTGCGGGGTGACGGACTGCCCGACGTGCACGGCCTGCTCGCGGACACCCACCCGCTCCTGGACGGCCAGCGAGCCCCAGTGGTACCCGGACATTAGAAGAACCCGCAGGTCGGGGCCCCTGTGGTGGGAGCCTCGGCGCCCTCGGCGCCGCTCGGCACGGAGATCTCCAGACGGATCCCGTCGGGGTCGTGGAAGAAGATCCCGCCGGAGGCCGCCCCTTCGCCGTGGGCGACGATCCCTTCGTAGGCGAAGTCGACGCCCAGCGCGCGCAGCCGCTCCTCGTACGCCCGGACCTCCTCGATGGCGTCCGCGGAGAGCGCGAGGTGGTGCAGTCCGGCCGCGGCGGGCGCGTAGGCCCCCTCCGCCTGCTGCCACAGGGTGAGCACGAGCTCGCCGTCCTGGCCGAGGAAGGCGAAGCGCCGTTCCTCCTCCTTGCCCTCGCCGAGCAGCTCGAAGCCGAGTCCGTCGCGGTAGAAGACGAGCGACCGGTCGAGATCCGTGACGTTGAGGCCCACGTGGCCGGTGCGCAGCTTGCTGATGACGGTCGTCACAACGGTTCCTTCCCGGAAACCATTCACATTTCTAACCTTCTAAATCGAGATTAAAGGTTAGAGCCGGAGGAGTCAACCGCTCACGTAGTCTTGAGGGGTTAGTGCCACGAGGAGGCGGACATGACGGCGGCCGACAAGACGGCGGATCCCCGACCCCTGACCGGGGAACCGGTGGCCCTGGACCTGCTGAACACCCGGTGGGTCCAGGACGGCGAACCCGTCGACCTCTTCGCCGGGGCCTTCGGCCTCACCCGCGTCGAGGGGCTCGCGGTCTGGCTGGAGAGCACCGGCCTGGCCGGCCGCTTCCGCGCCGACCCCGCGACCCTGGTCCACCTGCTCACCGCCCGCGAGTCGCTGGCCCGCGCGGTCGCGGACCCGGCCGACGAGAGCGCCCGCGCCCTGGTCGACGCCGTCCTGGAACACGGGCGGATCCGGGCGACCCTGACCGCCGAAGGACCGGGCGAACGCACGGAGTTCGACGATCCGGCCTGGGGTCCGGCCTGGACGGCCGCCCGCGACTACCTGGAGCTGCTGGGCTCCGGACCCGGCCGGATCCGCACGTGCGCCTCCGAGACCTGCGTACTGCGCTTCCACGACACCTCGCGCAACGGCACCCGCCGCTGGTGCTCGATGGCCGCCTGCGGAAACCGGGCGAAAGCATCCCGCCACTACGCGCGCACGCGCGAGCGCTGAGCGCCGGGAAGTTGTCACACCTGATCTGAGACCGGGGTCCGCCCCACCCCTGACGCACGGTCGGGAAGTCTACAAATCCATGTTCACCCCAGAAGGTTCGCACCGGTTCGGTCCGGTACGAGCCTTCTGGCGTATGCCCTGAGCTGGCGGGAGTCCGCCACGGCAGGTATCGGTCCGTGACAACTCTCCCCAAAGAGCTGTCACTTACGCGAGGCTGACCGGTCATCCGGCACCGAAATCCGGACCGTACCTTTCACTTAGCCAGGGATGCTGATGACCCTCGACTCCCCCAGCTCCATATCCGGGGCCCGACGCGCCGCGCGCGTCGCGGCCGCGGCCGGCCTGGTGGCCGCCCTCGCGGCCACCGGCGCCATGCCCGTCTTCGCGGCGACCGGCTCGAACACCCCCGCGTCCAGCCCCGCGGTGAAGTCGGCCGAGGAGAAGCTCGGCTCGGCCGACGCCGAACTGCTCCAGGAAGCCAAGACCAAGGGCGAGAAGACCGTCACGGTCATGGTCGCGACCGCCCCCGGCGAGACCCAGCAGGTGGCCAAGCAGCTCGACGACGTCCAGGGCGCCTCGGTGGGCCAGACGTACGACAAGCTCGGCTACGTGCGGGCCACCCTGCCGACCGACAAGGCGGAGGCCGCGCTGAAGGCGGCCGCCAAGCTGTCCGCCGTGCACGGCATCGACCTGCGCCACGAGATCCAGCTGCCGGACCCCCGTCCGGACGCGGGCCGCGAGACCGGGACGGCGAAGAAGACCGCCGAGACGTACCCGGGGCCGGACAAGAACACCCCGGCGAAGAACCCGTACAACCCGTCCTTCGAGACGGGTGCGCTGGACTTCCTCAAGAAGAACCCCAAGGCCGACGGCCGCGGCGTGACCATCGGCATCCTGGACTCGGGCGTCGACCTCGGTCACCCCGCGCTCCAGAAGACCACCACCGGCGAGCGCAAGATCGTCGACTGGGTCACCGCGACCGACCCGCTGGCCGACGCCGACGCCACCTGGCGGGCGCAGATCACCCCGGTCACCGGTGGCACCTTCACCGCGGGCGGCGGGACCTGGAAGGCTCCCGAGGGCTCGTTCCAGTGGAGCCGCTTCACCGAGTCGATCACCGCCACCGGTGACATGAAGGGCGACGTCAACCGGGACGGGGACACCACCGACCGGTTCGGCCTGCTCTACGACCCGGTCGCCGGGACCGTCCGCGTCGACACCGACCAGGACAACGACTTCACGAACAACGAGCCGATGAAGCCGTACAAGGACGGCTACCAGATCGGCTACTTCGGCACGGACAACCCGGCGACCGAGGTCGCCGAGCGCATCCCGTTCGTGATCGAGATCCGCAAGGACGTCCCGATGGACCCGCTGGGCGGTGACTGGATCGGCAAGAAGGCCGACTTCGTCAACGTCGGCATCATCGAGTCCGAGCACGGCACCCACGTCGCGGGCATCACCTCCGCGAACGGCCTGTTCGGCGGCGCGATGAACGGCGAGGCGCCCGGCGCCAAGATCGTCTCCTCGCGCGCCTGCTCCTGGTCCGGCGGCTGCACCAACATCGCGCTGACCGAGGGCATGATCGACCTCGTCGTCAACCGCGGTGTGGACATCGTCAACATGTCGATCGGCGGCCTGCCGGCCCTGAACGACGGCAACAACGCGCGCGCCGAGCTCTACAAGAACCTCATCGACACCTACGGTGTCCAGCTCGTCATCTCGGCGGGCAACGAGGGCCCCGGCATCAACACCATCGGCGACCCCGGCCTCGCGGACAAGGTCATCTCCGTGGGTGCGGCGGTCTCCAAGGAGACCTGGGCGGCCAACTACGGCTCCGGCGTGACCAAGAAGTACAACATGTTCCCCTTCTCCTCCCGCGGTCCGCGCGAGGACGGTGGGTTCACGCCGACGATCACCGCCCCCGGCGCGTCGATCAACTCCATCCAGACCTGGCTGCCCGGTGCACCGGTGAAGGAGGCCGGCTACAACCTGCCGGCCGGTTACGGCATGCTCCAGGGCACCTCGATGTCCTCGCCGCAGGCGGCGGGCGCCAGCGCCCTGCTGATCTCGGCCGCCAAGCAGCAGAAGATCGCCCTCACCCCGGCGGCCCTGCGCATCGCGCTCACCAGCAGTGCGAAGAAGATCGATGACGTTCCGGCGCACGCCCAGGGCGCGGGCCTGATCAACATCCCCGGCGCGTGGGAGTCCATCCAGCGCGGCGCCAAGGCCAACGAGTTCACGGTCAAGGCCCCGGTCGACACCGCGATCGACCAGTTCCTGAAGACCCCGGGCTTCGGCACCGGCGTCTACGACCGAGAGGGCGGCCTGAAGGTCGGCCAGAAGAAGGTCTACGACGTCGTCGTCACCCGCACCACGGGCGTCAAGTACGGCACCCCGCACCAGCTGAGCTGGCGCAACGACGACGGCACGTTCAAGGTCATCGGCGGCTACGACTACGTCACCCTGCCCCTGAACAAGCCCGTCACCATCAAGGTCGAGGCCAAGGCCAAGACCGCCGGCGTCCACAGCGGCATCCTGCAGCTCGACGACCCCTTCACCGAGGGCATCGACAAGCAGATCCTCTCCACGGTCGTCGTCTCGACCCCGCTGGCGAAGCCCGCGTTCAGCTACTCGGACACCTCGTCCGTGCAGCGCAACAGCCACAAGTCGTACTTCGTGACCGTCCCGGCGGGCGCCAAGACCCTTGAGGTCGCCCTCGGCGGTCTGAAGCCGGGCAGCCAGACGCGCTTCATCTCGATCCACCCGTACGGTGTGGGCGTCGAGGACAGCGCGACGACCCAGTGCTACCCGAACTACGACAACCCGGCCAACCAGTGCCGTCCCGACCTGCGTTCGTACCCGAACCCGCAGCCGGGCGTCTGGGAGATCGAGGTCGAGTCGCGCCGTACCTCGCCGCTGCTCGACAACCCGTTCAAGCTGGACGTCTCCGTGCTCGGCGCGGCCTTCGACCCCGCGGTCAAGGTCCTGCCCGAGGTCAAGCAGGGCACCCCGGCGCCGGTCCAGTGGACCGTGAAGAACGACGGGGCCGCCATCTCCGGCGGCAAGCTCCAGGGCGGTCCGCTCGGTTCCGCGAAGGTCGCCAAGCCGACCATCGCCGCCGGTGAGACCCAGACCACCGAGGTCACGATCGGCGAGGGCGTCTCCCGCCTCGACATCGCGATCGGCAAGGTGTCCGACACCGCCGCCGACCTCGACCTGGACGTGTACAAGGACGGCGTCAAGGTCGCCTCCTCCGCCGACGGCGACTCCGAGGAGGCCGTGAGCCTCGTCAATCCGGCCGCGGGCACCTACACCATCGAGGTGTTCGGCTACGCGATCCCGTCCGGCTCCACCACGTACGACTACCGCGACGTCTACTACTCGGCCGCCCTGGGCACCGTCCAGGTCGACGAGGCCGCCGCGGTCAACCTCGCCAACGGCGCCTCGGCGACCGTCTCCGCGAACGTGCTGGTCAACAGCGCGGCTCCGGAAGGCCGCCAGTTCTTCGGCGAGGTCAAGCTGCTCAACGCCCGCGGCACCGCCGCCGGCACCGGCAGCGTGCAGATCGAGAAGGTCCTGCCGTAACCCGGTAGCGGCCTGAACACAGCGGGGGCGGTGCTCGTCAGAGCACCGCCCCCGCCCGTTTCCCCCGTCGTCTCCCCCTCGGGCTTCCCCCCGCCGGCGTCCCCCCGCCGGCCGCCCCCTCGGGCGCGGACTACCTGCCCAGCGAGCTCAGGTCCTGGGCGTACGTGCCCACCGCGTGGGCGATCACGTCCAGGTTGGTGTCGAAGGCCTTCAGGTCGATGTTCTTCAGGGTGTCCCCCGCCCCGTGGTAGTTCGGGTCGTACGGGCCCCGGCCGTGCCGCCGTACCGCTCGGCCTGCTCCGGCGTCTTGACGCCCTCGGCCCCGGTGAAGGTGCCGCCCGCCGGGATGCCGTTCGCGATGAAGGGGCCGTAGTCGGAGCGGCCGTCGAAGTCGCTGCCCTCGTGCGGCTTGTGCTTCTTGTCGAGGAAGCCGTTGATCAGCGCCTCGATCTGCGCCGAGCCGGCCGGTCCGGCGCCCTCGCCTGTCTTGTCCGAGTCGTCGCCGTCGTAGACGAACTGCGCCGGGTTCGGCGAGGCGATCATGTCGAAGTTCAGGTAGAGCGCGATGTTCTTCTTCTGCGGCTCGGACAGCTGCGCCACGTAGTGCTCGGAGCCCAGCAGGCCGAGCTCCTCCGCCGACCACCAGGCGAAGCGGACCTTGTTGGCAGTCTGCTTGCCCTTGCCCTTCTTGTTGGCTCCCTCGTCCGCGAGCTTGAGGGCCACCTCCAGCAGGCCGGCCGAGCCGGAGCCGTTGTCGTTGATGCCCGGGCCCTCGGGGACCGAGTCCAGGTGGGAGCCGACGGTGACCACGCGGTCGGCGCGGCCGCCGCGGGTCTCGGCGATCACGTTGCGCGTGGTCTTCTTCAGGTGCTCCTGGTCCAGGCGCACGGTCACCTCGCCCTTCGCGGCGGCCGCGGTCAGCGCCTCGCCGTCGGCGAGGGTGATCCCGGCGCTCGGGATGATCCCCTCGGCGGGCGAGGAGAAGGAGCCGCGGACCGGGGTGGTCCCGCTGTGGTTGTAGACGATCACACCAAGGGCGCCCGCCTCGGCGGCCGCCCGCTGCTTCTCCACGAAGGTGCAGGTGCCGCGCTTGACCAGGGCGATCTTCCCGGTGAAGGCCCCGGCCGGATAGTCGGCGGCGTCGCATCCCGGGGTCTCGTCGACCCGGGCGAGGGCCAGCGGTGCGGTCAGGCCGCCGGCCGGGGTGGACTTCGTGAAGGTGAAGGCGGCCGTGGCCAGCTCACGGGGGTCCGCGCCGCCGAGGACGGTGGTCTTCTCCGTCTTCGTGTGCGCGTCGTAGATGTCGAAGTCCTGGTACGAGACCTCGTACCCGGCCTTCTTCAGCGTGTCGTGGACGTAGGCGGCGGAGGCCGCGTGGCCGGGCGTGCCGGCGGCGCGGTTGCCGCCGTTGGCGTCGGCGATCTGCTGGAACTTCGCCAGGTGGCGGTAGGCCCCGCGGGCGGTGACCTCCTCCACCAGCTCCCGGGCGAGGCGGCCCTCGCGCGGGTGGGCGGCGGCCGGGGTGGCGGCGAGCAGGACGGGTGCGGCGACGGTGGCGGCCGCGAGGGCGGCGAGCGCCGGTATGGACCGGCGGCGGTGGCGGATGGCGCGCACGGTGATTCTCCCCGAGTTCGAAGTGCGGAACGGACGTCCGGATTGCGGACGCGACACACGGGACCGTAACCGGCTCCGACCAGGCCAAACACCCGCCGCGCGGCGGTGCAACACGGACGCCACGGAGTTGTCACCGGGGTTCACACACAGAACACCGTCCGCTCCTCGGACAATGGATTGGACAAGGCTCGTGGGGTCGAACGCATGATGGCTTCACGCGCGCCCGCGTCGTACGTACCAAGAGGAGTCACCGTGAGGGTCGGAATCGTCGGAGCCACCGGACAGGTCGGCGGAGTCATGCGCGGCATCCTCGCCGAGCGCAAGTTCCCGGTGGACGAGCTGCGGCTGTTCGCCTCGGCCCGCTCAGCCGGCTCCACCCTCGAATGGGAGGGCCGGGAGATCACCATCGAGGACGCCTCCACGGCCGACTACTCCGGCCTGGACATCGTGCTCTTCTCCGCGGGCGGCGCCACCTCCAAGGCCCTCGCCGAGAAGGTCGCCTCGCAGGGCGCCGTCGTGATCGACAACTCCTCGGCCTGGCGCCGCGACCCCGAGGTCCCCCTCGTCGTCTCCGAGGTCAACCCGCACGCGATCAAGAACCGCCCCAAGGGCATCATCGCGAACCCGAACTGCACCACCATGGCCGCGATGCCGGTGCTGCGCCCCCTGCACGACGAGGCCGGTCTGACCGCGCTGATCGCCACCACCTACCAGGCCGTGTCCGGCTCGGGCCTGGCGGGCGTAGCCGAGCTCAAGGGCCAGGCCTCGGCGGTCGCCGAGACCGCGGACCGGCTGACCTTCGACGGCGACGCGGTGGAGTTCCCCGAGCCCGCCGTCTACAAGCGTCCGATCGCCTACAACGTGATCCCGCTCGCGGGCTCGATCGTCGACGACGGCTCCTTCGAGACCGACGAGGAGCAGAAGCTCCGCAACGAGTCCCGCAAGATCCTGGAGATCCCGGAGCTCAAGGTCTCCGGCACCTGCGTGCGCGTACCGGTCTTCGCCGGGCACTCCCTCCAGGTCAACCTCCGCTTCACCCGCCCGCTGAGCGTCGAGCGCGCCTACGAGCTGCTGGGGGACGCCCCGGGCGTCGAGCTCTCGGAGATCCCGACCCCGCTGCAGGCCGCCGGCAAGGACGCCTCGTACGTGGGCCGCATCCGCGTCGACGAGACCACCGAGAACGGCCTCGCGCTGTTCCTCTCGAACGACAACCTCCGCAAGGGCGCCGCGCTGAACGCGGTCCAGATCGCGGAGCTGGTCGCCGAGGAGCTGCGCGGCTGATCCCGCGCGCACCGTGCGCACCGGCGGAGGGCGGCACCGTGACGGTGCCGCCCTCCGGCGTTCCCGGCCCCGGCCCCCGCCCCGGCCCGGGGTGCGGCTAAGCCCGACGGACCTCGAAGAGGTAGCAGCCGAACTCGGCCGCGCGGACGTGGACGAGCGCGGTCCGCGGGTCCTCGAAGGCCTCCGTCAGCGCCTGCCCGACCACCGCGTCCGGATCCTCGGCGAGGTCGAGCACCCGCCCGCCGAGGATGCGGCCCGCGGCGTCGTAGCGGCGGGCCGTGCGCAGGGCGCCGGGGTGCGCGAAGGGCAGGCCGGCCTCCGGGGCCGGTCCGCCGCAGTCCGCCGCGTGGATGAACACCGGGCCCTGCTCGTCGTAGGCCCCCGGGTCGGCGCCGGTCTCGGCGGCCCAGCGGCGCAGCGGGGCGTACGCGACGAGGGCGATCCGTTCGCCGGGGACGCTGCGGCGCAGGCAGCAGCGCAGCGGGGCGCCGCCCTCCGGGTCCTCGTAGGGGGCGGCGGGCCGCCCGGCGTCGTCGCGGGAACGCAGGCCGGCCAGGACGGGAGGGGCGATGGCGAGCACGGTGTGGGTGGTCATGGGGTCCAGGGTGCTCCCGTCGGACCGGTCGGAGCTGGCGGAAATCGGACGTCGAGTTTCGCCCGTGGATTACTCCGGCGCGGTGGCCCGGCCCGCGTGGAAGGATGGGCCGGAACGTCACCATCGAAGGAGATGACCGCGTGCCAGGCACGAATCTGACCCGTGAAGAGGCTCAGCAGCGCGCAAAGCTGCTCACTGTCGACTCGTACGAGATCGAGCTCGATCTCAGCGGCGCGCAGGAGGGTGGCACCTACCCCTCCGTGACCACCGTGCGCTTCGAGTCCGCCGAGGCCGGCGCCGAGACCTTCATCGACCTGGTCGCCCCGGCCGTGCACGAGGTCGTCCTCAACGGCAAGGCCCTCGACGTCGCCGCCGTCTTCCGGGATTCCCGGATCGCGCTGGCGCACCTCGCCGCAGGGGCCAACGAGCTCCGCGTCGTCGCCGACTGCGCCTACACCAACACCGGTGAGGGTCTGCACCGCTTCGTCGACCCGGTCGACGAGCAGGCGTACCTGTACACCCAGTTCGAGGTCCCCGACGCGCGCCGGGTGTTCGCCAGCTTCGAGCAGCCCGACCTGAAGGCGACGTTCCGGTTCACCGTGACGGCCCCCGCGGGCTGGACGGTCATCTCGAACTCCCCGACGCCCGCGGCTCCCGCCGACAACGTCTGGCGCTTCGAGCCCACCCCGCGCATCTCCACGTACATCACGGCCCTGATCGTCGGCCCGTACCACGCGGTGCACAGCTCCTACGAGGGCGCGGACGGGCAGTCCGTCCCGCTCGGCATCTACTGCCGCCCCTCGCTCGCCGAGTTCCTCGACGCCGACGCGATCTTCGACGTGACCCGGCAGGGCTTCACCTGGTTCCAGGAGAAGTTCGCCTACGACTACCCCTTCGCGAAGTACGACCAGCTCTTCGTGCCAGAGTTCAACGCGGGCGCGATGGAGAACGCGGGCGCGGTCACCATCCGCGACCAGTACGTCTTCCGCTCGAAGGTGACGGACGCGGCGTACGAGACGCGCGCCGAGACGATCCTGCACGAGCTCGCCCACATGTGGTTCGGCGACCTCGTCACCATGGAGTGGTGGAACGACCTGTGGCTGAACGAGTCGTTCGCCACCTACACCTCCATCGCCTGCCAGGCCTACGCGGAGGGCTCGAAGTGGCCGCACGCGTGGACCTCCTTCGCCAACTCCATGAAGACCTGGGCGTACCGGCAGGACCAGCTGCCCTCCACGCACCCGATCATGGCCGACATCCGTGACCTGGACGACGTCCTGGTCAACTTCGACGGCATCACGTACGCCAAGGGCGCCTCGGTGCTCAAGCAGCTCGTGGCCTACGTCGGCCAGGACGCCTTCTTCAAGGGCGTGCAGGCGTACTTCAAGGCGCACGCCTTCGGGAACACCCGCCTGTCGGACCTGCTCGGCGCCCTGGAGGAGACCTCCGGCCGCGATCTGACCGCCTGGTCGAAGGCATGGCTGGAGACGGCCGGCATCAACATCCTGCGCCCGGAGATCGAGACGGACGCCTCCGGCGCCATCACCGCCTTCGCCGTCCGCCAGGAGGCCCCCGCGCTGCCCGCCGGCGCCAAGGGCGAGCCGGTCCTGCGCCCGCACCGCATCGCGGTCGGCCTCTACGACCTGGCCGACGGCAAGCTGGTGCGCACCGACCGCATCGAGCTGGACATCGACGGGGCCCTGACGGCCGTACCGGAGCTCGTGGGCCGCGCCCGCCCGGCCGTGGTCCTGCTGAACGACGACGACCTGTCGTACGCCAAGGTCCGCCTCGACGAGGTGTCCCTCGCCAACGTCACCGCGCACCTGGGCGACTTCACCGAGTCGCTGCCGCGCGCCCTCTGCTGGGCCTCGGCCTGGGACATGACCCGCGACGGCGAGCTGGCCACCCGCGACTACCTCGCCCTCGTCCTGTCGGGCATCGGCAAGGAGTCGGACATCGGCGTCGTCCAGTCGCTGCACCGCCAGGTCAAGCTGGCCGTGGAGCTGTACGCCGACCCGGCGTGGCGCGACCAGGGCCTGGCCGTCTGGACGGATGCCGCGCTGGAGCACCTGCGCGCGGCGGAGCCGGGCAGCGACCACCAGCTGGCGTGGGCCCGCGCCTTCGCGGCGACGGCCCGCACCGAGGAGCAGCTGACCTACCTGGCGGCGCTGCTGGACGGCTCGGCCGAGGTCAAGGGCCTGGCCGTGGACACCGACCTGCGCTGGGCGTTCCTGGAGCGCCTGGTCGCCACGGGCGTCGCGGACGAGCCGGCCATCGCGGCGGAGCTGGAGCGGGACAGGACCGCGGCGGGCGAGCGACACGCGGCGACCGCCCGCGCGGCGCGTCCGACGGCGGAGGCCAAGGCGGAGGCGTGGGCCTCGGTCGTCGAGGGCGACTCGCTCCCGAACGCGGTGCAGGAGGCGGTGATCGGGGGCTTCGTCCAGACCGACCAGCGCGAGCTCCTCGCCCCGTACACGGCGAAGTACTTCGCGGCGGTCAAGGAGGTCTGGGAGACCCGCAGCCACGAGATCGCCCAGCAGATCGCGGTGGGGCTCTACCCGTCCCTCCAGGTCTCCGCGCAGACCCTCGCGGCGACGG
This sequence comes from Streptomyces sp. NPDC051563, assembly GCF_044454225.1. Classification (NCBI taxonomy): domain Bacteria; kingdom Bacillati; phylum Actinomycetota; class Actinomycetes; order Kitasatosporales; family Streptomycetaceae; genus Streptomyces; species Streptomyces sp. NPDC051563. The sequence goes on from NZ_JBITDL010000058.1 coordinate 25,011, forward strand.
ACGCCTGGCTGGCCTCGGCCGAGCCGAACGCGGCCCTGCGCCGCCTGGTCTCGGAGTCCCGCGCGGGCGTGGAGCGCGCGCTGCGCGCCCAGGCGGCGGACGCGGCTGCGGCCTGATCCCTCCTGGGGGCCCGGGGACTCTGTCCCCGGGCCCCTGCGCCTCAAGAGCCGGCGGGGCTGGGGTGTGCCGGGGCACGGGCTTGCTGCGGGGGGTGGGGGGGGGGGGGGGGGGGGGGGGGGGGGGGGGGGGGGGGGGGGGGGGGGGGGGGGGGGGGGGGGGGGGGGGGGGGGGGGGGGGGGGGGGGG
>NZ_JBITDL010000059.1:0-22142 GCF_044454225.1 Streptomyces sp. NPDC051563
GGGTCAGGGAGCGGGGTCTGGTGCCGTGGATCGCAAGGCGGAGGAGGGAGTCGACGCGGAGCGTCGGCGAGTGACGACAACGCGGCGAGGCGCGGTGCCAGGCCCCGCGAGCCCGGCCTGATCGACAAGACACCCCCTAGGGGGTGTGGCAGGATCCCGAGGTGATCATCACCCCGAACACCGAAGAGCTCGAAGAGCTGCTCCGCGCGGCCGCGTACAACAACGCCGCGTGGTGCGCCGCGGTCAGCCGCGGCGGCAGCTTCACCGCCCAGGCCTGGAGCAGCCCGCGGCGGACCCCGCTCTACTACCCGGACGCCGTGACCCTCACCCGGGACACCGATGCGGCCGCCCTGCTCGCCGGGATCGACACCGGTGCGCCGCACGCCTCCGTCAAGGACAGCTTCGCCGCGCTCGACCTGGCTCCGGCCGGCTTCGAGGTGCTGTTCGGCGCGCAGTGGATCCACCGCCCGGCCTCCGCTCCCGGCGCCGCCCCGGCCCTGGAGTGGAGCCGGATCTCCGGCCCCGCGGAGCTGGAGGCGTGGGAGACCGCCTGGGACGGCGAGGAGAGCACCGGACTGTTCCACCCGGGGCTGCTCGACGGGGCGGCGGAAGGCACCGAGGGCACGGCAGGCACCGCCGCGGAAGGCGCCGGGGAGATCGCCTTCCTCGCGGGGCGGGACACCGAGGGCCGGATCCTCGCCGGGGCCGCCGTCAACCGCACCGGCGAAGTGGTCGGCATATCCAACGTGTTCAGCGCCGACGGCACCCCGGACGACGAGGCCTGGACGGGGGCGCTGACCCTGACCGCCTCGCTCTGGCCGGGCCTCGCGCTCGTCGGCTACGAGTCGGGGGACGACCTCGACACGGCGCTGCGCCACGGCTTCACCGCCATCGGCCCGCTGCGCGTCTGGATCCACCCGGGCTGACCGCCGGGCCGGGGCGGGAGCGGCCGGTACCCGTACCGGTCCGGCTACTTGCGCCGTCGGGCGAGGTACGCGCCGCACAGCCCGCCGAGCACGGCGGCGATCAGCAGGGCGACGTAGAGCGGCATCGTCACCTGGGGGATCAGCAGCCGGATCTTGGTGGGGCGGGTGTTCTCGAAGATGAACACCAGGGTGAGCAACGCGAGCGCTGCGATGCCCGCGCGGCCCGGGGTGATCTGCCCGCGACCCTTGCCGCGGCTCTTGGACGTGGGAGAGCTCATGCTCCCATCGTCCGGCCGCGGCGTCCCGGGGACTCAGTCGGACAGGGCCAAACGGGGGATGTCCGGCCGCTCGAACCCGAACACCTGCGCGTACAGCGACAGCTCCGCCTCCAGGGCCCGGACCATCGTGTCCGCGCGCCGGAAGCCGTGGCCCTCGCCCTCGAAGGCCACGTAGGCGTGGGGCACCCCGCGCCCGCGCATCGCGGCCAGCAGCCGCTCCGCCTGTGCGGGCGGGCAGACCGGGTCGTCCAGGCCCTGGAGCAGGACGAAGGGCGCGGTGATCTCCTCGGCGCGGGCCACCGGGGAGCGCTCGCGGCTGAGCAGGGCCAGGGTCTGCGGGGGGCCGGCGAGGCCGTCGACGTAGCGGGACTCCAGGTCGTGGGTCTCGGCGGCGAAACCGGTCAGGTCCAGGACCGGGTAGATGATCGCCGCGCACGCGTACAGGTCGGTGGCGGCCAGCGAGGCCGCGGCCGTCCAGCCGCCCGCGCTGCCGCCCCGGATCGCGAGCCGGTCCGGGTCGGCGGTGCCCTCCGCGGCCAGGGACCGCGCCACGGCGGCGCAGTCCTCGACGTCGACGACGCCCCACTGTTCGCGCAGCCGTTCCCGGTAGGCGCGCCCGTAGCCCGTGGAGCCTCCGTAGTTGACCTCGACTACGCCGATACCGCGCGAGGTGAAGTAGGCGATGTGCAGGTCGAGCACGGGCGGTACGTGGTCGGTGGGGCCGCCGTGCGCCCACACCACGTACGGGGGCAGTTCGTCGGCCCGGGCGCGCAGCAGGGGGTGGTGCGGCGGGTAGACGTGGGCGTGGATCTCCCGGCCGCCCCGGCCGAAGAAGGTCCGGCTCTGCGGCTCCGGGTAGTACGCGGGGTCCTCCCGGTCGGCCGGTACAGGTGCGCCGCCCGGTACCGTTCCGCCGTCCGGTCCCGTTCCGCCGTCCGGTACCGGTGCGCCGTCCCGCCCCGTTCCACCGTCCGGTCCCGTTCCGCCGGAGGTCCGGCCGCCCACGACCCGGGCGTGGCCGGTGGCCGTGTCCAGCTCCACCACCTCGTACCCGCTGCGCGGGCTGGCGGCGACCCCGTAGACCCGGCCGCCGGTGACGGCGAGCGTGGGCTGCCAGGCCGTCCACGGACCGGCCGCGTCGACCAGGTCCCCGCTCTCCGGGTCGAGCACGCCGAGCACCGAGGAGCCCCGGCCGTGCAGGACGGCGACGAGCCCGTCGGGGAGCGCCGCGATCCAGCGCAGTCCGGGCTTCCACAGCGGTCCGCCGAACTCCTCTTCCCGGGGGCACAGGTTGACAGCCTCGCCCGTCTCACGGTCCACCCGGTACGGGTTCCACCAGCCGCCCCGGTCGCTCACCGCGAGGAGGTGTCCGCCGGTGGTCCACTCGGCCTGGGCGACGGCCTCCTCGGGTCCGCCGAGCACGGTACGGGGCTCCGCGAGGCGGCCGTCCGCGGTGACCTCGGCGAGCCTGAGCTCGGTGCCGTCCCACGGCATCCGGGGGTGGTCCCACACCAGCCAGGCCGCCTGCCGCCCGTCGGGGGAGAGCCGGGGCCCGGTGGTGAACCGGTACCGGTCGTCGGTCAACTCCCTTACCAGGGAACGGTCTTCCGCAGCCGAGCCGTCCAGCGGTACGGCGGCCAGCACCCGGCGCACATCGGTCGGCGCGGTCCCGGTGAACTCCTCCAGCACGCACCAGACTTCACCCTCGCGCAGCACCGGGTCGGCCCAGCGCAGCCCGCCGCCGACCGCCGAGACGGGGGTCAGGGCCCGCGGCGCGGGGCTGCCGGGCGCGTCCGGCTCGTACGCGTACAGCCGCTGATCGGGGAAGTGGACGAACACCACCAGCGGTCCGCCCAGGGGGCGTTCGGTGCCCACCCAGGGCAGTCCGCCGTACTCGGTGACCCGGCTGCGCACGTTCCACGGCGCGGGCAGCGCACAGACGGCGGGCCCGCCGTCCGCGGGTCTGCGGACCAGGGCGCGGCGGCCGCCTTCGGCCGGCCGGGGCACCGTCCACCACACCTCGGACCCGACCGCGCCGACGTACTCCGGCCTCCCGTCGAGGGAGGCGGCGAGCGCGGCGCCGATCGGCGAGGGCCAACTGCCGTAGGGGGCGGTCCCGTCGCCGCGCGAGGGCATCACAGCGCGCGCATGGCTCGGTCGAGGACGCGGACCCCGAAGTGCAGGGCGTCGACGGGCACCCGCTCGTCGACTCCGTGGAAGAGGGACCAGTAGTCGAAGCCGGGCGGCAGCTTGAGCGGGGAGAAGCCGTAGCCGGTGATGCCGAGCCGGGAGAACTGCTTGGCGTCGGTGCCGCCCGCCATGCAGAAGGGCACCACATGGCCCTCGGGATCGAAGGCCTCGACGGACTCGCGCAGGATCCCGTACGTCCGCCCGTCCACGGGGGCTTCGAGGGCCACTTCCCGGTGGTGGAACTCCCAGTGCACGTCGGGGCCGGTGAGCTCGTCGAGGGTGGCGATGAACTCGGCCTCGCCGCCGGGCAGCATCCGGCCGTCCACGTAGGCGGTGGCGGTGCCGGGGATGACGTTGAGCTTGTAACCGGCGCTGAGCATGGTCGGGTTGGCGCTGTTGCGGACGGTCGCCTCGACGAGGGCGCCGGCCGGGCCGAGCTTGTTGAGGATCTGGTCGAGCTGGAATCCGGGGGCCCGCGGATCGACCGGCATCCCCTGGAGGGCGGCGAGTTCGGTGATGCAGGCGGCGACCGTGTCGGTGAGCCGGACCGGCCAGTCGTGCTCGCCGATGCGCGCGACGGCGGCGGCGAGCCGGCTGACCGCGTTGGCCCGGTTGGGCTTGGAGCCGTGCCCGGCGGTGCCGGTCGCGGTGAGCTTCAGCCAGGCGGTGCCGCGTTCACCGGCGGCGATCGGGTAGAGGGCCTGACCGGGCCCGGCGTGCACGGTGAAGGCGCCGGACTCGCTGATGCCCTCCGTGCAGCCTTCGAAGAGCTCGGGGTGGTGGTCGGCGAGGAAGCCCGAGCCGTCGATCGCGCTGTCCTCCTCGTCGGCGGTGTAGGCGATCACGATGTCCCGGCGGGGCCGCACACCCGCCCGCGCCCAGGCCCGTACGACGGCCAGCACCATCGCGTCCATGTTCTTCATGTCGACGGCGCCGCGGCCCCAGACCACCCCGTCGCGGACCTCGCCCGAGAAGGGGTCCACGCTCCAGTCGGCGGCCTCGGCGGGGACCACGTCGAGGTGGCCGTGGACCAGGAGGGCGGGGGCGGTGGGGTCGGTGCCCGCGATCCGGGCCACCACGTTGGTGCGCCCCGGGGTCCGCTCCAGCAGCGCGGGCTCCAGCCCGATGTCCGCGAGCCGCTCGGCGACGTACTCGGCGGCCGGGCGTTCCCGGCAGTCGCCGCCGCCGCGGTTGGTGGTGTCGATGCGGATCAGGCCGGAGGTGAACTCGACGGCCTCGTCGAGCGCCACCCGGTCCACGGGCGTGCCGTCGGCGGGTGCGCTGCCGGCGGGTGCGCCGAGGGCGCCGGGGCCGGGAGCGCCGGGGCCGGGAGCGCCGGGGCCGGGAGTGCCGTGGACACGAGCGCTGTCGAGCGCCGCGGTCTCCGGCTCGGACATGTCAGCCATACTGTTCCTCCACCGCTGCCGAGACGATCGTGGTGACCGCCTTGAAGGTCCGGATCCCCTCGTACATCGTCCCGCTGGTGTAGCCGACCCTACGCTCACCCGCCCGTTCGACCCCGGGCACCACGGTGGCCGCCATCGCCAGGTGCTCGGCGTCGAACTCCACCTCCACCGCGAACGGTCCCCCGCGCACCGGTTCGTACCGGACGGCGAGGGCCGCGGCCTCCTTGGCGGCGGCCCGGATGTCGGCGGCCGTACGGGCCGGGGTGCGGCAGACGGCGGCGTAGCGCGAGACGTGGTCCTTGACGGCGACCGTCACCGCGCCGGGGGCGTAGCCGGCGGCGTCGGCGCAGGTCAGGTCGTCTCCGGTGACGAGGACGACCGGGACTCCGTACTCGGCGACCACGTGCGCGTTGAGCAGGCCCTCGCTGGCGCGGGTGCCGTTGACCCAGACCCCGGTGATGGAGTTGGCGAGGTAGGTGTGGGCGAGCACGCCCTCGGCGCCGGCTCCCGTGTGGTAGCCGAGGAAGGCGATGCCGTCGACGTCGCCGTGCTGGACCCCCTCGACCATGGAGAGGGACTTGTGGCGGCCGGTCAGCATCTCGACGCGGGCGTCGAGCTTCTCCAGCAGCAGGTTGCGCATGGTCCAGTGGGCCTCGTTGACGAGGACCTGGTCCGCCCCGGCGTCGTAGAACCCGAGGACGGCGGCGTTCACGTCGGAGGTGAACAGGGTCCGGCAGCGTTCCCACTGCGGGGTGCCGGGCAGCACGTCGGCGGGCCAGGTGACGCCGGTGGCGCCTTCCATGTCGGCGGAGATGAGGATCTTCATCGGGCCCCCTGGCGGTCGGTAGCGCTCAGGGCCCCACCCTAGCCTTCCGGCCTCGCGGGACCCCGGGGCCGCGCCTTGGGCGCGCCGGGGCGCGGGCGCGGCCCCGGGCCGGCTCATTTCACCCGATCCGGTGAGGCCGGGTCCCTGGCCTCACCGGCAACGGCCTTGCTCAGCCCTTGACTTCGGCGGCCAGGTTGGCGAGGAGGGTGTCGTAGATCCGGGCCAGGCCCTTGGGCGCGAAGGTGCGCTCGAAGAAGCCGCCGATGCCGCCCGCGCCGTTCCACACGGTGGTGACGACGGCCTTGGACTTGCCCTCGCCCGCGGGGGTGACCGTCCAGGTGGTGACCATGGAGGAGTTGCGGTCCTTCTCCACGAGCTGGCCGTCGGTGGGCTCGGTGACCTCCAGCAGGCAGTCGCGGACCCGCTTGCTCGTCGCCTGGAGCTTCCAGTGGACGAGGGTGCCCTCGCCGTCGCCGCCCTCGCGCACCTCGTACTCGCTGAAGTGCTCGGGCAGCAGCTTGCCCCGGGTCCCGGTGTAGTCGGCCAGCGCGTCGAACACGGTCTCCGCGTCCGCCCCGATGATGCGTTCCGTGGTGGCCTCGACCTGCGCCATGGCGTTCCTCCAGCAGTTGTGTTCGCTCGTCACCGCGAAGCCAACCACCTCCGGGGCGGGCGCCCAAATCCGGGTCGCGGGCGGCAGCGCACGCAGATGCGGGGGGTGTCCCGGATGTCGACTTCCCCGGCCCGGCCGCGGCTCCGACGGAGGCCGCCCCGCACGATCATGGGAACGTTTGTTCTATTCTCGGGGGCGAGCTACCGAGGGAGGCGCACCATGCGCTGGGACAACCTGACCGCGGGCCCGACGGGTCCGGCCGCGCTCTTCGGGGCGGACTCCGTCGTGACCCGGACTTTCGACACCCCCGAATTCCGCGGGATCACCTTCCACGAGGTCCGGGCCCGGTCGATCGTCAACCGGGTCCCCGGCGCCTCCCGGATGCCGTTCGAGTGGACGGTGAACCCCTACCGGGGGTGCAGTCACGCCTGCGTGTACTGCTTCGCCCGCAAGACGCACGGCTACCTCGACCTCGACACGGGCATCGGCTTCGACTCCCAGATCGTCGTCAAGACCAACGCCCCCGAGCTGGTGCGCCGCGAGCTCGCCTCGCCCCGCTGGACCGGCGCGCACATCGCGATGGGCACCAACGTCGACTGCTACCAGCGCGCCGAGGGCCGCTACCGCCTCATGGCCGGGATCATCGAGGCGCTGCGGGAGCGGGCCAACCCCTTCTCGATCCTGACCAAGGGCACGCTCATCCTCCGCGACCTCCCCCTCATCCAGGAGGCCGCCGCCGTCGCCGACGTCGGGATCTCCGTCTCCGTCGGCTTCACCGACACCGCCCTGTGGCGCACGGTCGAACCCGGCACCCCCTCCCCCGCCGCCCGGCTGCAGGCCGTCCGCACGCTCACCGATGCCGGCATCGAGTGCGGGGTGCTGATGGCCCCGGTGATCCCCTTCCTCGGCGACTCCCCCGAGCAGCTGCGGGCCACCGTCCGGGCCGTCGCCGGTTCGGGCGCCACCTCCGTGACACCCCTGGTACTCCATCTGCGCCCCGGCGCGCGCGAGTGGTTCACGGCCTGGCTGGGCGAGCACCACCCCCATCTGGTCGCCCGGTACGAGCGGATGTACGCGGGCGGCTCGTACGCCCCCACCTGGTACCAGCGGATGATCACCCGCCAAGTCCACGAGCTCGCCGCCGAATTCGGCATCGGCCCAGGCGGCCGCGGACCGGCCCGGCGGATCGTCGTACCGGAGCGGCCGGACGGGCCCGCGACCGCGCCGGGGCCGACCCAGCTCAGCCTGCTCTGAGCGCCCGTACGACCGTACGACCGACTGAAGGGTCATCACATCGGGCCAATCGGGGCCCCAATCCCCCCTTCCGGGCGCAGGTTCCGGGACGATTCCGCCCAGAACCCTCGGCTGGGAGGCCCCATGCTTCACCCGATGCTGCACCCGACGAAGAAGAGCAAGCCCGGTCCCGCCCTGCGGCGCGCCGCCGTCCTGCTCGCGGTGTCCACCATCGCCGCCGCCCTGGCGAGCCCCGTCACGGCCGCGGCCCCGGCAGCGGCCGCCCCGGCAGCCGAGACGCTGAAGTGGTCCAACTGCGCGACCTCCCGCTACCCGACGCTCCAGTGCGCCTCCCTCAAGGTCCCCCTCGACCACGACAGCCCGGCCGGCCGGCAGATCTCCCTCGCCCTGACCCGGGTCCCCCACACGGCCGCCCGTTCCCAGGGTCCGCTGCTGGTCAACCCCGGCGGGCCCGGCGGCAGCGGCCGGACCCTGGCCGGGTTCATCGCCTCCGCCCTGCCCAAGGAGGTCGCGGCCCAGTACGACGTGATCGGCTTCGACCCCCGCGGCGTCGGCAAGAGCGAGCCCGCCCTGGACTGCGGCGCGGGCCACTTCACCCCCGTACGGCCCGACTCCGTACCGCTGGACGAGGAGACCGAGCGGGCCAACCTGGAGCGGGTCAAGTCCTTCGCCGAGTCCTGCCAGACCAAGCACGCCGACGTCCTCCCGTACATCGGCACCGTGTCGGCGGCCCGCGACCTCGAAGTGCTGCGCACCGCGCTGCGCGCGGACAAGCTGAGCTACTTCGGGTACTCCTACGGCACCTACCTGGGCGCGGTGTACGCCAAGCTCCACCCCGACCGCGTGCACCGCCTGGTCCTGGACTCCGTCGTCGACCCGGCCGGGGTCTGGTACGAGGACAACCTCGCCCAGGACCAGGCCTTCGACTCCCGCCACAAGGCCTTCATGGCCTGGGTGGCCCGGTACGACTCCTCCTACCACCTCGGCACCGACCCGGCCGAGGTCGAGGCCCGCTGGTACGAGATGCGCACCGCGCTGCGCACGGCCCCGGCGGGCGCCAAGGTGGGCCCGGCGGAGCTGGAGGACACCTTCATGCCGGGCGGCTACTTCAACGGCTACTGGCCCCACCTCGCGACGGCCTTCGCCGCGTACTCCGTGGAGGGCGACCCGAAGCCGCTGGTCGCCGCGTACGAGAAGTTCGGCGCGGTGGAGCCCTCGGCGGGCAACAGCTACAGCGTCTACACCGCCGTGCAGTGCCGGGACTCGGCCTGGCCGCGGAACTGGAACCAGTGGCGGGCCGACATGTGGCGCACGCACGCCAAGGCGCCCTTCATGACCTGGAACAACGCCTGGTACAACGCTCCCTGCGCCTTCTGGCCGGGCGAGCCGCTCGAGGCACCGGACGTCACCAACGCGGCGCTCCCGCAGGCGCTGCTCTTCCAGGCGACCGAGGACGCGGCGACCCCGTACGAGGGCGCGGTGAGCATGCGGCGCAAGCTCGCGGGCTCGGCGCTGGTGGTCGAGGAGGGCGGCGGCAACCACGGCATCGCCCTGAGCGGCAACAAGTGCCTCGACGAGAAGCTGGCTTCGTACCTGCTGACGGGCAAGGCCGCGGACGCCGTCTGCCCCGCCCAGCCGGCCCCCACCCCCGTCCCGGCGACCCGGGCGGTCCCGCCGTCCGCGGGCGGTGCGGCACTGCACGGGCTGCTCGGCTTCCGGGGGTAGCCGGGAGGGGCCGGCGGGATAGGTGTGCGGGCCCGCAGCGGGCAGGATCAGGCCCATGGCTACTTCACAGGACAACCACCTCACCCGCATCTCCGCTCCGCAGGGCGTCGCCCCCGGCACCGGCTACAACCACGTGGTCTGGGGCACCGGACGGTTCGTCGCCGTCTCCGGACAGTGCGCCTTCGACGAGAAGGGCGAGGTGGTCGGTGAAGGCGACGCCACCGCCCAGGCCCGGCAGGTCTTCGAGAACGTGGGCCGGTGCCTCGCCGCGGCGGGGGCGACCTTCGACGACGTGGTGAAGCTGACGTACTTCGTCACGGACATCACCGACCTGCCGGCGGTACGCGCCGCCCGCGACGAGGTGTTCGCCCCGGACCGCCTCCCCGCCTCCTCGGCGGTCCAGGTGGCGGCGCTGTTCCGGCCCGAACTGCTCATGGAGGTGGAGGCCTTCGCGATCGTCCCGGAGCCGGCCGGAACCGAGCCCGACACCGGGACCGGTTTCCGCACCGGCGCCGCAGCCGGCTTCGGCACCGGCTTCAAGGCCGGCTTCGCCCGCTGACCCCGGTCGCACCCCCGGCTGACGGCCTAGGCGCCGAGCCCCCGCAGGGCCGTCGTCGCCGCCACCGCCAGCCTGGGGTGCGACTGGGCCCGGGTCAGGACCTCACGGGCCCGCTCGTCCGCCAGCGCGCCCAGCCCCTCCACACAGGCCAGGGCCACCCGCCAGTACGGGTCGTGCGGCGCGAGCAGCCGCGACAGGGTGCGGATCAGCGCGGGGGCCGACTCCGGGGCGTGCAGCGCCGCCAGCAGCCGGACCGGGTGCAGGGCGTAGGCCGTGCGCAGTTCGTTCGTGGCCAGCGCCGCCGCCGCGCGGGCGGTGCGCGGGTCCCCGAGGACGGCCAGCGCCTGCGCGGCCGCCTCGCAGCGCGGCGGGTCGCGGTGGTTGAGCAGCAGGACCAGGGATTCGAAGGCCCGGCTGTCTCCGGCCAGCCCCAGCCGGTACGCGGCCAGCTCGCGGGCCCACAGCGGCAGTCCGGCGGAGGTCAGCGAGGCCGCCAGGGCGTCCGGGTCCGCCGCGAGCAGGGCCTCGTACTGCGCCTCGTACTCCGGTGCCTGCGCGGCTTCGGCCCGCAGGCGCTCCAACACGTCGTTCACCCGGCCACCCTAGGGGGCCGCGACGGCCGACGCGCCGGGTTCCCCGACAGCCGGTTGATCGATGATCGATGATCGGTACATTTGGGCGGTACAGGTCACATCTGCGCGCTCTGGCGGACCAGTTGGCCACCGGCTACTGTCCCTACCACACGTACGGGGACGGCCTGGTGACGCAGCCTCCCCGCACCAGCCGGTTCTGCACCACACCACTCACGGCGTGACCCCGGGACAGGGTTCCGCCGTTTCCGCCCTCAGGGCCGCCTCCCTCCGGGGTTCTCCGGAATCCCCGGGACGCCCCCGGGCTTCTCCGCACGACTTCTCCGTACGGCATCCGCGCGCCGTGCGCCCCGTGCGCCCCCTCAGTCGTCACCCTCTTCCACTGGAGTCCCGCGATGGACCTTCCGTCCACGTCCAGTCAGTCGTCCCCCTCCCTCCCCGCCCTGCAGACCATCGCCGTCGTCGGTCTCGGCACGATGGGCTCCGGCATCGCCGAGGTTCTCGCCCGGGCCGGCCGCGAGGTCATCGGCATCGACGTGAGCGAGGCCGCCGCCCGCCGGGCCACCACGGCCCTCGCGGCGTCCACCGCCCGCTCCGTCGGCAAGGAGCAGCTCACCGAGCAGGAGCGCGAGGCGGTGCTCGCCCGCTTCCGCACCTTCTCCGAGCTGGACGCCGCCGCCGAGGCCGACCTCGTCATCGAGGTGGTCCCCGAGTCCTACGAGCTCAAGCAGCGGATCTTCCGCGAGCTCGACGCGATCGTCCGGCCCACCGCGATCCTCGCCACCGGCACGAACGCCCTGTCGGTGACGCGGATGGCCGCCGAGTCCCAGCGTCCGGAGCGGGTGGTCGGCCTGCACTTCTTCAACCCGGTTCCGGCGATGAAGCTGGTCGAGGTCGTCTCCAGCGTGCTGACGGCCCCGCCGGCCGTCGAGGCGGTCACCGCGCTGGCCCGCGAGCTCGGCAAGGAGCCCGTCGCGGTCGGCGACCGCCCGGGCTTCGTCGCCGACGGCCTGCTCTTCGGCTACCTGAACCAGGCCGCCGCCATGTACGAGGCGAAGTACGCCTCCCGCGAGGACATCGACGCGGCGATGAAGCTGGGCTGCGGCCTGCCGATGGGGCCGCTCGCACTGCTCGACCTGATCGGCGTGGACACGGCCCGCACGGTCCTGGAGGCCATGTACACGGCCTCGGGCGACCGGCTGCACGCCCCGGCCCCGATCCTGGGGCACCTCGCCGAGGCGGGCCTGACCGGGCAGAAGTCCGGGCGCGGGTTCTACACGTACGAGGCTCCGGGCAGCCAGGTCGTCGTCCGTGACCTGCAGACCCCGCCGGACGGGGACCTGGTCCGGGCGAGCCGTCCGGTGAACTCGGTCGGCGTGGCCGGTTCGGGCACGATGGCGAGCGGGATCGCGCAGGTCTTCGCGCAGGCCGGCTTCCCCGTGGTGCTGGCGGCCCGCAGCCAGGAGAAGGCGGATGCGGCGAAGGCCGCGATCGGCAAGTCCCTGTCCCGCGCCGTGGACCGGGGCCGGCTGACGGCGGAGGCCGCCGCCGCCACGGTGGGCCGGATCACCGCGGCGGGCTCGCTGGAGGCCTTCGCCGAGGTGGACCTGGCCGTGGAGGCCGTCGCCGAGGACCTGGAGGTGAAGCAGGAGCTGTTCCGGGCGCTGGACAAGGTCTGCAAGCCCGGTGCGGTGCTCGCCACCACCACCTCCTCGCTCCCGGTGATCGCGATCGCCCGCGCGACCTCGCGGCCCGAGGACGTGATCGGCATGCACTTCTTCAACCCGGCCCCGGCGATGAAGCTCGTCGAGGTGGTCCGGACCGTCCTGACCGCCGACGACGTGCACGCGACGGTCCGCGGGGTCTGCGGTCAGGTGCGCAAGCACGCGGTGGACTGCGGGGACCGGGCCGGCTTCATCGTGAACGCGCTGCTGTTCCCGTACCTCAACAACGCGATCAAGATGGTCGAGCAGCACTACGCGGGGATCGACGACATCGACGCGGCGATGAAGCTGGGCGGCGGCTACCCGATGGGGCCCTTCGAGCTCCTCGACGTGGTCGGCCTGGACGTGTCGCTGGCCATCGAGCAGGTCCTGCACAAGGAGTTCCGCGACCCGGGCCTGGCCCCGTCCCCGCTGCTGGAGCACCTGGTCGCGGCGGGCTGCCTGGGCCGGAAGACCGGCCGCGGATTCCGTGAGTACGCCCCCCGCCGGTAACCGGCGGCAGGCGCAGGAGCCCCCAGAGCAGGATGCGTGGGGAGGGCTGCTCGGGTCCGCCGGACCCTCACGGCGGACACACCCTCCCGAGGAGCACTGTGTGCCCAGTGCCGGCCCTCCCCCGCATCCCTTCCCCTCCCGCCCCCCTCGGGAGCGCTCTCCCGCGGGAATGAAGTACTTTCGCTCTATGTCCCAGCCCGCCAAGACCTCACCCCGCGCCTCCGCGGTCTCCGACGTCCCGGAGACCCCGGCCGGCACCAAGGCGGCCGCGCAGCGGCTCAAGATGCGCCGCGAGCTCGCGGCGGCCGCCATGGAGCTCTTCGCGAACAAGGGGTACGAGGCCACGACGGTCGACGAGATCGCCTCGGTGGCCGGGGTGGCGCGGCGGACCTTCTTCCGGCACTTCCGGTCCAAGGAAGAGGCGATCTTCCCGGACCACGACGACACCCTGACCCGCGCCGAGGCCGTCCTCGACGTGGCCCCGGCGCACGAGCACCCGCTCGACACGGTGTGCCGCGGGATCAAGGAAGTCATGAAGATGTACGCCGCCTCGCCGGCGGTGTCGGTGGAGCGCTACCGGCTCACCCGCGAGGTGCCGGCGCTGCGGGAGCGGGAGATCGCCTCGGTCGCCCGCTACGAGCGGCTGTTCACCCGCTACCTGCTGGCCCATTTCGACGAGACCGACCACCACGACGGCAACGACGACCCGCTGCTGGCGGAGGTGGCCGCCTCGGCGGTGGTCACGGCCCACAACCACGTGCTGCGGCGCTGGCTGCGGGCGGGCGGGCAGGGCGACGTGGAGGCGCAGCTCGACCACGCCTTCTCGATCGTGCGCAAGACCTTCGGTTCGGGGATCGGCGCGGGGCGCACGCTCAGCTCGGCGCCCGCGCCGGAGCCCGCCGCCGCGCCGGCCGCGGTGCGCACGCAGGGCGAGGTACTGGTGGCGGTGGCCCGTACGGACGCCCCGCTGGACGAGGTCATGCGGACCATCGAAGAGGCGCTCAGAAACAAGTAGGCGAGTCGCCCGGACACCTCCGGGCGACACATGTCACAGCGGCCGCTCCCGTTCCGGGGGCGGCCGCTTGCGTTTGTCCGAGTTGCCCCTACTCGCGGGTAACTCTGATCGATCATCGCTCATCCGTGCAGGTCAATCGGCAAATGAGAGAAAGTTTTGGCACGCGGTGCCTTGCTGAGTGACACGGGGTGCCATACGTTGAATCTCGTCCGGATGTCCCCGCGGCCCAGCCCACTCGGCACGGAACGCGCCCCGGATGCCTGCGTCACCAGGCCCCCGCACCGCCCCACCACAGGCACCGCGCAGCACCACCCCAGCCGAATCGACGGCGCCCCACACACATCGCTCCACACGCATCGCTCCACGCACATCGCCCCACCCCCCGCTTCGCCGCACCGCAGCTCAACGCACCCCGTTTCCCTCAGCGCACCCTCATCAGCGCACGGCCGGAGGCAATACCGTGAAGGACATCCTGGACGCGATCCAGTCCCAGGCCGCGACGGCCGCCGACTTCGCGGCCCTGCAGCTCCCCGACTCGTACCGCGCGATCACCGTGCACAAGGACGAGGCGGAGATGTTCGCCGGGCTCACCACCCGCGAGAAGGACCCCCGCAAGTCCCTGCACCTCGACGAGGTCCCGCTCCCCGAGCTGGGCCCGGGCGAGGCCCTGGTCGCCGTCATGGCCTCCTCGGTCAACTACAACTCCGTGTGGACCTCGATCTTCGAGCCGGTCTCCACCTTCAGCTTCCTGGAGCGCTACGGGCGCCTCTCTGAGCTCACCAAGCGCCACGACCTGCCGTACCACGTCATCGGCTCCGACCTCGCGGGCGTCGTCCTGCGCACCGGCCCCGGCGTCAACGCCTGGAAGCCGGGCGACGAGGTCGTCGCGCACTGCCTGTCGGTCGAGCTGGAGTCCTCGGACGGCCACAACGACACGATGCTCGACCCCGAGCAGCGCATCTGGGGCTTCGAGACCAACTTCGGCGGCCTGGCGGAGATCGCCCTGGTCAAGTCGAACCAGCTGATGCCCAAGCCGGACCACCTCAGCTGGGAGGAGGCCGCCTCCCCCGGCCTGGTCAACTCCACCGCCTACCGCCAGCTGGTCTCCCGCAACGGCGCCGGCATGAAGCAGGGCGACAACGTCCTGATCTGGGGCGCGAGCGGCGGCCTCGGCTCGTACGCCACCCAGTTCGCGCTGGCCGGCGGCGCCAACCCGATCTGCGTGGTCTCCTCCCCGGAGAAGGCCGACATCTGCCGGGCCATGGGCGCGACGGCGGTCATCGACCGCAACGCCGAGGGCTACAAGTTCTGGAAGGACGAGCACACCCAGGACCCGAAGGAGTGGAAGCGCTTCGGCAAGCGCATCCGCGAGCTCACCGGCGGCGAGGACATCGACATCGTCTTCGAGCACCCGGGCCGCGAGACCTTCGGCGCGAGCGTCTACGTCACCCGCAAGGGCGGCACCATCACCACCTGCGCCTCGACCTCGGGCTACATGCACGAGTACGACAACCGCTACCTGTGGATGTCCCTGAAGAAGATCATCGGCTCGCACTTCGCGAACTACCGCGAGGCCTGGGAGGCCAACCGCCTGATCTCCAAGGGCAAGATCCACCCCACCCTGTCGCGGGTCTACTCCCTCGAGGAGACCGGCCAGGCGGCCTACGACGTCCACCGCAACCTCCACCAGGGCAAGGTCGGCGTGCTCTGCCTGGCCCCCGAAGAGGGCCTGGGCGTGCGGGACCACGAGATGCGCGCCACGCACCTCGACGCCATCAACCGCTTCCGAAACATCTGAGACCCCTCAAAGGCCAAAGGGACAGCCTGAGATGACAGAGCGCCAGAAGGACCGTCCGTGGCTCATGCGGACGTACGCCGGCCACTCCACGGCCGAGGCGTCCAACGAGCTGTACCGCCGCAACCTCGCCAAGGGCCAGACCGGCCTGTCGGTCGCGTTCGACCTGCCGACGCAGACCGGCTACGACCCCGACCACATCCTCGCCCGCGGCGAGGTCGGCCGGGTCGGGGTCCCGGTCTCCCACCTGGGCGACATGCGGCGGCTGTTCCAGGACATCCCCCTGGAGCAGATGAACACCTCGATGACGATCAACGCCACCGCCATGTGGCTGCTGGCGCTCTACCAGGTGGCCGCCGAGGAGCAGGGCGCGGACATCGCCCAGCTCCAGGGCACCACCCAGAACGACATCGTCAAGGAGTACCTCTCGCGCGGGACGCACGTCTTCCCGCCCGGGCCCTCGCTCCGCCTGACGACGGACATGATCGCGTACACGGTCAACCACATCCCGAAGTGGAACCCGATCAACATCTGCAGCTACCACCTGCAGGAGGCCGGGGCCACTCCCGTCCAGGAGATCTCGTACGCGATGTCCACGGCCATCGCGGTCCTGGACTCGGTGCGCGACTCGGGCCAGGTCCCGCCGGAACGGTTCGGCGAGGTCGTCGCCCGGATCTCCTTCTTCGTGAACGCGGGCGTCCGCTTCATCGAGGAGATGTGCAAGATGCGCGCCTTCGGCCGCATCTGGGACAAGGTCACCCGCGAGCGCTACGGCATCGAGAACGACAAGCAGCGCCGCTTCCGGTACGGGGTCCAGGTCAACTCCCTGGGCCTGACCGAGGCGCAGCCCGAGAACAACGTCCAGCGGATCGTGCTGGAGATGCTCGCGGTCACCCTCTCCAAGGACGCCCGCGCCCGCGCCGTGCAGCTGCCGGCCTGGAACGAGGCGCTGGGCCTGCCCCGGCCCTGGGACCAGCAGTGGTCGCTGCGCATCCAGCAGGTCCTGGCGCACGAGAGCGACCTGCTGGAGTACGAGGACATCTTCGCCGGCTCGCACGTGATCGAGGCCAAGGTCGACTCCCTGGTGGCCGAGTGCCTGGCCGAGATCGACCGGATCCAGGAGATGGGCGGCGCGATGGCGGCCGTCGAGTCCGGGTACCTCAAGGGCGAGCTGGTCTCCTCGCACGCCGCGCGGCGGGCCCGGATCGAGGACGGCCAGGACAAGATCGTCGGCGTCAACTGCTTCCAGCAGACCGAGGAGAACCCGCTCACCGCCGACCTGGACGGCGCCATCATGACGGTGGACGGCGCCCTGGAGGCGCAGACCGTCGAGCGCATCGGCCGCTGGAAGGCCGAGCGCCAGGAGTCCTCGGACCGGCAGGGCGGCGGCGACCCGTTCGTCTTCCCCACGGTCATGCAGGCCCTGGACCGGCTCAAGGAGGCCGCCGCCGGGGACGAGAACCTGATGGAGGCCACCCTGGAGTGCGCCCGCGCCGGTGTCACCACCGGCGAGTGGGCCGGCGCGCTGCGGGAGGTGTTCGGGGAGTTCCGGGCGCCGACCGGGGTCTCATCGGCCCCGGTGGCCGTGACCGCCGAGGAGGGGACCCCCATGGCCCTCGTCCGCGCGAAGGTGTCCCGTACGGCCGACGAGCTGGGCTCCGGCCGGCTGCGCCTGCTGGTCGGCAAGCCCGGCCTGGACGGGCACTCCAACGGCGCCGAACAGATCGCCGTACGGGCCCGCGACGCCGGCTTCGAGGTGGTCTACCAGGGGATCAGGCTGACCCCCGAGGAGATCTCCTCGGCGGCCCTGGCCGAGGACGTGCACTGCGTGGGCCTGTCCATCCTGTCCGGCTCGCACAGCGCGCTCGTCCCCGACGTCCTGGAGCGTCTGCGCGCGGCGGGGGCGGGTGACATCCCCGTCGTGCTCGGCGGCATCATTCCGAATGCCGACGCCGTGGCGCTCAAGGAGGCCGGGGTGGCGGCGGTCTTCACCCCGAAGGACTTCGGCATCACGGAGATCATCGGACGTATCGTCGACGAGATCCGCCGGGCCAACAAGCTCCACCCGCTCGGCGACGCCGACGAGATCATCACCACTGACACCCTTGCAAGCACGGAGGTCCCCGCATGACCACGCCCTCTTCCCCGGTCAACCGGCTCCGGCCGCGCCGCTCCTGCCTCGCGGTGCCGGGTTCCAACCCCCGGTTCCTGGAGAAGGCCCAGGGCCTGCCGGCCGACCAGGTCTTCCTGGACCTGGAGGACGCCTGCGCCCCGCTCGCCAAGGAGGGCGCCCGCCACACGATCGTGGACGCGCTGAACCAGGGCGACTGGACCGGCAAGACCCGCGTGGTGCGCGTCAACGACTGGACCACGCACTGGACGTACCGCGATGTGATCACGGTCGTCGAGGGCGCCGGCCAGAACCTCGACTGCATCATGCTGCCGAAGGTCCAGGACGCCCAGCAGGTCGTGGCGCTCGACCTGCTCCTGACGCAGATCGAGAAGACGATGGGCTTCGAGGTCGGCAAGATCGGCATCGAGGCGCAGATCGAGAACGCCAAGGGCCTGGTGAACGTCGACGCGATCGCCGGCGCCTCGCCGCGACTGGAGACCATCATCTTCGGGCCGGCCGACTTCATGGCCTCCATCAACATGAAGTCCCTGGTCGTGGGCATGCAGCCGCCCGGCTACGGTGCGGACGCCTACCACTACATCCTGATGCGGATCCTGATGGCGGCCCGCATGCACGACCTCCAGGCGATCGACGGCCCCTTCCTCCAGATCAAGAACGTCGACGGCTACCGCGAGGTCGCCGGGCGCGCGGCCGCCCTGGGCTTCGACGGCAAGTGGGTGCTGCACCCCGGCCAGGTCGACGCCGCCAACGAGGTCTTCTCCCCCTCGCAGGAGGACTACGACCACGCCGAGCTGATCCTCGACGCGTACGACTGGTGCACCTCCGAGGCCGGCGGCAAGAAGGGCTCGGCGATGCTCGGCGACGAGATGATCGACGAGGCCAGCCGCAAGATGGCGCTGGTCATCTCGGGCAAGGGCCGCGCCGCCGGCATGCAGCGCACCACCAAGTTCGAGATCCCGGAAGGCTGATCGGCATGCAGTTCGGACGCACCTACGAAGAGTTCGAGATCGGCGCGGTCTACAAGCACTGGCCCGGAAAGACGGTCACCGAGTACGACGACCACCTCTTCTGCCTGCTGACCATGAACCACCACCCGCTCCACATGGACAGCAACTACGCCGAGAACACGACCGACTTCGGCAAGAACGTCGTCGTGGGCAACTACATCTACTCGCTGCTGCTGGGCATGTCCGTGCCGGACGTCTCCGGCAAGG
The DNA here is from genome assembly GCF_044454225.1 of Streptomyces sp. NPDC051563. NCBI lineage: Bacteria > Bacillati > Actinomycetota > Actinomycetes > Kitasatosporales > Streptomycetaceae > Streptomyces > Streptomyces sp. NPDC051563. Next base: position 18,742 of record NZ_JBITDL010000059.1, read on the forward strand.
CCATCGCCAACCTGGAGATCGAGTCGCTGCGGCACGTGGCACCGACCTTCCACGGCGACACGATCTACGGCGAGACCACCGTCCTCGACAAGACCCCGTCGAAGTCGAAGAACGACCGCGGCATCGTCTACGTGGAGACCAAGGGCTACAAGCAGGACGGCACCCTCGTCTGCGTCTTCCGGCGCAAGGTGATGGTCCCGACCGAGACGTACATCAAGGAGCGCGGCGGCGAGCAGCCCGGCCGCCCCACGCTGAAGGAACAGGGGAAGTAGAACCATGAGCCGACTTGCCCAGACCGCCGGCCTGACGGACGACCAGAGGGACATCCTCAAGACCGTCCGGGAGTTCGTCGACAAGGAGATCATCCCGGTCGCGACCGAGCTGGAGCACCGGGACGAGTACCCGCAGCAGATCGTCGACGGCCTCAAGGAACTCGGCCTCTTCGGCCTGATGATCCCGGAGGAGTACGGCGGCCTGGGTGAGTCGCTCCTCACCTACGCGCTGTGCGTCGAGGAGATCGCGCGCGGCTGGATGTCCGTCTCGGGCATCATCAACACGCACTTCATCGTGGCGTACATGCTCAAGCAGCACGGCACCCAGGAGCAGCGGGAGCACTTCCTCCCGCGGATGGCGCTGGGCGAGGTGCGCGGCGCGTTCTCGATGTCCGAGCCGGGGCTGGGCTCGGATGTGTCGGCCATCACCTCCAAGGCGGTGAAGGACGGCGACGAGTACGTCCTGAACGGCCAGAAGATGTGGCTGACGAACGGCGGCACGTCCACGCTGGTGGCCGTTCTGGTGCGCAGTGACGAAGGACACCCGGAGGGCACCGCGCCCCACAAGTCGATGACGACCTTCCTCGTGGAGAAGGAGGCCGGCTTCGGCGAGGTCCGGCCCGGCCTGACCATCCCGGGCAAGATCGACAAGATGGGCTACAAGGGCGTCGACACCACCGAGCTCATCATGGACGGACTGCGCATTCCGGCCAATCGGGTCCTGGGCGGGGCCACCGGCCGAGGGTTTTACCAAATGATGGACGGGGTCGAGGTCGGCCGTGTCAACGTGGCGGCCCGTGGTTGCGGTGTCGCGCAGCGTGCATTCGAGCTCGGTGTCTCATATGCCCAGCAACGTCACACTTTCGGCAAGGCCATCGCCGAGCACCAGGCGATCCAGTTCAAGCTGGCCGAGATGGCTACCAAGGTCGAAGCCGCCCATGCGATGATGGTCAATGCAGCACGCAAAAAGGACTCCGGGGAACGAAACGACCTCGAAGCAGGGATGGCGAAGTACCTCGCCTCCGAGTACTGCAAGGAGGTGGTGGAGGACGCGTTCCGTATCCACGGTGGCTACGGCTTCTCGAAGGAGTACGAGATCGAGCGTCTCTACCGGGAGGCGCCCATGCTGCTCATCGGCGAAGGTACCGCCGAGATCCAGAAAATGATCATCGGGCGACGCCTGCTCGAGGAGTACCGGCTCCAGGGCTGAAAGTCCCTTTTGGGGTAAATCATCCAGTGGTTTTCCGCGAAAGAGTCACTAGCAGTCACTGGCTCACGGTCATCGACTCGGCTTCTGGCTTGCCCAGTTGTTGCGCGCAACCGATAGCATTCCAGTAAAGCCGCCGTCCCGTCCCCCCGTTTGCGGCGCGGCATCACCCGCTACGAAGGTCATCCATGCCCCACAGCCAAACCTCTGCACCTCGCGTCGGCCTCCTCGGTGGACGCCTCGCGCGCGGAGCATCGCCGTGGCTTCTGCCGACCGTCGCCACCGCCGCCGTCAGCCTCGTCCGGGCCCGCAAGTCCGGACGCTGGGCGGCAGTGGCCGTGCCCACCACCGCGCTCGCGGCGGGCATGCTGTGGTTCTTCCGCGACCCCGAGCGTGAGATCACGCAGGGCCGGGTCATCTCGCCCGCCGACGGTGTGGTGCAGAGCATCATGCCGTGGAAGGACGGGCGCACCCGCGTCGCGATCTTCATGAGCCCCCTGAACGTCCACGTCAACCGGGCGCCCCTCGCGGGCACGGTGACGTCCGTGGAGCACGTCCCCGGTGGATTCGTTCCGGCGTTCAACAAGGAGAGCGAGAACAACGAGCGCGTCGTCTGGCACTTCGACACCGAACTCGGCGACATCGAGATGGTGCAGATCGCCGGCGCCGTCGCCCGTCGCATCGTCCCGTACCTGCCGGCCGGCACCAAGGTGGAGCAGGGCGAACGCATCGGTCTGATCCGCTTCGGCTCCCGCGTCGACATCTACCTCCCCGAGGGCGTCGAGGTCGCGGTCGAGGTCGGACAGGCCACCACCGCGGGGGTGACCCGAATTGACCGTGACTGAACCTGAGACCCCGGCGAACCCGGCGTCCGGCTGGGTGCCCGAGGGCTCCGAGGAGGAGTCCGCCGAGGACGACATGCCGCTGTCACTGCGGCTGTCGATAGCGGACACCCTCACCCTCGGCAACGCGACGTGCGGATTCATGGCGGTGTACTTCACCACCACCGGAATCCTCATTCCGCACCTCACCGGCAGCGGCGAGTCGGGCATGGCCCGCAGCAGCGCGGCCACGGCCGTGATACTGATGCTGCTCGCCGCGGTCTTCGACCTCTTCGACGGCATCGTGGCCCGCAAGCTGCGCAGCTCGCCGATGGGAGCTGAACTGGACAACCTGTCGGACCTGATCAGCTTCGGTCTGGCTCCTGCGTACTTCGTGCTCGTCTACGGCATGGTCGCCGACGACGCCGTACAGAAGATGTCGGCGCTGGCGGCGATCGTGGTTCTGCTGGCGGTCGTGCTGCGCCTCGCGAGATTCAGCTGCGTGACGATGAAGGACGGCATGTTCCAGGGCATGCCGAGCCCCTTCGGCGCGCTCACGGTCGTCTCGATCGTGCTGCTGGAGCTGCCGTTCATCCCGACCCTGCTGGCGATCGTCGGCGTGGCCTGGCTGATGGTGAGCCGGGTCGAGTACCCCAAGCCGCGGGGTGTCCTCGCGGTGGCGATGCTCAGCTGGATCGTCGCGGCGATGGGGCTGCTGGCCGCGTGGGCGTTCGACGCGCCGGGCGGCGGGCTGCTGCTCCAGACCGGCTGCGCGCTGCAGATCGCTCTGGCGGCGACCATCCCGCTGTTCGCGACGACCCGTCGCGCGAACACGTTCCGCCACAACCGCCGCGAGGCGAGGGCCACCCAGGCCCCGTAACCCGGCCACACGCGCACGCAAGGGCCCCCGACCGCCACCAGGCGACCGGGGGCCCTTCCGCATCCCCCGGCTGCCCCTACGCCGCTGCGCGGGGCCGAAGTCCCCTACCCGCCCTTCGCCCGTTCCCTGGGGCTCCGCCCCAGACCCCGCTCCTCAAACGCCGGAGGGGCTGGATTGTGCCGCTGCGCGGCACACCAGCCCGCCCCGCGCACATCCAGCCG
>NZ_JBITDL010000060.1:0-19299 GCF_044454225.1 Streptomyces sp. NPDC051563
CCTGCCGTCCGCAGCCACCGACCCCGGGTCTTTCAGCCGTCCGGCGTTTGAGGACCGGGGTCCGGGGCGGAGCCCCAGGGGGTCCGGGCGCAGCCTGGTTCCTCGTTTTCGGTCGGGCTGCGCCAAATTCAGCCCCGCCGGCGTTTGAGGCGCGGGGTCCGGGGCGGAGCCCCGGGGGTTTGGGCGCAGCCTGGTTTCCCGGTTCGTGATGGGGCTGCGCCAAATTCAGCCTCGCCGGCGTTTGAGGCGCGGGGTCTGGGGCGGAGCCCCAGGGGGGCCGGGCGCAGCCCGGTAGCCCGCTTTCAGCCCGGCCGGCGTTTGAGGACCGGGGTCCGGGCTGGCCCGGGGAACGGTGGAAGGGCGGGTAGGGGACTTCGCCCCGCAGGGTCGGCCCGTGCAGCGGGGGATGGGGGCGGACGCCCCTAGGGGGCCAGGCGGGTCAGGCCCTGGTGGATCTCGGTGGGGGTGTGTGTCGTGAAGGAGAGCCGCAGGGTGCGGGGGTCCGGGGCCTCCGCGAAGAAGGGGGCTCCGGGGACGAAGGCGACGCCCCGGGAGGTGGCCGCGCGGAGGAGGGCCGTCGCGTCGTGGCCCTCGGGCAGGCGGGCCCAGACGAACATCCCGCCCTCGGGACGGTTCCACGTGGAGCCCGGCGGCAGCGCCCCGCCCAGGCCGCGGAGCAGCGCATCGCGCCGGACCCGGTACGCGTCGCGGACACGGGCCACGTGCGCGTCGAGATCCGCCACCGCGAGGTACTCCGCCGCCGCCAGCTGGTCCACCGTCGAGGTGTGCAGGTCCGCCGCCTGCTTCGCGAGCACCGCCCCCCGCAGCAGCCCGGCCGGCGCGCGCAGCCAGCCGAGCCGGAGTCCGGGGGCCATGATCTTGGAGAAGCTGCCGAGGAGCGCGGTGCGGTCCTCCGCCCCGGGGTAGGCGGCGAGCCGGGGCAGTTCGCGGCCCTCGTAGCGGAGGTCCCCGTACGGGTCGTCCTCCAGCAGCCACAGGCCGAGCCGGGCGGCGACCGCCGCGATCTCGGCGCGGCGGCCGTCGGGGAGGGTGCGGCCGGTCGGGTTCTGGAAGGTGGGGATCGTGTAGAGCAGCTTGGGGCGTTCGCGGGCGACGAGTTCGGCCAGTGCGTCGGGGAGGATGCCCTCGTCGTCGCACGGCACGGGGATCACCCGGGCGCCGGCCAGCCGGAATCCCTGGAGGGCCGCCAGGTAGGTCGGGTTCTCGACGAGCACCGCGTCGCCCGGCTCGATCAGCGCGGTGGTGAGCACGCCGAGCCCTTGCTGCGATCCGGTGGTGATCAGCAGGTCGTCGGCGGTGGTGGGCAGGCCCTGCTTGCCGAGCCGGGCGGCCACGGCCGCGCGGAGCTCGGGGGAGCCTTCGGTGGTCGAGTACTGGAGGGCGCGGCGGGCGGACCGCGCGAAGGCGGAGTCGTAGGCGGCCCGCAGGCCCTCGGTGTCGAAGAGCTCGGGCGCGGGCAGGCCGCCGGCGAAGGAGATCATGCCGGGCTGGGCGGTGACGGCGAGGATCTCGCGCACGGCGGAGGGGGCGGTCGTGAGGATGCGGGCGGCGAAGGCCGGCGGCGGGGTGGTGGCGGGTGCGGCGCCGACTGCGGCTGCGGGCGTGGAGGCGGGCGCTGAGGCGGGCACGGGGGCTCCTTCGGGAGGCGGGTGCGCGCATCGTAGCCGCGAGAAGGTGTAGATGGCACCTATGTATCGGATGCTGAACGTCCACCAGGGGATACCTATCTGACGTTGCATCAGCTAGACCGTCTTCATGACAGCAGACGAGCGGAACACCCGGGCCGACGACTACGCCGAGCTCGCCTCGGTCGGCCCCTACGGAGTCCACCCCGGCCACGCGCTGATCACCATGGTCGAGCCGCACCCGGGCCACGAGTTCGCGTACAACCGCTGGTACGAGGACGACCACTACTACGCCGGTGCCATGGCCATGCCCTGGATGTTCGCCGGCCGCCGCTGGGTCGCCACCCGCGAGCTCCAGGAACTGCGCTACCCGGAGAAGTCGGCCGTGGCCCAGCCGGTCACCGCCGGGTGCTACATCTCCACGTACTGGGTCACCGAAGGCCGCTACGACGAGCACATGAAGTGGACCGTCGGCATCAACAAGCGCCTCAACCGAGACGGCCGGGTCTACCAGGACCGCACCCACGTCTTCACCGCGTTCCAGGACCACGAGGCCACCGTCTACCGGGACGGCGCCGCCGGCCCCCGCGACTTCCACGCCCTCGACCACCCCTACGGGGGTCTCGTGGTGCAGGTCGTCGACGCGGAGGGCCCGGAGCAGCGGGCCGAGCTGCTGGAGTGGCTGCGCTCGCGCGCCCTGCCGAAGCGGCTGGCCGGCTCACCGGCCGCGATGGTCACCGTCTTCCGGCCGACGCCGCTGCCCGGGGACCGGATGACGTACGTCAAGCAGGTGGAGGGGGTCGACACCCGCCTGACCCTGCTGTGGTTCCTGGAGGCCGACCCGCGCACCTGCTGGGACCGGTTCCAGGGGCTGGACGCGGAGGTCGCGGAGTCGGGGCTGGGGCGGGTGGAGCTGGTGGCGCCCTTCATCCCGACCGTGCCGGGGACTGACCGTTACGTCGACCAGCTGAGGTCGACCGGATGAGGTGGGCGGGCTGAGGTCGACCGGGTGAGGTTGGCCGGCTGAGGTCGACCGGCTGGGGCGGTCCGGCTGGGGCGGTCCGGCCCCCGGACACGGCCGAGCCCCCTCGGCAGGCGACGGCGGGCCGGTCGAGAGGGCTCCCTCAGTGGTGCAGGTGGTGCATGTGGTGCAGGCCGTACGGGCTGCGGGGATCGCCTCGATGCTCAGACGAGGCGTCCCAGCCGGCCCTCGGTCACATCGGCGACGAAGGAGGTCCAGGAGCCGGGCGCGAAGGTGAGGGACGGGCCGTCCTGCACCTTCGAGTCGCGGACGGCGATCGATTCCATGACGGGGGACTTGACCTCGACGCAGGCGCCGTTGGCGGAGTACGAGGACTTGGTCCAGTTTTCCGTTGCGCCTTGACGAATAGCCATGTTTCTCTCCGGTTCAGCGAGTGGTTCCGGTGTCGTGTCGGCCATTGCTCCGGCTGACGTGATCGACGCTACCGGCAGCGCCCGTTGCGCGAAGAGGTCGTTCACCCGACCGAGTGGCATATTCCATTCAGGTCTTCTGCCACCGGGGAGGGACGGTGTACCGTACGGGCCTTTTCTCCGGACCTCATTTCTCCTTGCCCGCGAAGTCCTCGATGATCTGCGCGATGAACTGCCTCGTCTGGTCCACATTGTGGGCCTGTGCACGCAGATGTTCGTACATCACGCTGTATTTCTGGACGTCATTCGCTTTCTCCAGATACAGGTCGCTCGTCACGCCCTCGATGTAGACGACCGTGGAGTCCGAGGCGTCGGGGAATTCCAGAATGGCGTACTGGCCGTTGACGCCCGGGTGGGCGCCCACCGAGAAGGGCATCACCTGGACCGTGACGTGCGGCTTCTCCGACTGCTCTATCAGGAACTCCAGCTGCCGGATCATGAGCTGCGCATCGCCCACGTACCGCCGCAGGGCGGCCTCGTCGATGACCGCCCACAGGCGCAGCGGGCCGATCTCGGGATTGCTGTTCTCGGTCTCGTGGAGCCGCTTCTGGCGGTGCATCCGGACCTGGACCCGCTTCTCCACGTCGACCGGAGCCGTCTCCGGCCACGCGCCGCGGACGAGCGACTGGGCGTACTCCGGGGTCTGGAGCAGCCCCGGGATGACCAGGGGCTCGTAGGTGCGCAGGCTGGCGGCGTCCGTCTCCAGGCCGATGTAGACGCTGTACGGGATGTCTCCGAAGGCGTGCCACCAGCCCTGCTGACGGGAATCCTTGGCCATCTGCATGAGGGAGTCGACGAGCCGCCGGTCTTCGACCTCGTAGACGTCGCACAGATCGCGGACGTCGCGCTGGCTGATGGAACGGCGGCCGTTCTCCAGCCGGCTGATCTTCGACTGGGAGACGAGCAGACGTTCCGCGACCTGCTCGGCCGTCATGCCTTTGTCCTCGCGCAGTTTGCGCAACTCCATGCCCAGTCGGCGGCGTCGGACGGTGGGATTGACATTGGACGCCACGTGAACGGCACCTCCGCCTTCTTCTGTTGCTGTCTCTTCGCTGTCTCTCTGTGTCTGCTGGTGAGCAGACTGCCACCGAAGCACGTGACCTCGCTGGGGAACGGCCGGGAAAAGCAAACGCGCGGGCCGACGGGGCCGGCGTACCGGCTCCGTCGCCCCGCGCGTAGGCGGTTGCGACTGCTGCTGTCCTGCATGCCTTGCTTGCCCTGCGTGCCGTGCTGGTCCTGCCTGTGCTGCCTGTCTTGCCCGTGTTACGTGCCTTGCCTGTCTTACGTGTCCTGCCGGTGGATCAGTGCGCGGCCGCGCGGGCCATCGCACCGGTCCGGCGCGGCTGCAGCGGAACGGCTGCCGCCGTTGCCCTGGCGGGCTGGGCCGGTGCCCGGTCGCGGCGCGGCTGTGCGGCCACACCGTTCTGGACGTCCATGACGGCGTGTGCCACCAGTCCGCCCATCGGGTCGTGCCGGATCAGGTCCCGCAGCCGGGACCTGGACGACCGCCCCTCGTTGCCGGGGTACAGGTGCTTGCCGAGCCCGACCGCGTGGGCCAGTGCGGCAAGCGCCGCGGTCCGCGGGTCCGGCGGTACGCCGGTGCGGATCGCACTGTCCAGCCGGCCTCGGATCTCCCGGCTGATCGCTGTGTCGGTCGCTTGGTAGCGAGTCGTCGGCAGCACCCCGCACATCTGGCCCGCGACGGCATGAACCATGCCGCAGCGCTCCAGGTGAGCGAGGTAAATCTGACGGAGCCCCAGTCGGGGTCCGCCGATCCAGTGGACCGCCCGAACCGGGCTGCCGCGCCTGCGCAGCAGTTCCAGTGCGGAGTCCAGAGTCGGATCTCCTGTCGGCCGTGGCATCACCACGGCGATACGATCCCCATCAGGGGCTATCCGTCCTGCCAGAGCCAGCTCCACTAGCTGTGCCCCGGCCAGGCCGAGGTCGAGCGACTGCGGCTGCGCCGTGGTACCCGTGGCCGGGTCCAAGGCGAGCAGCAAAAGCTCCTCCGGAATCGTTCTGCGGCTCTTGCCCATCCATGCCTCCCCGCGTGGATGAGTGACAGGGTGACGCCTCTCACATTCATCTGTCGAGAGTGCCTGACCGCTTTGTGGGGGAACCGTCAGCTATGTCGTTCTCGTCTAGCACGGGGGCGATGCCCCCTAGACGGGACACTGTTAGACATTCGGACAGCCGGACGCGAAAGCGATCGAGGAGGAACTGGTGGCGGGCGAGTCCCCCGACAAGTCGGTTGATGAAGGAACGTCGGGGACGGCGGAGTCGTCCGAGGGGCGTGACCCGAGGGCATCGCTGCTGCGCCCGAGGGACTCGGAGGACGGGTCCGCGGAGCGTGATCCGCTGCGCGAGGCGGTGGCCGCGTGGGTGGCCACGGCGGAGGACGAACCGTCCGACGCGCCGGCCGCGCCGGGTGCGCGGACCGAGGTCTTCGAAGCCCTGCCCGCGGAGGCGGCTGCCGCCGGTGCGGGTGCGGGTGAGGGTTCGGATGCGGATGTGGATCCGGCATCTTCGGCTTCGGATTCTGCTTCCGGGTCCGGGACGGGGACGGGGACGGGCTCCGGGAGCGGCGGGAACGCTGCCGGGCCGGTCGAGAGCGAGCGCACCGCGGTGTTCCGTACCCCCGTGACCCGCCCGGCTGCCGATTCCGCGGATTCCGCTTCCGCTTCCGAGCGTGCGGATGGCTCGGACGCCCGGCCCGCAGCCGCCTCCGCCGGCGGCGCGAGCGCGGCACCTTCGGCGGATGCCGACGGGTCCACGTCTACTGCCTCCACATCCGGATCTGCATCCACTTCCACGTCCGGTGCCGGTTCCGCTTCTGTGTCCGACGACTCGGCCGCGCCCGCGGGCGGCGACCGTACGCCCGCCTCCGGCGCGGCGAAGCCGTCGGCCGAGGCCGGCCGGGGCGTGGGTTCCGCTTCAGGCGAGCCTGCAGGTGCCGCGGGGCCGGTCGGGAGCGACCGTACGGGTCTGCCTTCGGGTTCCGGTTCTGCCGCCGACCGGGCGGACCGCGCCTCCGGTGAGACCGCCTCCGAGGCAGTACGGGGCGGGAGCGAGCGCACGGCGTCGTTCCGTACGGGCTTGCCCACGGGTTCCGGTTCTGCCTCCTCTCCTGCCCCCTCTGCTGACTCCGACGCGGCCCGCGAGCCCGCGTCCGGCGCCGGGTCGGTCGAGAGCGAGCGCACCGCGGTGTTCCGTACGGTCACCCCGCCGGCCGCCAGCGGTCGTCCGGCGGATTCCGCTTCGGCACCGGCCGAGGTGCCCGCCCCCAGTGGACCGGCCGAGGGCGAGCGCACGGCCTCCTTCCGCACGACGACCGCCCCGGGCTCCCGGACCCCTTCGGACACCCCGGGCACGCAGGCTGACCGGCCGGCCCCCGACACGGCCGCACCTTCGTCCACCGATCCGTCCACGGACGCCCCGGGTGCTCCGGGCACCCGGCCGTCCGTCGGCGCCCCGGGAGCCACGGCTACGCAGGGCGGCCAGGCCTCCCCGGGAGCCCCGGCTTCCGTGGGCCCCCGACCGGCCGCCGGCGCCCAGGGCGCCCCGGCTTCGCCGGGCCCCCGGCCGGCGGCCGACGCCCAGGGCGCCCCGGCTGGGCCGGGTAGCCAGGCGGCCTCTCGTGGCCCGGCCTCTTCGGACGCCGAGGCCTCCTCGGGTGCCCCCGGCGCTCCGGCTGCGCAGGGTGTCCGGAGTCCCTCCGGGGCTCCGGGCGGCTCCGGCTCCGGTGGGGCCGTCGACAGTGAGCGGACTGCGGTGTTCCGGGCGGTCAAGCCCGGATCCGGGGCCGGTTCCGGTCAGGGTGGTGCGCCGGAGGACAGTGAGCGGACCGCCGTGTTCCGGGCGGTGAAGCCGCCGGCTCCGGCCGCTCCGGCCGACGACGAGCCCGCCGACAGCGAGCGGACGGCCGTGTTCCGGGCCTTCAAGCCCGGCACCGCGAACCCCGCCGCCCCCACCGCCCCCGGCTCCGCCGGGCAGCCCACCGCCAAGCCCGCCACCCCCGCCGCCCCCGGGCAGGGCACCGGCCGGTCCGTGCCCCCGAGTGCCGTCGGCGGGGAGCGGGCGAGCACCTTCGTACCGCTGCGGAGCGACGACGTGCCCGTGCGGCCCGCCACGGGCGCGCCCGGCGCGCCCCCCGCCCCCGGTGCTCCGCGGGCCGCGGCCACGCCCGCGGCTCCGGCTCCGCTGCGGGCTCCCGTCGACCCCGGCGTGCGGACCCCCGTGAACCGGGAGTCCCCGAACCGGGAGTCCCCGGAGCGCACCACGCAGCAGCCGCTGCCGCCCAAGCCGCCGCTCGACATGCTGGCGGACCTCACCAACAACCCGCCCCCCCCGCCGAGCGCGGTCCGGACCACGGTGCGGCGGTTCAAGATCTACGCGCCCGTCCTGGTGCTCCTCGCGGTGATCCTCGCCGTCGTGCAGCTCGTGCGTCCGCTGCCCAAGCCGACGCTGAAGATGACCGCGAACGCCTCGTACACCTTCGAGGGCGGGGCCCCGGCCCTGCCCTGGCCGAAGGAGGGCCAGGCCTACATGGCCGCGGCCGGCCTCGGTCCCGTCGGGACCTTCGGCGAGCAGAAGCCCGTGGCGATCGGCAGTGTCGCCAAGGCCATGACCGCCTACGTCGTCCTCAAGGACTTCCCCATGAAGAAGGGGGAGAAGGGCCAGATGATCCCCGTCGACAAGGCGGCGGTCGAGGACGGCAAGAAGGAGACCGAGGGCGAGTCCACGGTCAACAACCTGAAGGAGGGCGGCACGATCTCCCAGGAGGACGCCCTCAACGCGATCATGATCCCGTCCGCCAACAACGTCGCGCGGCTGCTCGCGCGCTGGGACGGCGGCCAGGAGGCGTTCGTCAAGAAGATGAACGACACCGCCAAGGAACTCGGCATGACCAACACCACGTACACGGACCCCTCGGGTCTGGACGCGACCACGGTCAGCACCGCCGAGGACCAGGTCAAGCTCGGCCTCAAGATCGTCGAGATGCCGGAGCTGATCGCGATCACCAAGAAGCCGAAGTGGACCGACCCCACGGGCAAGGACTGGCGCAACTATAACGACCTGGTTCCGTTCAACGGCTCGCTCGGTATCAAGACCGGCTCCACCACCAAGGCCGGCGGCAACCTGCTCTTCGCCGCCGAGAAGAAGGTCGGCAAGACCAACCAGCTGATCGTCGGAGCCGTCCTCGGCCAGCACGGCGTGCCGATCCTCGGCACCGCGATCGGGGCGAGCAAGAACATCATGCTGGCCACGCAGAAGATGCTCACGGCCGCGCCCGTCGTCAAGAAGGGTTCCGTCGTCGGCTACGTGGACGACGGGCTCGGCACCCGGGTCCCGGTCGTGGCCACCGCCGACGTGGAGGCGGTCGGCTGGCCGAGCCTCACCATCGCCGTCAAGCTGGCTGACGGAGCCACCCAGCTCCCGCAGACCGCCAAGGCGGGCTCGGAGATCGGCATGCTGACCGTCGGCGAGGGCGCCAGCCAGGTGAAGGTGCCGGTGGCGCTGCAGAGCGACCTCGTGGCACCCGGCATCGGCAAGAAGCTGACGCGCGTCGGCTGAGGCACGCCGGCTGCCGCGCACGAGCGCGGAGCGGGTCGGGCGCCCCGGGGCAACCCCGGGGCGCCGGGCCGCGTCTACGAACCGAGGGACGTACCCGAGGGACGCACCCGAGGGACGCACCCGAGGACCGGAGTGGGGAGTACGTCGGCGTGACCACCGCTGAGCGGCAGGAAGAGGGCCGGGAGCAGGCCCATGGCCGGGGCGGGGTTCCGCCCCGGGACCCAGCTCCGAGCCCGCAGGCGGGCCCGGGCCCCGTCGGCCGTGCCCTCGGCCGGGCGCGCCGGCACCCCGTGGCCGTGGCCACCGTGCTGGCCGGGCTGCTGCACCTGATCTGGTTCTTCGCCGTCGCCAACAGCGGCGGCGACCTCGCCGCGCAGGACGCCTGGGCGGAGTTCGTGGGCCGCCATCCCGACTCGGCGTACAACCTCGCCTGGTACGGCGGCATGCACCCGGTCTCGTACAGCGTGGTCTCGCCCTACGTGATGCACGTGCTCGGTGTCCGCACCACGATGATGATCGCCGGTACGGTCTCGGCCGGGCTGCTCGCGATGATCCTGACCCGCTGCCGGGGAGCCGTCCGCGAGCCGCTGTGGCCCGCGCTGGCCGGGGTGTACGGGCTGCTGTGCAACGCGGTGTCGGGCCGCGTCACCTTCGGGCTCGGCGTGATGTTCGCGCTCGGGGCCGTGGCCGCCGTCTTCTGCTGGCCCCGCAAATGGGCCGAGCGGCGCTGGGCGAAGGCCGCCGTGGCGGCCCCGCTCGCGGCGGTCGCCACCGCCTCCAGCCCGGTCGCCGGACTCTTCCTCGGGGTGATCGCGGCCGCGCTGTTCCTGAACGGCCGGCGCCCCGGTGCGTACGCGCTGGGCCTGGCCCCGGCCGCGGTGGTCGGGCTGTCCTCCTGGCTGTTCCCCTTCTCGGGGACCCAGCCGATCAAGCTGATCTCGGCGGCGCTGCCGTTCGCGTGCGCGCTGGCCGCGCTGTTCCTCGTACCGAAGAGCTGGAAGTCCGTCCGGACCGCCTCCGCGATCTACGCCCTCGGGGTGGCGCTGACCTGGGCGATCGACTCCCAGGTCGGCTCGAACGTGACCCGGCTGGCCATGCTGTTCGGCGGGGTCGTGCTGCTCGCCGCCCTCCCGTACGAGGCCCCGCGCACGCGCCGCTGGTACGGGCTGCTCCTCGCGCTGACCGGAGTCACCGCCTGGATCACCGTCAACAGCATCACCGACATCGTCCGCACCACCCCGCTGGCCTCCTGGAGCCGGGAACTGGCCCCGCTGGTGGACCAGCTCCAGAAGGCGGGCGCCGACCGGGGCCGCGTCGAGGTGGTCCCGGCCAGCAGCCACCGCGAGTCCTCCGCCTTCCCCGCGTACGTGAACCTCGCCCGCGGCTGGAACCGGCAGGCCGACCTGGAGCGCAACCCGGTCTTCTACGACGACACCCTGACCTCCTCCACCTACCGCGAGTGGCTCGACCGCTGGGCCGTGCACTACGTGGTGCTGCCCGCCGACAAACCCGACGAGGGCGGCCGGGACGAGGCGAAGCTGGTCCGTGAGGGACTGCCGTACCTCCAGCAGATCTGGGGCGACGCGAACTGGCAGCTCTTCAAGGTCACCGACCCCACGAACCTGGTCGCCGGCCCCGCGACGGTGGTGCGGGCCAGCGCCGACCAGCTGGTCATCGACGTGAAGCAGGCCGGCCGGGTACTGGTGCGGATCCCGCACTCCCCGTGGCTGGGCCTGGTCGACGGCGCCGGCAAGGCGGTGGAGCCGCCGCAGGAGACGGAGGCCTCGAAGGCCGCGGGCAAGGAGACCCCGAAGGGCGAGGTCGCCGCGCCCAAGGTCTACGCGAACACCGCCGGATGCCTGTTCAAGGCACCCTCCGACGGCACCGGCGACGAGTGGACGGAGCTGCTGGCCCCGGCGCCGGGGGAGTACCGGATCGCCGCGAAGTACCAGCTCCCGCGGGGCACCCCCTGCCCGGAGGATCTGCTCTACGAGGTGCTCGGACCACCACAGCGCCCGGCCCCACCGCGCCAGTGACGGCCCCTCCCCCCTCCTCGATCCACCCTCCTCGATCCACCCTCCTTGATCCACCATTCTTTACGTCCGGTCCGGGTGCGTTGAGCCCTTTATATGCATACGATCCCAGTAGTCCGATTGGGTGCCCCGAGTCTTTTTAGGGAGTGACGACGGGATGAGCAAAGAGCAGAAGCAGGACTTCCAGGCGGCTGTCGCGAAGGCCGCGGAAGCGACCGGCCTGCCGCGCACCGTGCAGGCCGCGCACGGCTTCTCCGGTCCGGTCCGGAGCAAGATCAAGGGCGGAGCGCACACGAAGGCGGAACTCAAGCGGGCCGGGACCCCGCAGGGCGACCGCATCGGCGAGCGCAGCAGAGGCCTCAGCTGAGGCAGGGGCCCGAGCCGGGCCCGCCTCGTAGCGTCGTGATAAGCCCTTCCGGCCCCGCCCGGAAGGGCTTTCGACTGCCCGCTGCCTCTTCCCTCTCCCCTCTCTGCCCCGCCCTTAACAGCTTCGCGGGACGGTGTCCGGCCGGCTGTTACCTCGCCGACGCAGGACCTGGACACGGCCCTCGTAACGTCGAGCCCGTCACCACCGCAGGCGACACCGACCCGAGGGACACACCCCCATGCGCACCACCGTCCGTATCGCCGCCGTCGCGGCGCTCGCCACCATCACGGCCTGCGGCACCCTCGCCGCGTGCGGCCGCGGCGGGGCCGGGCTGCCGGCGGATCCCCAGGTGCGCAGCACGGCGGCCCCCACCCCCTCGGGCGCGGCGGCCCCCGCCCTCCCGGGAGCGAGGCCGACGGGCATGAAGATCAGCGCGGCCGGCGTGGACGCCCGGCAGATGGTCGACCTCGCCGTGGACCCGGCGACGGGCGAGCTCGGCGTACCGAACGCGGACACCGACGCGGACAACCCGGGCTGGTGGACCCAGGGCGTGACCCCGGGCGAGAAGGGGGCCGCCGTACTCGTGGCGCACTTCGACACGAAGTACGGGCCCGCGGTGATGAAGAACGTCAAGAAGATCAAGCTCGGCGACCTGATCGAGGTACCGCGCGAGGACGGAAGGACGGCCAGGTTCACGATCCGCGAGATCGAGGACGTGGCGAAGAAGAACTTCCCCACCGACAAGGTCTACGCCGAAACCAACCGCCCCGAACTACGCCTCCTCACCTGCGGCGGCGAAATCAAGAACGGCCACCGCACCAACAACGTGATCCTCTACGCCGACCTGGCACCCTGACCCCACCAGACGAACCACAAACCAGACAGGGCCTCGCAGCCGATCTCGCACAGCGCGACGGGCACGACGACGTCGGCCCATCGCAAAGGCCCCCAGTCGCGATCGACTGGGGGCCTTCGGGATTGTGCCCTCGGCAGGATTCGAACCTGCGACACCCGCTTTAGGAGAGCGGTGCTCTATCCCCTGAGCTACGAAGGCGGGGGTGTCGGGAGGCCTGGTGGGGGCCCGCTGACCGTTGAACAGCGTAGCGGATCGGGGTGGGAGTGGGTGCATGGATTCTCGGGGGGTCATGCCGTGGGGTCGGGGTGGGTTGTGGTGTGGCGGGTTTCGTGGACTCGGGGGGAGTGGAGCATGGCCGTGGAGAGGGCGGCCAGGTTGTCGGGGTCTTCGGTGGAGCTGACGGTCCAGCGGTGTTCCGGGGTGAGGGCGGGCAGGGCGCGGCGCTTCTGGATGACCGCGCGGGCCAGGACGGAGGCGTCGGCTTCGGTGCGGGCCCGGCGGATCTCGGAGTGGTCGGCCAGGGCGAGGGCGTAGGTGTGCTTGCCGGTGGCGTGGTCGAACCACGGGGTCAGGCGCAGGACGGCGTCGAAGATGTCCGTTTCGCGCTGCATGAGGCGGCGTTCCACGGGGCGCCACCACGGCATCGGCGGGGGACTGGTGGCGGGGATCTCGGGGCGGATCTCCAGCCAGAGGGGGTGCAGGAGGCGGAAGCGGTGCAGGGCGCGGTACAGGGAGCCGGCGCGTTGGCCGAGGGGCGGGAGCAGGAAGCCGGAGCAGACGAGGAAGGCGCCGAGACCGGCGAGGGCGAAGGCCGCGTCGGTGCTCAGGGTGTCCCAGTCGTGGCCGAGCCAGCGGGCGACGATCGCGGTGTACTTCAGGAGGTCGTAGCCGAGGGTGCACACCGCGCCCGTGGTGATCAGGAGCAGGCCGGCCTTGAGGGCGCCGGGGACCTGTCTCGACCAGCGCAGGCAGAAGATCACCAGGGTGGCGGCCGCGACGTTGTGCGCGACCAGGTAGAGAAGGATCATCTCCCGGATCCAGGGCGTGCAGGCGTAGTAGGTGTCCAGGTCGCGGAGCCGCTCGACCGGGGCGTCGCCCAGTGCGAACAGGACGCAGATGGCCGCCATCACCGCGGCGTAGGCGGTCAGGCACAGCCGGGTCCGGCGCAGGATGGCGCGGGCGTCGGCGTCTCCCCGCCAGTGGATCAGCAGCACGATGCTGATCCCGTCGAAGGCGGCCACGAGGCAGTACGCGATCGGGGCCGCGATGTTCGGTACGCCGAAGGTGTCGTTGATGACCGCGAGGTTCGGGGGAGCGGCGGTGACGAACAGGAGCGCGCCGACGAAGAGGGTCGCGGTGACGGCCCTGAGCAGCGGGTCGCGGGGGTTCTTCCGCAGGGCCCAGAGCTTGATCGCGGTCGCGACGAGGAAGCCTGCGGCCGTGCACAGGTAGGCGACTCCCGGGCTCACCGGCGGCTCCCGCGGCCCGCGCGAGGGGGAGCGCCCACGATCAGCTGCCGTCCGCGCGGGCGGTGCCCACGGGGACGGAGGAGCGGTGGATCTTGGAGAACTGGATGCTCAGCCGGGCGAGACCGTTGGTTCCCGAGACGAGGGTGGGGAGCGCCGGGCCCGGCCCCGAGGCGGGCGGCAGCTGCCGCGGCTCCGCCCTGTCGGAGGCCTCCGCGAGGGCGAGGGCGGCGTGGATGGTGGCCGCCTCGGCGAAGATGAGGGCGGCTTCCGGCTCGCAGCCCTGCGCGGCGGCGTACTGCTTGGCCGCCTCGTGGTGGCTGCCGTCCAGGTGGGGGGCCAGGTTGAGCAGTCGGTCGGAGATGTCGGTGGAGCGGGCCATCGCCCGGAACTCCGGCGAGGACGTGGGCCCGATCCGCAGGGGCTTCCCGGTGCCCGCGAACGGCTGGAGCGCACGCCACAGCGGCTCCATCGCCCGGTAGGCCCGCCAGGACACCCACATCGACCCCAGCCGGGGTCCGACGACCGGCAGCAGGAAGCCGATCGTCGTCAGGCCGGCGCCCAGGCCGGCGAGGGGCGGGGCGACGTCGGTGCTGAGCGAGTCCCAGCGGTCCGTACCGGCCCACCGGGCGCCGATGGCCAGGAGTTTGAGCAGCGCGAACGACATGCCGATGCCGAAGCCGGCCACGAGGACGAGCAGGCCCCAGTGGGTCCAGGCCGCCTGGAGGTCCCGGAGCTCGCGGGCCCACCGCCAGCACTTCGTCACCACCACGGCGGCCGACCCGAGGTGCGCGGTCAGGTAGAGCACGACCATCTCCCGCACGAAGGGGGTGTTCGCGTAGAAGGTGTCGAAGTCGCGCTGATGCTCGATGGGCACGGTGCTGAGGCGGAAGAGGACGCAGAAGACCACGATCACGACGGCGGTCGCCGCGATCCACGTCCTGGTGTGTCTGCGGAGGATGTCTTCGGGCCCGCCGCGCCAGTGGATGAGGAGCACGATCGAGCCGCAGGACACGCACAGCAGGATGCAGTAGACGAGGAGCGCCGAGATGTTCGCTACGCCGGTGAGCCGGTTGACCCGCTCGATCGTCGGCGGCGCACCGAACACGAAACCCGCTGCCGAGGCCGCGAGGATCACGAAGATCGACTTGGACATAGGCGAGCGCCAACTGCGCCAGAACGAGGGCGACTTCACCGCCAGGGCGATCGCCAGGACCCCGGCGGGGATGTAGTAGTCCGGTCCGGTCATGTTCAGTAGCCTCTGCCTCTGCCCATGCTCGACTGGAGCCGGTCCGCCAAGCCGCTGGTCGCCGCGGTGCCGTTGGCGCCGTTGTCCTTCAGGCAATCGCGCAGCCGGGTTCCCATCTGTAGTCCGAACTCCTCCGCGTCGCTTTCTTCCTGAGTGTCCACGTGGCTCCGCGCGGCCAGGGAGACGAGGTCCTCGCCCGCCAGTTCACCGCCGAGCGACCGGGCGGCCGCCGCGGCCGCGTCCGCCGCGGCCGCGCCGCTACGGGACCCATTGGACCCGTGGGACGCATTGGACCCGTTGGACCCATTGGAGCCATTGGAGCCATTGGACCCATGAGCGCCGTCCGGCCCATGAGCTCCGTCCGGCCCATGGCCCCCGTGGGTCAGGCACTCGCCCATCAGCGCGTGCCACATCTCGTGCGCGAAGATCACGAACTGGTGGAGCGTGGTCGTCTGGCGTTCGACGACGATGACGATGCGGTCGTCGAAGCGCGCCGTGAGGCCGCTGGCCGTGCCCTCCGGGAACTCCCGGAAGTACAGGAGGACCGGACGGAACGGGCGCTCGCCGCGGTTCTCGTTGAGGCGCCGTTCCACGTCGGTCCGGAGCACCGCGAACAGGCTGTCCGGATCCGAGGGGATCGGCCGGTCGAGGCCCGTGAAGACGGTGTCGCAGAACTTCGTGATCTTCCGCGAGGCGGCCCGCCGTGCCAGATGGGTCCTCGGTGCGGCGAGCAGGAACCGACGGGACGGCAGCCTGCCGAGGACCCCGAGCGCCCTCCGGCGAAAGCCGGCCGTCTGCCCCTCGTTCATCCGTGTGCCCCCACTGTGCGTTCCCCTCCGACGGGCGGTGTAGCCGCGGCCCGCCCTGTGGCTTGCTGCGGCTGAAGGTCAGGACGTTCCCTGCGTCCGGACCGGATCTCAGGATCCGGCGTCTTCTCGTGCGATGGCGTCCAGGAAGGCCATCAGTGCCGTCTCCAGGTGCGGGGACAGCTCTTTGTTGCCCAGGCGCAGTTGGACCTGCATGGCGTGGCGATTGCGCAGGATCTCCGGGGGGTTCCCGAGGAACGCCGTGAGTTTCGGGATCACCGTGCGGTCCAGGACCCGCTGTACGGCCTCCGGCGGAGTCTGCGTGAAGAACTCCATGGGGACGCCGAAGAACTTGGCGAGGCCGGCACCGTGCCAGATGTTGGGCGTGCTGTGGTTGAGCAGCTTGCCGTGCCATTGCGGGGTCATCCCGCTCCCGGCGGCGATCTCGGCGGTCGTGTACGGGCGCCTGCCGCCGGTCTGCTCGTCCACGGTCAGCCGCGTTTCCCTGAGGAACGCGATGCGCCGGGCCAGCTCGGCCGCCGCGCTGCAGGGCGGTTCGACGGGCTCGCCGTCGAGCAGCCGCCGGATGTCGGCCTCCGGGAGGGAGGTGTGGAAGGAGAGGTCGCGCAGGTTGAAGACCGATGCCCGGTCGAGCCCCGACTCCGTCTGGAGCTCCTCGACTTCCCTCACGGTCCGCGCGAGGTGCTCGTACCCGTGGTTCATGGACCCTCCCCGTCGGCCGGAAGGGGAACCCGTGGTCAAGGCGAGCCCGCACCCTCCGCGCGCGCCACTAGATCACGGAACGGTCGGATCCGCAATGAAATGATCGTTTCACCGCCGTCGCCCCTGCTCCCGACCCGGTGCCGGCAGTCCGTGACCCGGTGTCGTCAGGGGCGCTCGTGCTCGGCGGTCCCTTCGAGGAGGGCGGTGATCTTCTTCGCCACGCCGTACGAGCCCACGGGCTGCCGGGCCTTGGGCTGCCGGGCCTTGGGCTCCGGGGCGTGCACCGGGTGAGCGCCCGGCCGGTGCGCGTCCGAGCGGTGCGGGTCCGGCCGGTGGGCGTGCGCCGACGGGACCGCGGCCCCGCCGGAGTCACCGGGTCAGGAAGCGGTCCCGTAGGCGGGCCGTGGTGGCCGGGGTGATGCCGACCGGGCCCGCGAGGTAGGCGTGGACCGAGCCGTGGCGGGTGGCGAGGTCGGTCAGGGTCAGGCGCAGGATCTCCGCGGGGGCGCGGCCGTACGAGGGCCAGCGCATGGTGCGGCCCGGGTTGGCGGTGTGCCAGTCGGCCGTCAGCCGGGTCGTGGCCAGCTCGGTGAGGGCGAAGTCCGCGAGGATCTGCTCCTCGTCCACGCCGAGGAGGGTCAGGACGAGCGCGGCGATCAGCCCGGTTCGGTCCTTGCCCGAGGTGCAGTGGAAGACCGCCGGGCCCGGGCCCTCGGCGAGCAGTTCGACCGCGGCGCGGATCTCCGCCACCCCGTCCTCGGCGACCTCGGCGAACCGGTCCGCGAGGAACCGCCACGGGTCGGTGTCCGGGTCGATCTCGGCCTGGTCGTAAGGCCGGTGCTCGATGCTGAGGTTGGCGTACGTGAACCGCTCGGGCTCCGGTATCCGCCCCTTCGCCTCGATCTCCCAGGGGTAGCGCAGGTCGATGACGGTCCGCACGCCGAGGTCCAGGAACCGGTCCCAGTCCGCTCCCGCGAGCTTGCCGAGCGAGTCCGCGCGGTAGAGGGCGCCCCACGCGACGGCGGAGCCGTCCTCCGTGCGATAGCCCCCCAGATCGCGGAAGTTGTGCAGTCGCTCGAACTCGATGTGGCGGGTCATGCGGGATCCCCCTCGGTGTCGGCTCAGTCCATCCGCAGGGCCGCGGCGAAGTCCATCTTGTCCTCCAGCCGGCTCAGGTTGCGGCCCGTCAGTGCCTCGATGCGGCTGATCCGGTAGCGCAGCGAGTTCACGTGCAGGTGCAGTGCCTCCCCGCAACGCGCCCAGGACCCGTCGTGTTCCAGGAAGGACCGCAGGGTGGGCACCAGGTCGGAGCGGTAGCGCCGGTCGTAGTCCGTCAGCGGGGCCAGCAGCCGGCGGCTGAACTCCCGCCGGACCTCGGCCGGGATCAGCGGCAGCAGCGCCATGACGTGCGCGGCGAGATCGTCCGGCCCGCAGGCGGCGACCGGTTCCGAAGGGGCCGCGACCTGCCGGGCGTTACGGGCCTGCGCGAGCGCGTGCCGCAGCTCCGCGGGCCCGCCCACCGCGTCGCTGACCCCGAAGGCCAGCCGCTCCCCGGCCCGCAGCCCGCGCGGCAGCGAGCCGCCGGCGACCCGGACGACCGCCTCCGGGGTCAGCGGCGCGTCCGCGCCGACGAGCACGAAGGCGACGACCTCCGCCCCGTCCCCGGCCGCCGTGACGGCCATCCGCGGTCCGGCGTCCGGCCCCAGGCACCGCGGATGCAGCAGGACCTCCTCCAGCAGGTCCCGTACGGCCGCCGCCCCGGGGAACCCGGGCCCGTCCCGCACCTCCAGCCGGGCCGAGACGGCCTGCCAGCGCAGCGGGCCCCGCGGGCCGCCGTCCCCGGGCTCCCGCCCGGTCCCGGCCGTGAGCCGGGCGGCCGCCGCCTCCTCTTCCTCGAAGAGCGCCTGCCCGCCCTCCGCGGCAGTGGCCGAACCGACCAGCGCCAGCAGTCGTTCGGCGGCGCGCCGCCGCATCGTGCGGTCGGTGTCGCGGCCGCCGCGCTCCACCGCGACCAGCCGCGCGAGCCGGCCCAGCAGGTCGACGCGTTCGCCGTTCCAGTCCGCGGTGTCCGCCTCGACGGCGATCAGCCAGTCCGTCAGCGCCGCACCGGGAGCGCGGTCCCCCTCCCCGGCCCCGGAACGGACCGGGAACAGGGAGAAGGCCGTCCCGCGCGCGACCGTACGGTGCGGGGCCCGCTCGCCCGCCCGTTCGGCGGCCAGGAACCGCCCGGCCAGCGCCGAGGCCGTCTTCTCCGGCAGCGGCGGCCGCGCGCCCGCGATCTGCCGGCCGGTCGGGGAGAGGATGTGCGCGTGCAGGTCCAGCTCGGCCAGCAGCAGTTCGAGGAGGGCTTCGGCCCCCGCCCCGGCCTGCCGCCCGGTGCCGAAGCGCCGGTGCCGGTCCACGAGCGCGGCGAGACCGCCGATCCGTTCCCCGGTCCGGCCGCGCGCCACGTACTCGGTGACCGAGGCGAACGGCACCTCCACCCCCACCGCGAGCAGCGGCAGCCCGTACCGGGCGCAGGCCTCCACCAGATCGTCGGGGACGTGGCCGAACTGCGCCTCGCCCGCGCCCAGCGCCACGGCCCCCGCCTCCACGAGCACGCGGACGAACGCGTCGGCCCGTTCGGTGCCCTCGTCCTTGCGGTGCCAGGCCAGTCCGGACAGCACCAGGTCCCCCGGGGACACGAAGCGCCCGGGGTCGGGCAGGTCGATCGTCACCGTTCCGAGGACGGGCCGGTCGAGGTCCCGCTCGCCGCCGGGCAGGCGCAACAGGCGCAGCAGACACGGGTCCGCAGGCGCGTGGGCCTCATCGGACGACAGCAGATCACGGAGCCTCATGACCCCACCCTGCCATGTGCAGTCGGGATCCCGATTGCGAAGGTTCCCCACTGAACCGCAGGTCAGACCTTTACGGTGGGGTAATTCAACGGAAATCGGGGTGAGTCCGAGCACCTCGGTTCATGGGATCGGTGCCGGCCGGGCCGTGGGGGGGGGGGGGGGGGGGGGGGGGGGCGGCCCCCCCCCCCCCCCCCCCCCCCCGCCGGGGGGCGGGGGGGGGGGCGGGGCGGGGGGGGGCCGGGGCGGGGCGGGGGGGGGGGGGGCGGGGCGGGGGGGGGGGGCCCGCGCGC
>NZ_JBITDL010000061.1:0-18147 GCF_044454225.1 Streptomyces sp. NPDC051563
GCCCGGCCCGGCGGGGGGGCCGGGGGCGGGGCGTCTCTAAAAAAACACCCCCGCCCCCACCCCCCCGAACCCCCCCCCGCCACCGCGGGGGGGGGGGGGGGGGGGCCCCCCCCCCCCCCCCCCCACCCCCCCAGATTTCCGGGCGGTGTGACACGGGAACGTCACACTTCCAGCCGCACCGCCCGGAGCA
The DNA here is from genome assembly GCF_044454225.1 of Streptomyces sp. NPDC051563. Lineage (NCBI taxonomy): Bacteria > Bacillati > Actinomycetota > Actinomycetes > Kitasatosporales > Streptomycetaceae > Streptomyces > Streptomyces sp. NPDC051563. The sequence continues at coordinate 191 of NZ_JBITDL010000061.1, forward strand.
CTGAGTCCGGAGTCATCAGCACCGCACCGCTCGCGGTCAGTTTCACCGGAAGTACCCCCCAGAAGTACACCCCGGTTCACCGCCTACCCCAGGTGACACCAGGAGTACCAGCCGTACCGCAGAACCCCCGCAGTACCCGCAGTACACGCAGTGCACCATTTGCGTCGCCTCGGGCCGTCACCCCGGGTCGTGCAGCCAAACGCGTTTTCCCAAATCCCGTGTCTCCAATCTTTATGCGGGTGCCCCTTTGAACCTTGGGAGTTAGGCACCATGACCCAGTCCTCTGTGGAGCCGAAGACCAGTGCGGAGGAAGCCGGCAGCGGCTCTCCGACCCCCACTGGACAGTCTTGGCTCGACCGGTACTTTCACATCAGCAAGCGCGGATCCAAGGTCAGCAACGAGGTTCGTGGCGGTATCACGACCTTCATGGCCATGGCCTACATCCTCCTGCTGAACCCCCTGCTCCTCTCGGGCGCGGACGTCGAGGGCCACAAGATGGCCGCCTCGGCGATCATCACCGCCACGGCGTTCGCCGCGGCCGTCACGACGCTCCTCATGGGCTTCGTCGGCAAGGTCCCGCTCGCCCTCGCCGCCGGTCTCTCCGTGTCCGGCGTGCTTGCCTCGCAGGTGGCCCCCCAGATGACCTGGCCGCAGGCCATGGGCATGTGCGTGGTCTACGGCATAGTGATCTGTCTCCTGGTCGTCACCGGCCTCCGCGAGATGATCATGAACGCGATCCCCCTCGCGCTCAAGCACGCCATCACCATGGGCATCGGCCTCTTCGTCGCCCTGATCGGCTTCGTGAAGGCGGGCTTCGTCGGCAACGGCGGGGAGTTCATGCCCCCCGTCCAGCTCGGCGCGACCGGTGAGCTCTCCGGCTGGCCCGTCCTGCTCTTCGCGATCACCCTGATCGCCATCTTCATGCTCCAGGCCCGCAAGGTGCCCGGCGCGATCCTGATCGGCATCGTCGGCGGCACGGTCCTCGCCGCGATCCTCAACGCCATCGTCGACATCGACCCGAAGGCCTGGAAGAACGGCCCGCCGGAGCTCTCGGGCTCCGCGGTCTCCGCGCCGGACTTCTCGCTCTTCGGTCACGTCTCCTTCGGCGGCTGGGGCGACGTCGGCTACATGACGATCGGCATGATCGTCTTCACCCTGGTGCTCGCCGGCTTCTTCGACGCCATGGCCACCATCATCGGCGTCGGCACCGAGGCCAAGCTCGCCGACGAGCAGGGCCGCATGCCGGGCCTGTCCAAGGCGCTGTTCATCGACGGTGCCGGTGGCGCCATCGGCGGCATCGCCGGCGGCTCCGGCCAGACCGTGTTCGTGGAGTCCGCCACCGGCGTCGGTGAGGGTGCCCGCACGGGCCTCGCCTCCGTGGTCACCGGCCTCTTCTTCGCCGCCTGCCTCTTCTTCACCCCGATCACGCAGATCGTCCCGGGTGAGGTCGCCTCCGCCGCCCTGGTCGTCATCGGCGCGATGATGATGCAGAACGCCCGCCACGTGGACTGGGCCGACACCTCGACCGCGATCCCGGTCTTCCTGACCGTCGTGGTCATGCCCTTCACGTACTCGATCACCGCCGGTGTCGCCGCGGGTGTCATCTCCTACGTCGCCATCAAGGTCGCTCAGGGCAAGGCCCGTGAGATCGGCGGCTTCATGTGGGCGCTGACCGCGATCTTCCTGGTCTTCTTCGCGCTCCACCCGATCGAGAGCTGGCTCGGCGTCGCGGCCTGAGCCGACCTGACCAGGTCCGAGCGGACTGATCCGCAACACGACCCGCACCCTCCACGTATCCGATACTGGAAACTGAACCTCTCCGAGGAGGCCCCCATGCTGGACATCGCCGAAGAACTCAACCGGTGGGTCGAGCAGGGACGTGACTTCGCCGTCGCCACGGTCGTGGCGGTCGGCGGGAGCGCGCCCCGGCAGCCCGGAGCGGCCCTCGCCGTCGACAGCGAGGGCACGGCCATCGGTTCGGTCTCCGGTGGATGCGTGGAGGGCGCGGTGTACGAGCTGTGCCAGCAGGCGCTGGAGGACGGCGAGACCGTCCAGGAGCGCTTCGGCTACAGCGATGACGATGCCTTCGCCGTCGGTCTGACCTGCGGCGGAATCATCGACATCCTGGTGACCCCGGTCCTCGTGGACTCTCCCGCCCGGGAGGTGTTCGCGGCTTCGCTGGCCGCCGCCGCTCGCGGGGAGGCGGCGGCGGTCGCCCGGATCGCCGAGGGCCCGGCCGAGCTCATGGGCCGCGCCGTACTCGTCCGGGGCGAAGGCTCCTACGAGGGCGGTTTCGGCGGCCACCCCGAGCTGGACCGTGCCATCGCTGACGAGGCGCGGGCCATGCTCGACGCCGGCAAGACCGGTGTGCTGGAGATCGGCGCCGACGGCCGCCTCTGCGGCGAGCCGCTCAAGGTGCTGGTCGAGTCCAGTGTCCCGCCGCCCCGCATGGTCGTCTTCGGGGCCATCGACTTCGCCTCCGCCCTGGTGCGGATCGGCAAGTTCCTCGGCTACCGGGTGACGCTGTGCGACGCCCGGCCCGTGTTCGCCACGAAGAAGCGTTTCCCCGAAGCGGACGAGATCGTGGTCGACTGGCCGCACCGCTACCTGGAGGAGCAGTCCTCCGCCGGCGAGATCGACGGCCGCACGGTCCTGTGCGTCCTGACGCACGACGCCAAGTTCGACGTCCCGCTCCTCGAACTGGCCCTCAAACTTCCCGTCGCCTACGTCGGCGCCATGGGCTCCCGCCGCACCCACGAGGACCGCAACAAGCGGCTCCGCGAGGTCGGCGTGACCGAGCTCGAACTGGCCCGGCTGCGCTCCCCGATCGGCCTGGACCTCGGCGCCCGCTCCCCGGAGGAGACCGCGCTGTCCATCGCCGCCGAGATCGTCGCCAACCGGCGCGGCGGCACCGGCGCGGCCCTGACCGGCGCGCACATCCCGATCCACCCGGACGCCGCGAACACGGTGATCAGCAGGATAGGTTCCGTCGCTTGAAGAGTTGACGGGCTGTAACACGGTGTGGAAAGGGCGCAACCCCACGGGTTGCGCCCTTTCGTCGTCCGGACGCGGCCGGATTCCGTCACTTATCCAGTGACTGGTCCCCGATGACCGATTAGTCTCCGGATCATGGTGGAGATCCGCGAGGTGCCCGAGGCCGACATCGACCGCGCGCTGGAGCTCGCGTACCTGGTCTTCCACGACCGGCCCGAGAAGGAGGCGCGCGAGCGGCACCACGAGCTGCTCCGCCACTGCCTGCGGATCGGGGCCTACGAGGGCGGCGCGCTCGTCGGACTCATGGCCGCGCACGCGTTCCGGCTCTCGGTGCCCGGCACGGACCTGCCCTGCCCCGGGCTCACCTTCGTCTCCGTCGCCCCCACCCACCGCCGCCGCGGCGTGCTGACCGCCCTGATGGGGGAGATGCTGCGACGGGCGGAAGCGGACGGCAGCCCCGTCGCCGCCCTGTGGGCCTCCGAGGCCGCCATCTACGGGCGCTTCGGCTACGGCAGCGCCACCCAGGGCGTCACCATCGAGATCGACTCCACCCGGCCGCTGGCCCTGCGCATCGAGGCCGACCCGCGGCCGCTGCGGCTGATCGCCACCGCGGACCCCATGGACGCTGTCGCCGTCGTCGGCCCGTACCACGAGGCGGCCCGAGCGGGCCGGGCCGGGCGGCCCACCCGCAGCGAGCGGCGCTGGACCGAGGAGTGGCTCGCCGAACAGGACGAGGAGGACGAGGAGCTCGGCCCGCCCCGGATCATCGTCCTGGGGGAGCCGGGCCGGCCGATCGCGGGCTACGTCCTCTACCGCACGAAGCCCGAGGAGCACACCGGAGCCCTGCGGACCCCGGGCCTGGTCCGGGTCGACGAGCTGGAGGCCGACACCCCGCAGGCCGCCGCGGCCCTGTGGCGGTGCGTGGCCTCCCTCGACCTCACCGGCCGGGTCACCGCCTGGGGCCGCCCGGCCGACGACCCGCTGCTGCACTTCGCCGCCGACCGGGACCAGGTCCGGGTCACCGCCGCGTTCCCGGCGCTCTGGCTGCGGCTGGTCGACGTGGCCGCGGCGCTGACCCGCCGGTCGTGGGCCGCGCCCGTGGAACTCGTACTGGAACTGACCGACGTACGACTGCCCGCGAACGCGGGGCGGTTCCTCCTGAAGGCCGGCCCGGACGGGGCCTCGTACGAGCCCGCCGCGGGCCGGGCCCCGGACCTGACCCTGGGCGTACGGGAGCTCGCGGCCTGCTACCTCGGCGGGACCCGGGCCGTCGAACTGGCCGCGGCCGCCCTGGTGGCGGAGCACACCCCGGGCGCGGCGGCGGCCCTGGACGGGGGGCTGCGCACCGCGCTGCTGCCGCACACGGCGGACGAGTTCTAGAGGCGCCGCCGCGCTTCCGGCGGGCTGCGCCCGGTCCTGCTAGGGGATCACGCCGTACAGGGCCTCCGCGGCCGCGGCGGCGCGCTGCTCACGGAAGTTCGCCACGTAGGCGTCGTGCACCGTCGCGCTGTTGTACTTCAGCAGGGCCTCGTCGTTCCTGCTGAGGGCGTCCCCGGTGTAGGTGTGGCTGCCGGTGAAGACGAGCTTCTGGTCCTTCTTGCCCCCGTAGGAGCCCTCGATGAGCAGGTACTTGGTGTGGGTGGCCGTTCCGGACACGTTGACGTCGGCCGGGTTCGTCTTGTCGTCGTTGCCCAGGTGGTGGAGGGAGATCCTGCCGACGCTGCCCTTGGAGGTCGCCATCGTGAGCCAGTAGGCCGTCGCGCGGTGCGGGCCCTCCTCCTGGTAGTCGGCGAGCTTGTCGTAGACGATGTCGATCATGCAGCCGGCGTTGGCCAGCCGCCAGAGCTTCTCGGCCACGGCGGGCCGGGAGATGTGACCGTTGGCGATGCGGATGACGGTACGGCCGTCGGCGGTGCCGTGGCCGGGCGTGTTCCCGGAGCAGACCGGGAGCGTCTTGTGTGTGGGGTCGGCGGGGTCCGGCACCGGGGTCTGGACCATGCCCAGGATGTTCTCGACGGTGTCGATCTTTGCTGTGGGATCCGTCGAGTTGTGCGGGAAGAAGTAGCCCTTGGCCGCCCCCGCCTCCACGTCGATCGCCAGGTTGTCGACCCGCGCGGAACCGTCCGGCTTCGCCTGCGACGCGGCCATCAGCCCGAAGTACTTGTCGTAGCCGGCGTACAGCTCCGCGTTGTCGGCGACGGTCATGGCGTCGTTCCAGGCGGACTGGCGGTCCCACAGGGTGAGGTTGCCCGAGGACTGCACGACCACGTTGTCGACCGGCGTGCCCGTGGTGGGCGAACCGGTGCCGGTGGTCCGGGAGAAGAGGAAGAACTTGTTGTGGTTGACGCCGCCCGTGCGCTGGGCGAGGCACGCCTGCCCGGCGGAGCACACCCGGAACCAGGACGTGCCGTACGTCTCGCCATCGGGCGGGGTCAATGCGAACGCCTTGGTCAGGATGGACTTCACGGCCACGCCGGCGCCGGCCATCCAGGGATCGCTGATGGTGTCGTCGTCGACGAGGACCTGAACGTTCACCCCCTTCTTGTGCGCCGCCTCGAGCTGGGTGGCGAGCCAGCTCGACCCGAACATGTACAGCGATATGCGGATGGTCGACCCGCTCTGGGCGCCGCCGACGAGCTTGCCGAGGTGGCTGAGGATCGCCCCCTGCTCGGCCACCGACCCCTTGGGCCTGTTGAAGACGGGGCCGGTGGTCGCCGCGGACGTGGGCGCGTCCTCGGCAGTGGCGGACGGAGCGCCCACCATGAGGAGGGCCCCGATGACCAGGGCCGTAAGGATTCTGTTTTTGATCACGCCGGTCACCTTACGAGGGCTTTATGGCGTCTGATCAGCAGGGATGCCCTCCCGGTCGGCGGTCCGCCGTCAGCGGGCGGGCAGGGAGATCCGGGCCGCCGACATGCCGAAGCCGGAGCTCAGGACCCCGGTGGAGATTCCGTCGCCCAGGCGGTGCAGGTCCTCCTCGCGGTAACGGACCGTCTTCTCGTGCCAGTTCAGGATCCCGGCCAGCCAGTCCTTCAACTCGCCTACGTACGCGTCGAGTCCGGCCCGGGCCTCTGCGTCCAGTTTCCAGTCCTCGTAGAGCAGCGGCAGCTGGTGCGCCACGATGTGCTCGAACTCCTCGGTGCGCTGGGTCATCAGCGAGTGGCAGATGTGCAGCGCCTCCTCGTAGCCGATGTCGAAGAAGTTGCGGGTGACGAGCACGTAGTTGTGCACCTCGCCCTCGACCTCCACCTCCTTCTGGTACGAGAAGATGTCGTTCAACAGGCACGCGGAGTCGGCCGCCGCGTTCTCCAGGGAGCGGATGGTGCCCGAGGCGTAGATGTCCTCGGGGATGCCCCGGCCCGCCTGGCCCAGCCGGCACAGGTACATCGTGAGGTGCGAGCCGAAGGTGTGCCGCCGCATCTCCGCGTAGTCCACCGGATCGGGGATCCGGTTCTGGATCTGGTTCTCCATCTCCCACAGCCAGCTCTGCAGCATGCTGACGAGGGTGGCCCGGAACTCGGTCCGGACCTCGGGGGTCATGTCCTTGCTGGTGCGCAGCCACAGGTCGCCGATGGACCGTTCCATGGCGGTCAGCCCGACCGGCTGTTCCGCGTGGTCCACCGGGATCATGGCGATGAGCCGTGCGGTGGTGGCCTTGGCGGCCGGCAGGTTCTTGGACTGGGCGAAGACCACCGGGTAGTAGTCGTCCCCGTACGTGCCCCAGGTCAGCCAGCAGGCGTTGAGGGCCAGGGCCTCGGGGGTGGCGTCCGGGTCGATGCCCGCGGAGCAGAGCGCGAAGTCGTAGCCGCGCAGCTTCTCCTCGTTCCAGATCGCCGAACCGGGGTCGCCGGGCTGCGGATCGATCAGGCCCATCTCCCTCGCCCAGGCGACGGACTCCTCGCGGGCGTGGGCGAGGTGCGGGCTCACGGTGAGGGGGAACGGCATGTAGACGTCGGGGACGATCGACGGGCCGGTGTGCTCGAAGGGGACGTGGGTGAAGGAGCGCTTGCGCAGTTCCAGGGCGCGGGGGGCGAGGATGGAGCGGAGGTCGAGGGCGGTGGTGCCGAGGCCCGAGGGCATGAACGGCAGCGTGACCGGGGCGGTGGCCCGGGCCTCCTTGTTCATGTAGCGGCTGGAGACCATGTGCCATTCGTGGCCGCCGGACTGCCAGTCCTGGAGGCCCTTGGCGTAGGCGAGGACGGCGGCGATCTCGGCCGGGTTCATCGCGTGGTCCGCGAAGAGCTGGGGGAGTTCGGCGAGGGCGGTCTGCTCGAACTGCTGGAGCCGGGAGGTGAGGAGGTCGTTGGAGGCCTCGGCCGCCTCCTGGGTGGTGCAGCCGAGGAAGGTCTCCAGCACCAGGATGGCGTTGGAGAGCTCGCCCTCCTCGGAGACCTCGCGCTGGTAGGAGAAGATGTCGTTCCTGATGTGCACGGCGTCCGAGAAGGAATCGCGCAGGACGCCGAGGGGGCGGGAGTGCGCGACGCGCGCCGGAACCTCAGCGGAGACGTACTCGATGAGCCCGGCCGACCAGGGGGCGCCGCCGACCTTGCGCCGCATCTCGATGTATTCGAGGGGGTTGGAGACCCGTCCGATGTTGATGTTGGCGAGTTCCCACATCGACTCGTCGAGCAGGTTCTTGGTGGACAGGGAGAACCGTTCCCGCCAGTCCATCGACATGGCCGGGACGGTCCGGGCCCACAGGTCGGCGAGTCCGGCCTCGACCGGGTTGGTGGCCTCGGGGAACCCGTCCGCCAGATCCATCGGCATGAAGGCGCCGAGCCGGTCGAGGTAGGCCTTGGCTCCCTCGCGGTCCTGGGATCGCTTGAACATCTCCAGGAAGTGGTCGTCGAAGAAGAACACCCACACGTACCAGTCGGTGACCAGGGACAGCGCCTCGCTGTCGCAGTCGGGGTGGGTGTACGAGCAGAGCAGGGCGTAGTCGTGCGAGTCGAGGTCGCGCTCCTCCCAGACGCCGGAACCTTCCAGCATCCCGAAGTCGCGGGCCCACTTCTTGGTGTGGACCCTGGCGTCCTCCAGGTGGGGGTTCAGTCGCGCCGGATAAGGCACATAGAAATCCGGCAGTTGAAACGGCTGCGTCACGGCAGGGTGGGCCTTTCATCTGACTGTCTCGAGTCTCATCGGTTCCTCACGAGATCAGCAGGGCCCTACCCCGGGTACCGGTGGGATAAGGGGTAGTTCACTTCATCAGGTGACGCGTGCGGCGTTCTGCGGCGGATGGGGCCCGCGACCGGTAGGGGGACGGGGGAGGCGGCCGGGGAGGTGGTGTTCCTCCCCGGCGCGGGGGTGCTCAGGCCCCGGCGGACTTCCGCTCGTCGAAGGCCGGGTAGAACTTGCGCAGCAGCCCGAAGGTCTCGGGGAAGTCGAGCTGCCCCGGGGCGGAGCTGGCGCCGAAGAAGGAGTACGTGATGCGGGACCCGAGGGCGGGGAAGAAGACGCGCGAGACCGCCCCGGCCCCGCCCATGGCGATGACGATCAGCCGGGTGTCCTCGGCTCCGGCGCGCAGCAGGAGCGAGGCCAGGCGTCGTACGTCGTCCTCGGACCGCACCATGGTGGACACCTTGACCACGTCGGCGCCGGCGCTCTTCGCGTCGTCGATGACGGTCTGGAGTTCCTCGGTGGGCGGGGTGAATTCGAAATTGTGATAGGAGACGAGCGCCACCGTGTCGTGCCGGTGGGCGGCCTCGATCACCTCGGCCAGGATTTCCCCGGAGGAAAGCTCGATGTCCACGGCGTCGACCTGGGGGGCGAGCGCGCGGAACAGTTCGAGCCGCTCGGCTTCGGTTCCCTTCCACTCGCCGCCCTCGCGGGCGGAGCGGATCGTGGCCAGCACCGGCAGCGTCTTGAACTCGTCCACCTGGGCCAGGACATGGGCCGTTCCGGTCGCCGCGTACCGGTCGACGCGCAGTTCGGCCACGTCGACGCCGGCGCTCTTCGCGGCGTGCGCGCGCGGCTCGGTCCCGCTGTCGTCGAAGCTGACGGCCACCAGCGGAATCCCGCCGTCGAGAAGCGCCCGCAGTGAATTCATTTCTTGGTCACAGCCTTTTCGATTCCGAAATCCGACGCGCAGTACAAGGTGAACGGGGCGGATTATACGTGGAATCCACCGGGGCGAGGGGGCGGGCCCGCCCCTTGGTCGGGAGGGCGGGTGTCCGAGGGGTCCGGTGCGGCCGAAGGTCCTGGTGTCGTGCCACCGGATGCTTGTCCGATTGTTCTAGGTTTGTTCCATCAGTTCATACGTCGGAACCCCGGAGGGACACTCATGGCGATCGACCTCGACAAGGTGCTGGACAAGGCGTGGGCCGACAAGCCGCTCGCCGAGGTGCTCGCGGCCCCGGTGGCCGCGCTCAAGGGCGTCACCGACAAGGACGGCGAGCTGCTGCTGGAGGCCTTCGGCGTGAAGACCGTCGCCGATTTCGGGCAGCTGAAGTACGCGCGCTGGGCGCAGGCCCTGGTGGCGCTGAACCAGACCGCGAAGTAGCCGGACCGGACCGGGAAGCAGCCGGACCGGACCGGGAAGCAGCCGGACCGGACTGCGGAGCAGGGGGACCGCCGGGCGCACCGGCTACCCGGCGGGCCTCAGGTCCCCGTCGGGGTGGGCCGCGCGCCAGGCCTCGATGGACAGGTCCCAGTCGTCGCCCGTCAGGGCGGTGAGGGACGCGGGGAAGAGGCCGTCCTCCTCCTTCGCGATGTGGTGGTGGAGCTCCTCCACCGCCCGGCGCAGGGCCGCGGCGTCCGCCGGGTCCGCCAGGTCGGCGCCGGCGAGGAACGCCGCCAGTTCGCGGTGCTCCCCGACCAGCGCCGCGATGTACGGGGCGTACTCCGGGTCCCGCTCCATGACGGCGAACAGGCCGTCCTCCTCACCCGTCCAGTGGGCGAGGAGGACGGCCGTCATCTCCGCGACGAGGGCCCGCGCCCTCGGCAGGTCTCCCGAGTCCAGGGCGCGCAGCGCGTCGCCCGCGGCGTTCGTCACCGCCTCGTGCTCGGCGATGAACTCCTTGATCAGCGGGATCTCGCGGCAGCCGCAGTAGTGGCACATGCGGCCAGTCTGATCCAGTCGCCGTCCGGTCAGTCGCTTTCGCCTTCGAGGTTGCCCTCCGTGTCCAGGTACACCTGGCGCAGTGCCTCCAGGACCTGCGGGTCCGGCTTCTCCCACATGCCGCGGGACTCGGCCTCCAGCAGCCGCTCCGCGATCCCGTGCAGGGCCCAGGGGTTGGCCTCCTCCAGGAAGGCGCGGTTCTCCGGGTCCAGGACGTACGTCTCGGTGAGCTTGTCGTACATCCAGTCGGCCACCACGCCGGTCGTGGCGTCGTAGCCGAAGAGGTAGTCGACCGTCGCCGCCAGCTCGAAGGCCCCCTTGTAACCGTGGCGGCGCATCGCCTCGATCCACTTCGGGTTCACGACGCGGGCCCGGAAGACGCGGGAGGTCTCCTCGACCAGCGTGCGCGTCTTGACCGTCTCCGGCCGGGTCGAGTCGCCGATGTACGCCTCGGGGGCCGTGCCGCGCAGGGCGCGGACGGTGGCCACCATGCCGCCGTGGTACTGGAAGTAGTCGTCGGAGTCGGCGATGTCGTGCTCACGGGTGTCCGTGTTCTTCGCCGCGACCGTGATCCGCTTGTAGGCGGTCTCCATCTCCTCGCGCGCCGCGCGCCCTTCGAGGCCGCGGCCGTACGCGTAGCCGCCCCACACCGTGTAGACCTCCGCGAGGTCGGCGTCGGTGCGCCAGTCGCGGGAGTCGATCAGCTGCAGGATGCCCGCGCCGTACGTGCCCGGGCGCGAACCGAAGATGCGGGTGGTGGCCCGCCGCTCGTCCCCGTGCACGGCCAGGTCGGCCTGCGCGTGGGCCCGTACGAAGTTGTCCTCGGCCGGCTCCTCCAGCGAGGCGGCCAGCCGCACCGCATCGTCCAGCAGGCCGATGACGTGCGGGAACGCGTCGCGGAAGAAGCCCGAGATGCGCAGGGTCACGTCGATGCGCGGACGGCCGAGCTCCGCGAGCGGGATCGGCTCCAGGCCGGTGACGCGGCGCGAGGCCTCGTCCCAGACCGGACGGACGCCGAGCAGCGCCATGGCCTCGGCCACGTCGTCGCCCGAGGTGCGCATCGCGCTCGTGCCCCACAGGGACAGGCCGACGGAGGCGGGCCATTCGCCGTTGTCCGTGCGGTAGCGGGTCAGGAGGGAGTCGGCCAGTGCCTGACCGGTCTCCCACGCCAGACGGGAGGGGACGGCCTTCGGGTCCACCGAGTAGAAGTTGCGGCCGGTCGGCAGCACGTTGACCAGACCGCGCAGCGGGGAGCCGGAGGGGCCCGCCGGGACGAACGCGCCGTCCAGGGCGCTGACCACGTGGGCGATCTCGTCGGTGGTGCCGGCCAGGCGCGGGACGACCTCGCGGGCCGCGAAGTCCAGTACGGCCGCCACGTCCGCCGAGAAGCCGGCGGCTACCGAAGCCACCGCCTCCGGGGCCCAGCCGGCGTCCTCCATCGCCTGGACCAGCGCGCGGGCCGTCTCCTCCGCCTCGTCGGCGGTGGTGCGGGTGGCCGCGGACTCGTCCAGGCCGAGCGCCTCGCGCAGACCCGGCAGGGCCGTCGTACCGCCCCAGATCTGGCGGGCGCGCAGGATGGCGAGGACCAGGTTGACGCGGGCGTCGCCGGTCGGGGCGCCGCCCAGGACGTGCAGACCGTCGCGGATCTGGGCGTCCTTGATCTCGCACAGCCAGCCGTCGACGTGCAGCAGGAAGTCGTCGAAGCCGTCGTCGTCGGGACGCTGCTCCAGGCCCAGGTCGTGGTCCAGCTTCGCGGCCTGGATCAGGGTCCAGATCTGGGCGCGGATGGCCGGCAGCTTCGCCGGGTCCATCGCGGAGATCTGGGCGTACTCGTCGAGGTGCTGCTCCAGGCGTGCGATGTCGCCGTACGACTCCGCGCGCGCCATCGGCGGCACCAGGTGGTCGACCAGGGTGGCGTGCACCCGGCGCTTGGCCTGGGTTCCCTCGCCCGGGTCGTTGACCAGGAACGGGTAGATGAGGGGCAGGTCGCCGAGCGCGGCGTCGGGGGCGCAGGCCGCTGACAGGCCGGCGTTCTTGCCCGGCAGCCACTCCAGGTTGCCGTGCTTGCCCAGGTGGATCATCGCGTCGGCGCCGAAACCGCCGTCCTCGGCGCGGGCCTGGATCCAGCGGTACGCGGCCAGGTAGTGGTGCGAGGGCGGCAGGTCGGGGTCGTGGTAGATCGCGATCGGGTTCTCGCCGAAGCCGCGCGGCGGCTGGATGAGGATCAGCAGGTTGGCGCGGCGCAGGGCGGCGAGGACGATGTCGCCCTCCGGGTTCGAGGAGCGGTCCACGAACATGCTGCCCGGGGCCTCGCCCCAGTGCCGCTCCACGCTCTCGCGGAGCTCGGCGGGCAGCTCGGCGAACCAGCGCTTGTAGTCGGCCGCCGGGATCCGGACCGGGTTGCGGGCGAGCTGCTCCTCGGTCAGCCAGTCCTGGTCGTGGCCGCCGGCCTCGATCAGGGCGCGGATCAGCTCGTCGCCGTCGCCGGACACCAGGCCCGGGACGTCCTCGACGGGACCGAAGTCGTACCCGCCCGCGACGAGCGTGCGCAGCAGCTCCACGGCGCTGGCCGGGGTGTCCAGGCCGACCGCGTTGCCGATGCGGGAGTGCTTGGTGGGGTACGCGGAGAGGACCAGGGCGATCTTCTTGTCGCGCCGCTCGATGTGGCGCAGGCGTGCGTGGCGCACGGCGATGCCGGCCACGCGGGCGGCCCGCTCGGGGTCGGCGACGTAGGCGGGCAGCCCGTCTTCGTCCAGCTCCTTGAAGGAGAACGGGACGGTGATCAGCCGGCCGTCGAACTCCGGGACGGCGACCTGGGTGGCGGCGTCGAGGGGGGACAGGCCCTCGTCGTTCTCCTCCCAGGCGGACCGGGAGCCCGTCAGGCACAGGGCCTGCAGGATCGGCACGCCGAGCGCGGCCAGGGCGCCGGCGTCCCAGGACTCGTCGTCACCGCCGGCGGAGGCGGTGGCGGGCTTGGTGCCGCCGGCCGCGAGGACCGTGGTGACGATCGCGTCGGCGGACGCGAGCTCCGCGAGCAGCTCCGGCTCGGGGGAGCGGAGCGAAGAGACGTAGAGGGGGAGCGCATGGGCGCCGTGGGCCTCGATCGCCTCGGAGAGGGTGTGCACGAAGGCGGTGTTGCCGCTCATCTGGTGCGCGCGGTAGTAGAGCACCGCGACCCGGGGGCTTCCCTCCGGCAGGGCCTGCTGCGCGGTGCGCTCCAGCGGGCCCCACGTGGGGGAGGCCGCCGGGGGCTCGAAACCGTGGCCGGTCAGCAGCACGGTGTCGGAGAGGAAGCGGGCGAGCTGGTCCAGGTTGGCCGGGCCGCCGTGGGCGAGGTAGCCGTGCGCCTCGGCGGCGATGCCGATCGGGACGGTCGAGGCTTCCATCAGCTGGGCGTCGGGGGCCTGTTCGCCGGTCAGCACGACCACCGGGCGGCTCTGGCCGGGGGCCAGCAGCAGGTCGAGGCCGTCCTGCCAGGCGCGGAGGCCGCCGAGGAGGCGGACGACGACCAGCGTGACTCCGTCGAGGAGACCCGGGAGGTCGTCGAGGGGAAGGCGGGAGGGGTTGGCGAACCGGTACGGGACGGGAGCGTCCCCGGCGTTCGCTGCGCGGGCGCTGAGCAGATCGGTGTCGGACGTCGACAGCAGCAGGATCATGCGGCGGCAGGCCTTCCTCGGGGTTTCCGCGCCCCGGGCAGTGAGGACGGCGGGAGTTCCTGACTCATCCGGTGCGGCCGGGGCCTCGCGGATTCACAGTGGCGGGACCGCGCCGGATTCGCACCGGGCTTCCTCCCATGTCGCCGTCCTCGGCGATGGCGGGCCTGTTGGCCGCCGTGGACTCATCCTAGGGGGAGGCTCCCCCGGCGGGGAGCGGGGGCCCCGCTCCCCGGAGCGGGCCCTGCGGGGCCGTCCCCTACCCGCCCTTCCACCGTTCCCCGGGGCTGCGCCCCGGAACCCCGGGGCTGCGCCCCGGACCCCGCGCCTCAACCGTTTCCGTGGAGGCGGGCCGTGGGCCGGATTCGGGCAGCCGTCAGGCTGGAACGGGGTGGTGTGGGCCACAGGGGGCGGGCGCAGAATCGTGGGTATGCTCGCCGCCATGCCCACGCCCCCCTCCGCCACAGCGCGGGACGAACCCGTCATACGGGATCGCGGCGACGCCTGCCCCGGCGCGCTGCGCCTGCATGCCGCCGATGACGGGTACCTGGCACGGGTCCGGATTCCGGGGGGTCTGCTGACCGCCCGGCAGGCCTCGGTGCTGGCGACGGCCGCCGACCGGTTCGGGGACGGGCACCTGGAACTCACCTCGCGCGGGAACGTGCAGCTGCGCGGGCTCGCCGAGGGCTGCGGTGCCGGGCTCGCGGAGCTGCTGGACGCGGCCGGACTGCTGCCCGCCCCCGGCCACGAGCGGGTACGGAACATCGTGGCGACCCCGCTGTCCGGGATCGGGGACACCGGTCGGCCCCATGTGACGCCCTGGGTAGGGAAGTTGGACCGCCTGCTGTGCGCGAGCACCCGCGCGACGGCGCTGTCCGGCCGGTTCCTGTTCGCCGTCGACGACGGGCGCGGGGACGTCGCCGCGCTCGACCCCGATGTCACCCTGCTCGGCGGAGCACGGGGCCGGGCACTGGTCCGGCTCGGCGCGGCCCCCGACGCCGTGGAGGTGGACGCCGCCGACGCACCCCGCGCGGCGCTGCTCGCGGCCGAGTACTTCCTCGACTCCGCGGACGCCGCCGGCACCCGCGCCTGGCGGGTGTCCGAACTGCCCGCCGCACACGCCCCGGAGACGGCGCGGCTCGCGGCACGGCTCCGGGCGGCCGGCATCGCGGCCGACACCGTTCCCGAGGTGGCCTGGCCGTACGCCCCGCCGCCCGGGCCGTGGGGCCCCGGCACCGGTGAGCGCACACCGCTGTGCGTCCTGCCCCCGCTCGGCCGGCTCACCACCGCGCAGTGGCGGGTCCTGGTGCACGTCTCGGGCGGCGGAGAAGGCGACCGCGAGGGAGCCGGCACCGCCGACGCGGAGCTGCGGATCACCCCCTGGCGGAGCATCGTCCTGCCCCGCGCGAGCACCCGGGGCCCCGTCGACGGCTACGCCGCGCTCGTGGCCGCCGGGCTGTCCGTCGCGCCCGACGGCCCCTGGGAATCCGTCACCGCCTGTACCGGGCGGCCCGGTTGCGCCAAGGCGCTGGCCGACGTACGCGCCGACGCGCGGGCCGTCGTGGACGCCGGTGGCGGGACCCCGGACGGAGCCGGCGCCGCCGTCCCCGCCGGCCCCGTCCCCGTGCACTGGTCCGGGTGCGAGCGCCGGTGCGGTCATCCGCGCGGGACCGCCTGGGTCGACCTCGTCGCCACCCCGGACGGGTACCGGCTCGACGGCCGCCCGGTGCCGTCCCACGAACTTGCCCGGGCCGTCGCCGAAACGCGCGGCCGACCCCGAGTGTCCGAAGACGCAGTGAAGAAATGAGCGAGTGCACCGTGTTCGAGTACGAGAAGGACGGCGCCGAGATCTACCGCCAGTCCTTTGCCACGATCCGCGCCGAGGCGGACCTGTCCGGGCTGCCCGCCTCGGTCGCCCAGGTCGCGGTGCGCATGATTCACGCCTGCGGGATGACCGACCTGACCCGCGACCTGGGCTACTCGCCCGAGGTCGTCCTGCGGGCACGCGCCGCCCTGGAGGCCGGTGCGCCGATCCTGTGCGACGTGCAGATGGTCGCCAGCGGGGTCACCCGCAAGCGGCTGCCCGCCGACAACCAGGTGATCTGCACCCTCTCCGACCCGGCCGTGCCGGAACTCGCCGCGAAGATGGGCACGACGCGCAGCGCCGCCGCCCTCGAAGTCTGGCGGGACCGGGGCCTGTTGGAGGGCTCCGTGATCGCCGTCGGCAACGCGCCGACCGCGCTCTTCCGGCTGCTGGAGATGATCGAGGAAGGCGCCCCGCGCCCCGCCGCGGTCATCGGGGTCCCCGTCGGGTTCATCGGCGCCGCCGAGTCCAAGGACGCCCTCGCCGAACACCCCTCCGCACTCGACCACTTGATCGTCCGGGGCCGGCGCGGCGGCAGCGCCATGGCCGCGGCCGCCGTCAACGCCATCGCGAGCGTGGCCGAATGAGCACCGGAAAGCTGTACGGGGTCGGCCTCGGGCCCGGCGACCCCTCGCTGATGACGCTGCGCGCCGTCGAGGTGATCGCGGAGGCCGACGTGGTCGCGTACCACTCGGCCCGCCACGGACGCTCCATCGCCCGCTCCATCGCCGCGAAGCACCTGCGCGCCGACCACGTCGAGGAGCCGCTGGTCTACCCGGTCACCACCGAGACCACCGACCACCCCGGCGGCTACCAGGGCGCGATGGAGGAGTTCTACGAGGCCTCCGCCGCCCGGCTCGCCGTCCACCTGGACGCCGGCCGCACCGTCGCCGTGCTCGCGGAGGGCGACCCGCTCTTCTACAGCTCGTACATGCACATGCACAAGCGGCTCTCCGACCGGTACGAGACCGAGGTGATCCCCGGGGTCACCTCGGTGAGCGCCGCCGCCGCCCGGCTCGGCACCCCGCTCGTGGAGGGCGAGGAGGTGCTGACGATCCTGCCCGGCACCCTCTCCGAGGAGGAGCTCACGGCCCGCCTCGCCGCCACCGACTCGGCGGTCGTCATGAAGCTCGGCCGCACCTTCCCCGCCATCCGGCGGGCCATGGACAACAGCGGCCGGCTCGCCGAAGCGCGCTACGTGGAGCGCGCGACGATGGCCGGGGAGCGGACGGGCCTCCTCGCGGACACCGACCCCGGCTCGGTCCCCTACTTCGCCGTCGCCGTGCTGCCCAGCCGGATCGGCAACCCGGGCAGCGTGCCGTCCGGGCCCGGCGAGGTCGCCGTCGTCGGCACCGGCCCGGCCGGGCCGCTGTGGCTGACCGCCGAGACGCGGCGGGTGCTGGCCGACGCCGAGGTGCTGGTCGGATACACGACGTACCTGGACCGGGTCCCGGTCAAGCCGGGCCAGATCCGGCACGGCTCCGACAACAAGGTCGAGTCCGAGCGCGCCGAGTTCGCGCTCGACCTCGCCCGGCGCGGCAAGCGGGTGGCCGTGGTCTCCGGCGGCGACCCCGGTGTCTTCGCCATGGCCACCGCCGTCCTGGAGGTCGCGGGGCAGCCGGAGTACAAGGACGTGCCCGTACGGGTACTGCCCGGGGTGACCGCGGCCAACGCGGCGGCCGCCGCGGCCGGAGCCCCCCTCGGCCACGACTACGCCACCATCTCCCTCTCCGACCGGCTCAAGCCCTGGGAGGTCATCGCGGAGCGGCTGCGCGCGGCGGCCGCGGCCGACCTCGTCCTCGCCCTCTACAACCCCGGCTCCCGCAGCCGGAATTGGCAGGTGGCGCAGGCCCGCGAACTGCTCCTGGAGCTGCGCGCACCGCAGACGCCGGTGGTCGTCGCGCGCGATGTGGGCGGGCCGGAGCAGTCGGTACGGATCCTCACGCTGGCCGAACTGGAGCCGTCCGAGGTCGACATGAGGACGATTTTGCTGATCGGGTCCTCGCAGACCCAGGTGACGGAGCGGCCGGACGGGTCGCGGGTGACCTGGACGCCGCGGCGGTACGGCTGATCCCGCCGGGCTGACCGCTCCGGGCCGGCTCCCCGGACTCCGTCCCGGGTGGGGTGGGGGTGGTCCTCGGGGCTGACGCGGGGGCCGGTGCCGGTGCCGGATTCGGGTGTGGGCGTGCGTGTGGGGAGCGGGTGGGCGGGCCCTGCGGGGCGAAGTCCCCTACCCGCCCTTCGCCCGTTCCCCGGGCGCTGCCCGGACCCGTTGCCGGGGGCCGGCCCCCGGACCCCCGCTCCTCAAACGCCGGAGGGGCTGGATTTTCCAGCCCCTCCGGCGTTCAGGTGCGGGCCGAGGCTGCCAAATCCTCCTGCTCCAGGGTTC
>NZ_JBITDL010000062.1:0-17552 GCF_044454225.1 Streptomyces sp. NPDC051563
GGGGGGGGGGGGGGGGCGGGGGCCCCCCCCCCCCCCCGGCGGGGCGGGCCCCCCCCCCCCGGCCCCCCCCCCCCCGGGGGGGGGGGGGCCCCCCCGGGGGGGGGGGGGGCCCCCCCCGCCGGCTTTCCTGAACCGGACCACCGCGCTTACGGCCACTCGATCTCGTCCGTGCCGGCCGTGACCTGCCCGGATACGGCGGCCGGTGCGAGCGCGACCACGGACGGCCGGGCGGGCCCGGTCGGCCATTCGATGTCGCTCAGGCCGAACAGGGCGGCACCCAGGGCCGATACGGCGAGGGCGGTGGCGGCGAAGTGCATGCGCATGACTACTCCATACAGACGATTCAGACGGGAATCCGGGAGGGACGCTGCAGAACTGCTGTACCAGCTGAAACAGGCACTCAGTGCCCGGCTGATGCACGCCAATCTAGGACCACCGGCTAACCTTTGACAAGGATGTTTCCCGATGTTGCCAAAGAGTTTGGCAATAATGACAAGAGCGGGCGAGCGGGTGACCCCGGGCACATATCGCGTTTGGTCACAATGGGTTAGGATGAAGGCACATAAGTCAAACTGTGTGCCTGCAACGGGGGCGCTGCGCACCTGAGCATTGATTGTGGGGACGACATGCCACTTGAGACGTCCTTCGGCGTCCGCCTCAAGGCGTTGAGGCAGAAGCACGGACTCTCCCAGGCGGCGCTGGCCGGCGAGGAGATCTCCACGGGCTACCTGTCCCGCCTGGAGTCCGGTGCCCGGCAGCCCACCGAGCGCGTCATCGGCTACCTCGCCCAGCGGCTGGGAGTCGACCGCTCGGCGTTCTTCGCCCCCCACAGCAGCGGCTCCCTCAGCGAGGCGGTGAGCGTCGCGGCCTCCACGGACGGCGAGGACGGCGCCGAGGCCCTCGCCGCCGAACTCGCCGCCTCCCGCAACGAGGACCCGCTGCTGCGCTGGCAGGCCCTGTGGCTGATCGCCCGGTTCCGGCACCGCAGGGGGGAGCGCGCGGAGGAGCGGACCGCCCTGGAGGAGGCCACCAGGATCGCGGACGGGCTCGAACTGGCCGCCCTGCAGTGCCGGTCGAGGACCGCGCTGGCCCGCTGCCTGCGCTCGTCAGGCCAGGTCCCGGAAGCCCTCGAACTCGCCGTCTCCGCCCATCAGGTGGCGAAGGAGTCCGGCCTGGCCGTCTCGGACACCGGCAAGGCGCTGCTGACCCTGGTATCGGTCGAGGCCGAGGCCGGCCGGCTGCCGGACGCCCGGGCCCACGTGGACGAGCTGGTCGCCCTGGTGGCGGACCGCTCGGACGCGCTGCGGGCCGAGGCCCTCTGGTCCGCCGCCACCGTCCGGTCCCGTCAGGGCGACGACGACGAAGCCCGGGACTTCCTGCGGCAGGCCATGGACTCGCTGGACAGCCGTGTCGATCCCGTCCTGTGGGCCAGGCTGCGGCTGGCCGCGGCCTCCCTGTACGTCCACGCCAGGCCCGCCCTGACCGAGGAGGCGCGCCGCTGCCTCGAGGAGGCGGAGAAGGCCCTCTCCCTCGTCGGCACGCCCCTGCAACAGCAGGAACTGCTCACGCTCCAGGCGCGCCTGGCCTTCGAGGAGGGGCGGCTCGCGGATGCCCGGGCCGCCCTGGACCGGCTGGAAACCGACCGCCTCGCCCTGAGCTACCGCGACCGGGTCCGGCTGCGGACGCTGGAGAGCCTGCTGCTGGTCGAGGAGGGACATCGGGAACAGGGCCTGGCACAGCTCAAGAAGCTCGGCGAGGAGGCCCACCGGGACGCGAACCTGGACCTCGCCGCCGAGATCTGGCGGATCCTGGCCGAGGCGCTGGAGAAGCCGGAACGGACGGTCTGAGACCCGTTCGGGCCGGTCCCCGAGGCACTGAGGCACTGAGGCACTGAGGCACTGAGGCACTGAGGCATCGAAGCCCTACGGCTCCCCGCGTGGTCCTGATCCGCGGGGAGCCGTAGGGCTTCTTCCGGTGGTACGGGTGGTGCCGGTGCTCAGAGGTCCAGGATCCGGCGCAGCCAGGCCACCCGCGCGTGGTGGGCCGCCCGGGAGACGACCGCGTCGGGCACCCACTCGTCGAAGCTGTGGAACGCCCCTGACCAGACGTGGAGTTCGGCCTCACCGCCCGCTTCCCAGATGCGGGCGGCGTAGGCGAGGGCGTCGTCGCGCAGGGCCTCCACCGATCCGACCTCGATGAAGGCGGGGGCCAGGCCGGCCACGTCGGCGGCGCGCGCCGGAGCCGCGTAGGGGGAGACCTCCGGGGTGGCGCGCCGGTCGCCCAGCAGGGCCTGCCAGCCGGCCCGGTTGGACAGTCCGTCCCAGAGGCCGACCTGCTCCATCTGGCCGGCGGAGAAGGTGTCGCAGCGGTCGTCGAGCATGGGGAACTGCAGCAGCTGGCCGGCCGGCCGCGGCCCCGACCGGTCCCTGGTCAGCAGGGCGAGTCCGGCGGCGAGCGCGCCGCCCGCACTGTTGCCGCTGAGGACGATGCGCCGCGGGTCGAAGCCCTCGTCGGCGGCGTGCGCGGCGAGCCAGCACAGGCCCGCGTAGCAGTCCTCCACCGGTGCGGGGTCGGGGTGCTCCGGAGCCAGCCGGTAGTCGACGGACACGACCGCCAGGCCCAGGTCCTGGGCGCGGTCGAGTTCCCCGGCCAGCTCGGTGCTGCGGTGGCTGCCGGCCACCATGCCGCCGCCGTGCGTGTGGTAGACGACGGGCACCGGGCCGGTGGCCGCCGTGGGACGGCAGAGGGTCAGGGTCACCGGCGGGGCGCCGGGCGGGCCCGGGACGGTCCGGTCCTCGGTCGTGAAGGTACCGCCCCGCCGGATCTGCTCGTCGGTCAGACGGCCGGCCAGGGAGCGGCGGCGGCGGTCGGGGACCAGTGCGGGGGTCAGCGGCATCGGCAGCTCGGCGAGGATCTTGTCCAGCGGGCCGGTCAGTTCGGCGTCGAAGGGCGGGGGCGGGGCCTGCCTGCCCTGCAGCCTGCGGGGCGCGGAGTCCGCTGAGTCCACGGGGTCCGCGGCACGCGCGCTCACGGGGCCCCTCGCTCGGGGCTCAGCAGGGCGAGGGCGTCGATCTCCATCAGCAGGTCGGGCCGGTACAGGGCGACCACCTGGACGACCGTGCTGGCGGGTGGCCGGCCGGTGTCGATGAACTCGTCGCGCGCGGCGAGGATCAGCGGCACGTGCGCGATGTCGGTGACGTAGTAGGTGAGCTTCATGACGTCGGCGAAGGTGGCGCCGACGGCGGTGAGGCAGCCTTCCATGTTCCGGAACACCTGCCGTGCCTGCGCGGTGGGATCGCCGGCCCCGACCAGTTGGCCGGAGGCGTCGAAGGGCATCTGGCCGGCGATCGCGGCCAGGCGTCCGGTTCCCGACACCACGTGGGTGTAGCCGGAACTGGGGGCGACCCCGGGCGGGTCGCAGACGTGGCTGAGCCCTGCTGTCGTGATGGTGTCCGCCATGGTGGGCGACTCCTCCGTGCGGTTGCGGTGTGGACGGTCGGGACTTGGACGGTCGTGGCGTGGGCGGTTCCGCATGGGCGGTTCCGCGTGGGCGGGGCGGGGAGCGTCACCCGGCGGTGAGGCGTACGGGGAGGCTCTCGGCGCCGTTGACGTGGATGGAGTGCAGGCGTCGTACCGGGCCGGCCTGCTCGATGCGGCGTACTCCGTCGAGCAGTTCGGTGAACAGGACGCGCATCTCGGCCCGCGCGAGGGTGGAGCCGATGCAGAAGTGTTCGCCCGCGGCGAGGGCGATGTGCCGGTTGGGACTGCGGGTGATGTCGAACCGGTACGGGTCCGCGAAGACCTCCTCGTCGCGGTTGGCGGAGGGCAGCCACAACACCACGCGGTCCCCCGCGGCCAGGTGCCGTCCGCGGATCTCGTACGGCCTGGTGGCGACGCGCATGCTGTGCGTGGCGCTGGAGGTCCAGCGCAGGACCTCCTCGATCGCCCCGGGCATCAGGCGGCGGTCCGCCGAGAGGCGCTGCCACTGGTCGGGGTGCTCCAGGAAGGCCTGTACGCCGCCGATGAGCGCGAGGCGTCCGTTCTCCGTGGCGCCGATCAGGTTCTCGCAGTTGAGGACGACCTCTTCCTCGGTGAGGAGCTCGCCGTCGACGGTGCCGTTGACCAGGGCGCTGAGCAGGTCGCCGGTGGGCCGTTCCATGCGCTGGAGCAGCAGTTCCTCGAAGTACTCCACGATCCGGGGGTGGGAGACGAGCGAGGTGTGGGCCTCGAAGGCCTCGTTCGTCCACCGGTACAGGGCCTCGTGGTCCCGTTCGGGCACGCCGAGGATGTGGCAGATGACCGAGAGGGACAGCCGCCCCGCGATGTCGTGGACGACATCGCAGGTCCCCTGCTCCAGGGCCCGCCCGAGCACGGTGCGGGTGGCCGAGCGGATGGGGCCTTCGAGGCCCCGTACGGCGCGGGTGTTGAACCAGTCCGCCATCAGGGAGCGCAGCTGTTTGTGCCGGGGCGCGTCCGTCAGGGCGAGGGTCAGGCCGCCGCCGGGGTCGTCGCCGAGTGCGGCCCTGCGTAGCAGGACGCCGCGGCGGGAGCTGAAGGCGGCTGCGTCCCGGTAGACCGCGCGGATGTCCTCGTGACGGGTCAGGGACCAGAAGGCGGGCAGGTCGCCGGCGGGCTGCCGGTGGACGGGCGCGTGGGTGCGCATCCACGCCCACAGGGCATGCGGGTCGCCGGTGGCGTGCAGTTCGGGGTCGGTGAGCCGGGCGAGGCCGGGGGGTGGGGCGGGATCGGTGAGGGTGGCGGGCGACAGGACGGTGGTGGTCATGAGGGGGCTCCTGCGGCGATGGTGTGCACGCGTTCCGTGAAGAGCTTGGCGAGGTCGCGGGCGGTGCTGCCGGCCACGGTCTCCGGGCGGAAGGCGACCTCCAGGCGCAGCCCGCCGTCGGGTGCGGGCCACAGCTCGGCGTGCAGTTCGAGGGGGAGGTCGAGGTAGGGGCGGCGTACGAACCTGCTGCGGGCGCCCGGGAGGTCGAGCAGCGGCTCCGCGTTGTCCTGGCAGGCGAAGAGGGTCTGGTAGAGGGGCGGGCGGCCGTCGCCGGGCGGGTCGACGAGGGACACCGCTTGCGGGAACGGAACGTCCTGGGTGGTGAAGGCCCGTGCCACGATCCGGCCGGTGTGCGCGAGGGCGGCCGCCGTGTCGTCCAGGGCGGCGCCGCGCATCCGCAGGCAGAGCATGGTGATGTGGCAGCCGATGGTGTGCTCCAGTTCGGCTCCGGCGCGCTGGGCGAGGGGGACGCCCACGGCGAAGTCCCGTTCCCCGGTGACCTCGGCGAGGCTCGCGGCCCACTGGTGGAACAGGACGACGAACCGGGTGACCCCGGCGTCCGCGGCCGCGGCGTCGATGCGGTCGAGCACCGCGGCGGGCACCTCCGCTTCGATCCGGCCCGGCGCGGCCCGCTCGCCCGGCACCGGGCCGGTGGGACCCGCGGGAGCCGTGGGCCAGCGCAGGGGCGGCAGGCCGGCGAGCTCCTCGCGGAGCCGCGCGAGCTGCTCCTCGGGGCGGGCCTGCCGCAGGCGGGCGATCCGCAGGCGGTGGATCGCTGCCAGGGACGGCCGGGGCCCGAGCGCCGCCGCCGCGGCGGTGGGGCCGGACCGGTGGCCGGTGCCCAGGTCACTGGCCAGTACCCGCTGCGACCAGGCGTGGAAGGGGCGCAGCGCGGCCCGGTAGGCGGTGGCGAGGTCGTCGGCGAGGATCCGTTCCGACCAGCCGTCGAAGGCGACGTGGTGCACGACGCAGCCGAAGACCGCCGTCGTCCCCGTCCGCCCGGAGCCGCCGCGGACGGGGACGACGGCGGTGCGCCACACCTCGGCGAGGTCCGGGAAGAGCTCCTCCCCGAGGTGGGTGCACACGGCGTCCAGGGCCTCGGTCGCGCCGTCCGCCGGGGGCAGCACGTCGAGGGGCGGCGCGGGGGCGTCCACGGGGCGTACCGCCGGGCGGGGGTCGAGCACGTACGCGGCGCGCAGGGCCTCGTGCCGCTGGTGGACCGCGGCCACGGCGGACTCCAGGGCGGCGAGGTCGAGGTCTCCCTCGATCACCCAGGTGAGCAGGCAGTGGCCGGTGCGGTCCTCGGGGTCGAGCAGTTGGCGGGTGAGCTGGACCAGTTGGACGGGCGTCGGCGGCACCTCGGCCGGGGCGGCGCCCTCGACGGGGGCGGCGTCCGGGGCGGGGGCTGTGTCCGGGGCCTCCGGCGCGGACGGCGGGGCCTCGGCGGCGAGCCGGGCGGCGAGGCCGGTGACGGTGGGGTGCTCGTACAACCAGGAGAGCGGCACCGGCCGGCCGAGCCGGGCGGCGAGCCGGGCGCACAGCCGTCCGGCTCCGAGCGAGGTGCCGCCGAGCTGGACGAACGGCACGTCGAGCCCGACCGTGTCCCGGCCGAGCACGGCGGCGAAGGCCTCGGCCACGGCGCGTACCGAGGGGTCCGCGACGGCGCCGGGGCGGATCTCGTCCGCCGCCGGCCGGCGGGGGGCGTGCGGCTCGGCCCGCGGTACGAGGGCCAGCAGGGCCCGCTCGTCGAGCTTGCCGCGGGCGGTCACCGGCAGTGCGTCCACGGACACGACCGCGGCGGGGCGCTGATAGGGGACGAGAGACCGGTCCAGCACGCTCCGGGCATCGGCCAGCGGGTCGCCGGGGTGCACGGGCACGCAGAACGCGAGGAGTTCGAGGGTGCCCTCGGCGGCATCGCCGCGGGCGAGGACCCGGCAGTGGCGTACGCCGGGGAGCAGCTGCTCCACCTGGCGCTCGACTTCGGCGGGTTCGACGCGATGGCCGCGGATCTTCAGCTGCCGGTCGGCGCGGCCGGTGTAGCGGAGCAGGCCGTCCTGGTCCCAGTGGCCGAGGTCGCCGGTGCGGTACACGCGCACGTCCCGGCCGTCGGGGCTCACGTGGTCGAACCTGGCGGCGGTGAGCTCGGGATCGCGCAGGTACTCCAGGGCGAGGCCGTCGCCGGCGAGGCAGATCTCGCCGGTCTCCCCCACCTCGCACGGCCGGCCGCCGTCGAGGACCCATACCCGGGTGCCGGGCACCGGCCGGCCGAGCGGGATGCCGGCGGGCGCGTCGCAGTCGGCTTCGGTGATGCGGTGGGTGGTGGCGAAGACGGTGCTCTCCACCGGCCCGTAGCCGTTGAGGAGCAGGACGCCGGGATGGCGGTGCAGGAAGCGGCGGACGTGGCCGGCGGAGAGCCGTTCGCCGCCGATGGCCACCTGGCGCAGCCCGCGGAAGCTGTCCGGGGCCTCGTCCACGATCATGTTGAAGAGGCTGCTGGTGAGCCAGACGGTGTCCGCGCCGTGCCGGGAGACGGCGTCGGCGAGCCCGGCCGAGGACAGGTAGGGGTCCGTCACGACCAGGGAGGTGCCCCCGTTGAGCAGGACCGACCAGAGTTCGAGGGAGAAGGCGTCCCACGGGGTCGCGGCGGCCAGCGGCATCACTGTGTCCGCGCCGAACCGGGCGAAGGAGTTCGGCTGGAAGAGGCGCGCGGTGGCCCGGTGCGGGGTGAGGACTCCCTTGGGGCGGCCGGTCGTTCCCGAGGTGAAGAAGACGCAGCAGGGGTCCGAGGCGTCGACGGGGACGGGGACGAAGCCGGGGGCGGGCCGCACGGGGCCGACGGGCGGCGACCATACGGGGGTGGGGGCCGCGGGGGTGGGCGACGCGGCGGGCGCGGAGATGAGCGTCGGCGCGGGCGCCGGGGCGGGCGGCGTTGCGGCCGGGGCGGACGCGGCCGGGTCCTGAGCGGGGGGTGCCTGCCGGGGCGGCACCTCCTGTCCTGCGGGGGCGATCAGCAGCGGCGGGTCCAGCTGGGCGAGCACGTCCGCGAGGCGGCGGCCGGGCCAGTCCGGAGGCAGCAGGCAGTACGCGGCGCCCGTCTTGAGCACCGCGAGGAGCGCGGTGACCAGTCCGGTGCTGCGGGGCAGCAGGATCGGGACGATGTCGCCGCGGCCGACCCCGGCGTCGGCCAGTCGTGCGGCCCAGGCGTCCGAGGTGGCGTCCAGTTCCGCGTAGGTGGTCACCTGCTCGCCCTCCACGAGGGCGGTGGCACCGGGACGGGCGCGGGCCCGGCGGGCGAACGCCTCGTGCAGTCCGCCGCCGGGCGCGGAGTTCGGGGGACCTTCGGTCCACTGCGGATCTGGTCGCATGCTCGATCTCTCCCCTCGGTTTGCCGTGGGTTGCCGTCAGCTCCGACAACTACGGGGCGCGGACCGCGGTCTGGGCGACCACGGCGCGAAGCCCTCCACCTCTGCCGTATTGTCAATGACGTTGCCATCAAATTGCCAGTTCTGGCAACCTCATGGGGCGGGCCGGTTTCCGATCGCCTTCCCAAGGCGCCGCCCGGCCCGCCGCCCTCCCGCCCGGGAGGGCGCTGATGGATCGAGCAAAGGTGAGGACATGGCGCGCGACCGTTCCCTCGACATCGCCGTGACCGGCGTCTCCGGCCGGTTCCCCGGCTCGGCGGACCTGGCCGGATGGTGGGAGGCCCTCAAGGCGGGCCGGGTACTGACGACGCGGTACGACAGGCAGCGGCTCGTCGGAGCCGGCGTGCCCGGGCATCTCCTGGACGATCCGGACTTCGTTCCGGTCCACGGACATCTCGACGATGCCGACCGCTTCGAGAACGCCCTGTTCCGGATCAGTCCGCGCGAGGCGGAGATGATGGACCCCCAGCTGCGGCTGATGCTGGAGTGCGCGTGGACCGCGCTGGAGGACGCGGCCGTGGATCCGCTGGGCTCCCGTACCAGAACGGGCGTGTACGCGTCCGCGAGCGCCAGCGGCTACCTCCACCGCATGATCGCGGGCGGCCTGCTGGACGCCATGACGATCGAGGACGCCCTGCACGGCGCCGCCCCGGACTTCCTGGCGAGCCTCATCGCCTACAAGCTGAACCTGACCGGGCCCGCGCTCGCCGTGCAGACGGCCTGCTCCTCCTCCCTGACCGCCCTCCACCTGGCCGTCCAGGGTCTGCTCAACGGCGAGTGCGACCAGGCGCTGGTGGTCGCGTCGGGCATGGCCTACCCGCAGGCCGGCCACCTGCGCGTGTCCGGCGGCATCCATTCCGCCTCGGGCCATTGCCGGCCGTTCGACGAGCAGGCGGACGGGGTCGTGGCCGGCTCCGGCGTGGGCTGCGTCGTCCTGCGCCGCCTCGGGGACGCGCTCGCGGAGGGCCCCGAACCCTACGGGGTGGTCCTCGGCACCGGGATCAACAACGACGGTGCGGCGAAGGCCGGTTACTACGCCCCGTCCGGCGCCGGCCAGCAGGCCGCGATCCGGTCCGCGCTGGACACCGCGGACGTGGACGGGGCGAGCATCGGGTACCTGGAGACGCACGGCACGGGCACCGCCATCGGCGATCCCATCGAGTGGTCCGCGGCCTCGGCAGCGTTCCGCGAGGCCGGCGCGCACCCCGGTCAGATCGCGGTGGGGGCCCTCAAGGCGAACACCGGGCACCTCGACAACGCCGCGGGGCTCGCCGGCCTGATCAAGGCCCTGCTGGTGGTCCGGGACGGCGTCGTGCCGCCCCTGGCCGGATTCACCCGGCTCAACCCCCTTCTGGACAGCGAGGGTTCGCCGCTCCACGTCCCGACGCGGGCCGTCGAGTGGACCGGCCCCGAGCCGCGCCGGGCCGGGGTCAGCTCCTTCGGTGTCGGCGGCACCAATGTGCACGTCCTCGTCGAAGCCCCGCCCGTTCGCCCCCCGCGGCCGCGGGAGGAGAGCACACCGCCGGCGGAGCACCTGATCGTGCTGTCGGCAGCCGACGGCGCCGCGCTGGACCGCTCCGCCGAACGGCTCGGACGCCATCTGGCCGCGCACGCGCCGCGGACGGCCGACGTCGCCCGGACGCTCGCCACCGGACGGGCCGCGCTCGGCGAGCGGCTCGCGGTGACGGGCCGCACCCCGGAGGAAATCACCGACCGCCTCGCCCGCGGCGCCGGTGTGGTGCGCGGCAGCCGTCCCGTGAACGGGCCCGCCCCGCTGGTCCTCGCGTTCCCCGGGCAGGGAGCCCAACGGCCCGCCATGGCACGGCCGTTCGCCGAGGCCCTGCCCGGTTTCCCGGCGGCCCTCGCGGACTGCCTCGGCTCCTTCGAGCCGGAGCTCGCACAGGTCCTGGGCCGCGCCCTGTACGACCCGGACTTCCCCGAGGCCGAGCTGGCCCGGACGGCCCTGGCGCAGCCCGCCCTGTTCGCCGTGGAGTACGCGGCGGCCACGGCCCTGCGCGGGCTCGGGGTGGTGCCCGCCGCGGTGGTCGGACACAGCCTGGGCGAGATCACCGCGGCCTGCGTGGCCGGGGTGTTCGGGCCGGCCGACGCGGCCCGTCTGGTGGCCCTGCGCGGCCGGTTGATGCAGGACTGCGTGCCCGGCGCCATGCTCGCCCTGGGCTGCGGGGAGAGCGAGACCCGCGCGCTGATCGAGGCATCGGGGCTGGCCGTGGAGGCGGCCGCCTTCAACTCGCCCGCGGCCAGCGTGGTCGCGGGCTCCGAGGGGGCCGTCGCGGCCTTCGAGTCCTGGCTGGCGGGCCGGGTCCACGCGCGCCGGCTGCGTACCAGCCACGCCTTCCACAGCGCCCTCATCGAACCGGCCGTGGCGCCGCTCGGCGAGGAGCTGTCGCGGATCGCCGTACGGCCGCCCGCGTTGCCGTGGGCCACGACGGGCGGCCGGCTCGTGCTGCCGGGCGAGGCCGTCGACCCGTACGGGTTCGCCGAACGGGCCCGCGGTACCGTGCGGTTCGCCCGGGCCCTCGACGCGCTCGCCGCCCACCTGCCCGGGGCGGTCGTCGTCGAGGTGGGGCCGGGCCGGGCGCTGTCCGCCATGGCCGACGCCGCGGACCTCACCGCGGTGCCGCTCACGGCGGGGGGCGGCACGCCGGGCACCGCCCGGGAGGTGCTGACGGCGCTGGGCACGCTGTGGAGCCTGGGCCAGCCGGTCGCGCTCGGAGCCCTGTGCGCCACGGGCGAGCCGGTCCGGCTGCCCGGCTATCCCTGCGCCGGTCCGCGGCGCATCGCGCCGGAGGCGGCAGCCCTGCCGGCCGGGGCCGGGCGGTCCGCGGCTGCGGCCGAGGCTTCCGCCCCTGTCCCCGCTCCCGCACGGGCCGGGGCGGAGTCCGGACTCCCGGCCGCGGACCCGGCCTCGGTCCCGGCCGCCGACCCGGGCCTGCTCCTGCCCCGGCTCTGGCACGAGCTGCTCGGCCACGAGGACCTCACCGACGACGCGGACTTCTTCCTGCTCGGCGGCGACTCCCTCCTGGTCACCCGCCTCGCCCGCAAGCTGAACACGGAGCTGGGCGTCAAGGTGCCGATCCGCGGGCTGCTGCTCGGCAGGACGCTGGGCGGGCAGATCGAGCTCGTACGCGGCCTCCTGGAACCCGTACCGGAGCCCGCCGCGGCGGCCGGCTGAACCGGCCGTCACGGCGCGGAACGGCAGCCGCCCCCGGACCGGTGTCCGGGGGCGGCTGCCGTTCTGTGCGGCCGTCACGGCGTGGTCCGCCGCGGGCGGCCTAGGCCGCCCGTTCCGCGTCGGGGGCGGCCGTCAGCACGGTCCGGGGCAGACCGGGTGCCTCGAAGCCGAAGACCTGGGCGTAGAGCGAGAGTTCGGCCTGCAGGCAGGCGATGACCGTGTCCGCCCGGCGGAATCCGTGCTGCTCGCCCGGGAAGGTGAGGTAGGCGTGCGGGACCCCGCTGTCCCCGATCCGCTCCAGGAAGGCCTCGGCCAGGGACGGCAGGCAGATGGGGTCGTCGAGCCCCTGGAGCAGTACGAACGGCGCGCGGATGCGGTGGGCCCCGCGCAGCGGGGACACCTGGGCGTACCGTGCCGCGGCCTGCGGCCAGGGGCCGACCAGGCTCTCCAGGTAGCGGGACTCGAAATCGTGGGTGCCCCCTTCGCTCCAGCTCTCCGGGTCGAGGAGCGGGTAGTAGATGCCGGCGGCGGCGTACAGATCGGGTTCGGTGGCGAGGGAGGCCGCCGCCGTCCAGCCGCCGGCACTGCCGCCCCGGATGCCGAGGCGGCGGGGATCGGCCAGGCCCCGGGCCACCAGCCCCCGGGCGGCGGTCGCGCAGTCGGCGACGTCGACCACGCCCCACTGGCCGCGCAGCCGGTCGCGGTAGCGCCGGCCGAAGCCGGTGGAGCCGCCGTACTGCACGTCGACCACGCCGATCCCGCGACTGGTGAAGTAGGCGACGGACAGGTCGGCCACCAACTGGCTGCGGGTGGTCGGTCCGCCGTGCGCCTGCACCAGGAACGGCGGGAGCTCGCCCTCCGGTGCCGTGCGGCCGGGATGGTGGGGCGGGTACACGAAGGCGTGCACCTCCTCGCCGTCCTCACCCCGGAACACGGCGTGGTGGCCCGGCGGGAGGTGATCCGCGTACGCCGTGTCGGGGGCGCGCAGCACCTGCGCGCCCGCCACCGGTTCGGCGGCGTCCGGATCGATCCGGAGCAGGGTGCGCGGCCGGCGCGGACCGGCGGCGCTCGCCACCAGTCCGCGGCCGTCGGCGGCCAGTACCGCCCACTCGGTGTACTGCTCCGCCCCGTCGAAGTCCCTTAGGGTGCCGTCCGGTTCCAGCACGGCGAGCCGGCGGCCGCCCGTGCCGTGGGTGACCAGGATCCGTCCGCCGCCGAGCGGGAAGAACCACTGGGCGCCGATGCGCCACAGGGCGTCGCCGAACTCCTCCGCGCGCGGACACAGGGCACGGATCGTGCCGCCCGGGGCGAGCTCATAGAGGTTCCACCAGCCGTCCCGGTCGCTCAGCAGGTGGAGCACGCCGGGCCGGTCCGGGTCCCATTCGGCCTGGCTCACCGAGTGGCCCGGTCCGCCGGCCACGGCCACGGCCGCGCCGAGCACCCCGCCCGGTCCCGTCGGGGCGCACATCACGGTGGTCCCGTCCCAGGGCATGTCCGGATGGTCCCAGCCGAGCCAGCACACCTGCGTGCCGTCGGGAGACACCTTGGGGCCGGTCATGAAGTGGTGGCTGGCCGCGAGGACCCGTACGGCCTGCGGGTCCCGGCCCGCCGACGCGTCGAGCGGGAGCGCGACCAACTCCCGTCGCACATCGGCCGGATGGTCGCCGATCTCCTCCTCGCGCAGGCACCACACCTCCTCGCCGACCCGGGTGAAATCGCAGTAGCGGGCCCCCTGGGGCACCGCGGGCACCGGACTGATCGGCTCCGGAGCACGGCCGGGCCGCATCCGGTACACCCGCTGGTCGGCCCAGTGCGTGAAGACGCAGCCCTCCTGCGGGCCTTCACCGAGCGGGAGCCAGGGCCGGCCGCCGTACTCGATGACCCGGGTGCGCACGTCCCAGTCGGGGCCGAGCACCTCTTCGACGGCGCCCGCGGGGGTACGGCGTACGAGGACGCTGCGACCGCCGTCGCCGGGGCGCAGCTCGGTCCACCACACCTCTTGGCCCACGAGGGCGGCCCATTCGATGCGCGCCTCGCCCGCCGCGGCCATGGCCGCGGTGATCGGTGAGTCCCAACTCCCGTACGGGGCTGTCTGCTTCGTCTGTCCGGGCATCGGCGCGGGCCCGGAGCGCCGGGGGTCAGTCACGGCCCGCGCTGTACGAGGTGGTGTCGCCGCGCAGCGCCTCGCTCGGGCGGCCGTCGACCCCGACGGGGATCGGTGCGACGACGGTGAGGCGCTCCCCGCGCCGGTACTGGTTGCCGTAGTCGTAGATCGCGTAGTGCGCGGTGGACTGGTTGTCCCAGATGGCGATGTCGCCGACCCGCCACTGCCAGCGGACGTTGTGCTCGGGCCGGACCAGGTAGCCCTGGAGCATCCGGATGATGTCGCGCGAGGCTTCGGGGCCGTAGCCCACGACCCGGCGGGCGAAGCCCCCGAGCAGCAGGGACCGTTCGCCGGTCTCGGGGTGGACGCGCACTGCGGGGTGCTCGGCTTCGAACGCGGTCGAGATGTAGTGGCCGCGCTCGATGACGGTGTCGTCGGTGAAGTCGCAGTCGTTGCTGTGCACGATCCGCAGCCGGTCGGCGAAGTCGCGCAGCTCCGGCGGCATGCTCCGGTACGCGCTCGCGGCGTTGGCCCAGACGGTGTCCCCGCCCACCGGGGGGATCACCTTGCTGTGCAGGAACGCGAAGGCCGGCGGCCGCTCGATGAAGGTGAGGTCGGTGTGCCAGTGGTTGGCGCGGGTTCCCTGCTTGGAGTCCATCTCCCGCAGGTTGGGGCGGCCTTCGGGTGCTTCGTAGATGGGGTGGCCGAGGGTCAGGGTGCCGAAGCGCTGCGCGAAGGCGGCCTGGGCCTCGTAGTCGAGGTCCTGGTCGCGCAGGAAGATCACCTTGTGCTTGAGGAGCGCCGCGCGGATCGCGGCGACGGCCGTGTCGTCGAGCGGACCGCTCGCGTCCACTCCGCCGATCTCGGCGCCGGCGTTCGTGGTCAGTGGCGTGACGGTCACGCCGGTCTGCGGGAGCAGGGTCTCCGTCATGGCTGATGCCCTTCCGTGGAGTTGCGTGGAGTTGCCTGGACCGGGATCCCATCACCCGGGTTTGACAAAACATTGCCACCTTCGTGACACCTCTGGCAATATCAATTGCCATGCAGCTCCCCGGACCAGCGAAGGAGTCACCATGGCACCGCTGACGCGGTACGAGACGTCGGCCGCCGTGCCCACGGCACCCCCACCTCCGGCCGGGGGCGAAGCGCCGCCCCCGGTTCATGAACTCGTGGGCCGGTTCGCGCGGACCGTCCCCTCCCGCACGGCCGTGCGCAGCAGCGCGGGCAGCATCAGCTACGGCGAACTCGACGCGTGGGCCGGCCGGATAGCCGCCGGGCTCGCCGCCCGGGGCATCGGGCGCGGCGACCGGGTCGGGGTGCTCGCCGAACCGTCCACCGCGATGGTCGCGGCGGTCCTCGGCATCGTGCGCAGCGGCGCCGCCTACGTGCCCGTGGACCCCTCCCACCCCGACCGGCGGATCACCGGCGTCCTCGCCGACGCCGGAGTGCGCGCCGTGCTGGTCACCGGCAACGGAGCCGACCGCCTGGCGGGGACCGGCCTGCCGGTGCTCTCCGCCGAGGCCACGGCGACCGCGCGGACCGGGGCCACCGGGCCGGACGCGGAGAACCCGGCCGGAGCCGGGCCCCGGGGTGAGGCGGACGGCGCGCCGGGACCGCCCGCCGCCGCAGTGCGCGAGGACGATCCCGCGTACCTCATCTACACCTCCGGCAGCACCGGCGAGCCGAAGGGAGTCGTCGTCGAACACGGCCAGCTGGCCGCTTCCACCGCGGCCCGCCGCCTCGTCTACCCCGGAGAGCCCGTCTTCCTCCTCGTCTCCCCCCTGGCCTTCGACTCCTCCGTGGCGGGGGTGTGGGGCACGCTCACGGCCGGCGGATGCCTGGTCGTCGCCTCCCCCGAAGAGGTCCGGGATCCCGAGCGCCTGGTCGAGCTGGCCGAGCGGTACGAGGTCACCCACCTGCTGTGCGTGCCCTCCCTCTACGGGGTGCTCCTCGACGCCGCCCGCCGGCTGGGCGGCGAGCGGCTGCGCTCCCTGGACACCGTGATCGTGGCGGGCGAACCGCTGCCGCCCGAGCTGGTCACCCGGCACTTCGCCCAGCGGGCGGGCGATACCGCGCTGGTCAACGAGTACGGACCCACCGAGGCGACCGTCTGGGCCAGCTACCACCGCTTCGAGGCCCCCGGCCCGGTCACGATCGGCCGTGCGGTTCCGGGAGCCCGGCTGTACGTGCTCGACGAGGCGCTGCGCCCGGTGCCCCCGGGCGCCGAGGGCGAGCTCCACATCGGCGGTGCGGGCGTGGCGCGCGGTTACCACGGCAGGCCGGAGGCCACCGCGAAGGCCTTCACCGCGGACCCGTTCGCCGGCTCCCCCACCGCGCGCATGTACCGTACGGGCGACCTCGTACGCGAACTCCCCGACGGCACGCTGGCCTTCCTCGGCCGGCGCGACCACCAGGTCAAGATCCGCGGCCACCGTGTGGAACTGGGCGCCGTCGAGGCGCACTTGTCCGACCTTCCGGGAATCCGGGAAGCGGCCGTCGTGGTGGACGGCACGGGCAGCGCGCTGGTGGGCTTCGTCCTGGCCGCAGAGGCGATGGACCCGGCGCAGGCGGTGGACCCGGCTTTCCTCAAGCGGCAGCTGGCCACCCGGCTGCCGGGGGCCATGGTGCCCGCGCGCATCGTGGTGCTCGACCGGTTCCCGCGCACGGTCAACGGCAAGACGGACCGGGCCGCGCTGATCCGGCGCGCCGCGGTGCAGCCGGCGGCGGTTGCGGCTGCGGCTGCGGTCGCCGTGGCCCCGATGACCCCGGAACTCCCGGCGGCCACCGGCGATCTGACCGCGCAGGTGTCGTCTGCCTGGGCCGAGGTGCTCAAGACCACGCACGTGCCCGACGACGTCAACTTCTTCGACCTCGGCGGGCATTCACTCGCCATGTACCAGCTCCGCGAGGCGCTCGAACGGCACACCGGGCAACGGCCGCCACTCGTCGCACTGTTCCAGCACACCACCGTGGAAGCGCAGACCGCACTGCTGCGCGACGGAGCGGACCAGCCCGCGGACGGCGCTCGGGACGCCCGGGCCCGGCAGGACGCCGCCCGCCGGGCCCGCGCCCTGCGGGCGAGCCGCCTGACCGTGGAGAAGAAGGAGGCGGAGGCGTCATGAACACCCTCACGCCCCCGGGCTCACCTGGCTCCCCCGGTCCCGCCTCCGTCGCCTCCCGCCTCTTGCGGTGCGCGGCTCCCGATCCCGACGCACGCGTCCGGCTCGTCTGCTTCCCGCACGCGGGAGGTTCCGCGGCGTTCTTCCGCGACTGGGGCGCGGCTCTGCCCGGCATCGAGGTGCACGCGGTGTGCTATCCGGGGCGCGCCGAGCGGATCGCCGAGCCGCCGTCGACCGACCTTCGCGGGCTCGCCCACGAGATCGCCGAGGCGGTCGCGGAACTGGCCGACCGGCCGGTGGCCCTGTTCGGGCACAGCATGGGCGCGCCCATCGCGCTGGAGACCGCCGCGGCCCTGGAGTCCCGCGGCATCGACCCGGTCCGGCTGTTCGCGTCGGGCTCGCGCAACGCTCCGTACCCGCGCTCCGGGGAGGGGGAGGGCTCCGCACACGACGCCGCCGACACCGACGACACGGACGACGCCGCCGTCATCGAGCACCTGCTCACGCTGGGCGGCACGGATCCCGAGCTGGCCGCCGATCCGGAGTTCCAGGAGCTGGTCCTGCCCTATGTGCGCGCGGACGGGCGTGCGTTCCGCACGTACGTCCCCCGTCCGGACCTCTCGGTGCGGTGCCCGGTGACCACGGTCAACGGGGACGCCGACGAGGACGCCGACCTGCGTCCCTGGGCCGAGCTGAGCCGGGGCGGCCTCCTGGAGCACGAGCTGCCGGGTGACCACTTCTATCTGGTGCCGGCTCCGCCCCACGCCCTGATCCGGCAGGCCCTGATCCCGGCGCCCGCCACCGCGGGCTGACATCCGCCGGGGGGGGGGGGGGGGGGGGGGGGGGGGGGGGGGGGGGGGGGGGCGGCCGCCCGCCCCCCCCCCCCGCGGGGGCGGGGGGCCACCCCCCCCCCCCCCCCCCCGCCCCCCCC
>NZ_JBITDL010000063.1:0-14942 GCF_044454225.1 Streptomyces sp. NPDC051563
CCCTTCGGGCCGGGGGTCCTTCGCTGCGCTTCGAACTGCCCGGAGCTCCGCTTCGCTTCACTCCGGGTTGGGGGGCCGCTTCGCGGCCCCCCAAGGGCCCCGCGCTCCGCACGGGGTGACCCCGTTTCACGGGGTCCGGCCTTCGGCTCGTTGGGCGGGTCCGCTTCGCTCCCCCGCTTGGGGGCCTTACGGCTTCGCCTCCAGGCCCTGGCCGCGCTTCGCACGGCCAGGCTGGCAGCAACGTCAGAGAGCTCGAACGTCAGCGGCCTGCGGGCCGCGCTGACCCTGGGTCACCTCGAACTCGACCCGCTGGTCTTCCTCCAGGTTCCTGAACCCGGACCCGATGATCGCGCTGAAGTGGACGAACACGTCCGCGCCACCCTCGTCCGGTGAAATGAATCCGAAGCCCTTCTCCCCGTTGAACCACTTCACAGTCCCCTGCATGCCCACCCCTCACAAAAACGAATGCCAGACGCAAGATCCACACCCGGCTGCTTGCCGCCCATCCTCCCCACACGCCACGGGGCAAAAACACGATCAGCGTCTACGCCTCCCCGGGCAGGGCCTGCTCCACTGAACAGCTGGCAGCAGGGAGGGGCCGGGCTTGTTCCCGACCGGCGGCCGGTGGGCCACCCACATGAGGGATAGCGTCTTGAACCCTGCCCTCACTGGTACGTCGTCCGGTAGAGTCAGCCTACATCAGGTCGGATGTAGGCTGTGTAGTATCCCGTGGAATTGTGGACTGCCTGCTGAGGAGATTAAACCGGCCGGATCTCCTCGTGCGCCGATCGTAGGGGGCGGATGCTGTGTACCATCCCGAGAATTCATCTACTGCTCCGCGCTCGACGAAGAATCCACTGGAGTCTCGAATGCAGAATGTAATCGAATGGAGCAGCGACCGGGCCTTCAGCGTGTGGCGGTACGGGGTCGGGCACTCGCAGCTCCTGCTCGCGAGCCAGGAGACCGCGGCCGATACCGGGGTGGGTGTCCAGTTCGAGGGCGTCGAGTACATGCGGCTCGTCCGGACGTTCAGGAACCTCCGCGTCACCACAGCCGACGAGCTGCAGTGGCAGGAGGTGAAGGCCTCCGGCGCCCTCACCGCGCTGCCGCGACCGCTGCTCGTACTCGCACTGCATCACGACCATGGCGTGGGCCTGGTCGCCTGCTCCCGGCTGCGGATCGGCTCCTTCCAGGGCCTGCCCACCAACGATCTCGACACTGTCCAGCTTCACGCCACCGCCACCGCGTGACCCCGGAGCCCTTGATGCCGCACGAGCCCGCCATCACCCTGCGCCCCCACCAAGAAGAAGCCGTCGAAGCCATCGTGCGCGGCCTGGAACTCCGCCCTGGCCGGCGGATCCCCAAGGCCGGCCTGCGGGCCACCGTGGTGGCCGCGTGCGGGACCGGGAAGACCTTCATCGCCGCCGCAGCCGCGCTCCGCCTCGCCCGGAGCGGGCGGGTCCTGGTGCTGCTGCCGACCCTCGACCTCCTGACCCAGACCGCTCGGGAATGGCGCACCGCCGGCCACACGGGCCCGGCGGTCGCCGTGTGCTCGCTGGAGGACAACGCCCAGCTGTACGGGCTGGATGTGCGTTCCACGACGTCGGCGCCGCAGCTGGCGCTGTGGCACGGGCGGGGCGCGGTGACGGTGTACGCGACGTACGCCTCCCTGCCCGTCATCGCCGAAGCCTTCGCCGAAGCCCACGAGTAGGGCCTGGTGATGGCGGACTTCGACCTCGTCGTCGTCGACGAGGCGCACCGCACGTCCGGGTCGGCGGGGAAGGCGTGGGCGCAGGTCCACCGCCAGGAGGTAATCCCCGCCCGGCGCCGGCTGTACATGACGGCCACCCCCAGGATCTGGGCGGAGCGGGCTCCGCGGACGCGGGTGGAGGAGCTCGCCGCCGAGGCTCGCCGCCTGGCGGTCGAGGAGGATCGGCGCAAGGAGGCGGAGGCCGAGGGCCGTCCGTACGTTCCGGCCGGGCCCGCGCATGACCCGCTGCCCAAGGAGATGGCCTGCTCCATGGACGATGTGCGGGTGTTCGGGCCCGTCGTCTACGAGCTGCCGCTCGCCGACGCGATCGCCCGCGGGCTCCTCGCCCGGTTCCAGGTGGTCGTCGCCGAGCTCGTGGACCCCGTGGTCACCCCCAGCCGGCTCTCCGGCCCCGAGCGGTGGGAGGAACGCCTCCGCGGCCAGCGCCTCGCCGCCGTGCAGACCGCCCTGCTGCAGACCATGGCCGTCCACGACCTGAAGACGACGATCACCTTCCACCACCGCACCGCCGAGGCGCAGGCCTTCGCCGAAGGCCTGCCCCGCGTCGCCGCCCGCCTCCACCAAGCGCACCCCGAAACGCACCCCCAGCAGGTGTGGGCGGGGTGGCTGCACGGCGAGCACGACCCGGAGTACCGGGCCTTGGCGCTCTCCGACTTCGGACGCCGGGCAGGGCGCGCCGTCCTCGCGAACTGCCGGGTACTCGGCGAAGGCGTCGACATCCGAGCCGTCGACTCCGTCGCCCTCATCGACCCCAAAGGCTCCGCCGTCGACATCGTCCAGGCCATCGGGCGGGCCCTCCGGCAAAAGCCCGGCGAAGGGAAAATGGCCACCCTCATCGTGCCCGTATTCCTGGACAAGGAAGAAAAGCCCGAGGACCTTCTCTCCTCAAATTCGTACGGGCCCTTGATTCGGGTATTGAACGGGCTTCGGGCCCATGATGAACGTGCTGTGGAAATGCTCGCCATTCCACAAGAAGGACAGAAGCGTACGGTTCAGCCGTCGCTCATGCTCGGCGACGGACCCGCCGACGGCGAGGAAGAGGCCCGGTTGCTGCTCCGGTTCGCGGCCCCGCGCGACCCGGCGCTGATCGCGAAGTGGATTAGCTACCAGGTCTTCAACACCGAACGCGCCGACTGGCGCCGGGGCATCGAAGCCGCCCGAAGGTACCGGGAACGCGAAGGCGATCTCGACGTGCCCTACGGGCACACCGAGGGCGCCTACTCGCTCGGACGGTGGCTCTCCGACCAGCGCCGCGCCTTCCGGGCCGGGGCCATGACCGGGGAGCACGCCGCCGAGCTCGAAGAGCTCGGAATCATCTGGGACACCGCCGACGCCGCCTTCAACGAGAACCTCGCCGCCGCGAAGGCCTACTACGAGCTCCACGGCACCCTGGCAGCCCCGCGGCACGCCACCGCCCTCGACCGGCCGGTCGGACAGTGGCTCACCAACATCCGCCGCCCCGGCGGGCTCGGCAAAGACCCCGTCCGCGCCCGCCGGCGGGCCGAAGCACTCGCCACGATCGACAAGGACTGGAACCCCGGCGTACACGGGTGGACGGTGGACTGGCAGCGCCACTACGCCTACCTCCACCAGCTCCTCACCGAAGGCGCCCGCCTCACCGCGATCAAGCCCGGGGTCACCCGGCACGGCGAAGACATCGGACGATGGCTCGCCACCCAACGCCTCAACTGGAACGGGCTCAGCGACGAGCAGCAACGCCGCCTCGGGAAGCTCGGCGTGAAGAAAGCCGCACGAGCCCGCAAGACCACCGCGAAGGCGCCCGGGACTTCCACCTCCGGGCCCAGCGCAGCGGCCTTCCAGACGGGCATCCAGGCCCTCACGCAGTACCGGAAACGGGAAGGCGAGGACGGAGGTCTGCCGGGGCGCGGGCACGTCGAACGGCTGCCCGGCGGCAGCTTGCACCGGACCGGGGTATGGATCGTCAACCAGAAACAACGCCGGGCCCGCCTCGACGCGGCGCAGCTCGCCGCGCTCGCCCAGCTCGGCGTGGGCTGGGCCCGATAACCGGGTTCGGTAGGCGTGGCTGCACGGCCCCAGCGATGACCAGTGCCGAGGCCGCCCGTAGGAATCGAGGAAAGGGAATTGGCCGTGGAACCACCGAAGCCGACCGCGATCTCCCGCGTTCCTGTCAGCCGGCGACCTACACATGTGCCGCCCCGTGACAGTGACAGCCACACCGAACACCACCCCCACGTCAGTGAGGAACCAGGCCCCTGGCTACACCACCAGCACAAACACGACTGCCTGACAGCCCGTCACTGCCAGCAGCCCACTGACATCAACCCGGCACATCGCACTACGGGATGCCGGATTGCCCGGCCGACGGCCTGGCGGCGACCACGTTCCAGGGACAAAACCCAGCCCACCGAGCGAGGCCATTGATAACGGCGTGAAAAGTCTCGGCTTTCACCAGATCAAAACATTCACCAACCTGCAAGATCTTTCATCTCAACAAAAGCGAGATGATTAGTTCGTCGTCCATCTCCCCGCCACCTCGGGGCCTGCTTCACTCTCACAGAAGTGATACAGGTCACCGAACAAACATTCAATTCTGTGCCATCAATTTGCTAGAGCTACGGCAATTTACCACGCCGTGCGGCTACATGATCGGGACATCGTGTCCGGACACGGTGTCCGGACACAGGACATGATGTCCCCGCGCTCCGGACACCGTGTCCGGCGCGGCCCCCATACCGCCAACGTGGAGTTTTGACCTGCTGGGACATCGTGTCCGGACATGCGACACGATGTCGCGCGACATGTCCCCGACCGCCTACCCCGATCGCCGGTTTGCAAGGACCGAACTCCGGCCGCGGCGGCGCCAGCATCTCGCATTCACCGCTGACCAGCGGGGACACTGTCCGGACAAGATCCGGACACGCTGCGACAAGATCAGGACGCCGTCCGGGACGCATCGCCCGGACAGCCGCCTGCGCGTCCCTGACCAGCGGGGACATCGTCCGGACAAGATCCGGACAGCATGGCCGGGCCCGCGGCATCAGGCGAGAAATAGAGAAGGAGTCCTGCATAGAAGTTCAGTTGCCACAGCAACTGCACTACGGATGGGCTCGCGGCTGCCATTTTTCGTTGTTCACGTGGCTGCCATGTGTCCTCTAGGCTCCCCTCGAACCGTTCCGAATCAAGGAATGCAAATGCCTATCAGGAGGCATCCTCTGAACTTCATCCGCTCTGCACTCGGCCATGCAGAGAAAATCTGGGCAGCGATTTACAGGCGGCGCAGCAGCGCACTCGACTCCATGGTGGCGAGCACCTCCGCGCAGGCCCCCGTGCTCGTCGTCACCGTGCTCGGCGCCTGGTTGCAGTACCAAGCCCGCTGACGCCGGCACCCGTAGCCCGCAGCGGCGTGTAAGTGCGTCGTGGCCGGCACTCCCGGTGGTGAGGACCTGCCCAGGCACTCACCGCCGGGAACGCGTCGTACGGCAGGGTGTACCGCGGTTTGCCGGTGGCCACCTTCCATGTCGACGTATGCCCGTCCGGCGAACGCATCGTCGTGCGCGTCGTCGGGGAAGTCGACCTCGACACCCGCCCCGAAGCCAGCCCCGAGACCGAGGTCGAGCCCGAGGTAACTCGCCAAGCGTAGCAAATGTGGATGTATGCGATTAATTCGGGCAATGCTCGATCATGGCTCGCCCGCCGAGAGGCTGCGGCGGGCGTGAATCCAGAGCGCTCGGAGAGGTACTTCATGAACATCATCAGACGAGCCGCACTCATCGGCGCCGGGGTTGCCGGCACGGTGGGTCTGGTCCTCGGGGGCACCGCCACAGCCCAGGCATCGGTCAGCCCTGGAGCTGCCACTGCGTCAGCGGAAGGTGCCCTTCGCGCGGCACTCGCCCTGCCCACCGCCGAGCAGTTCTGCAACACCGGGCTGCGCCAGCCCACGAGGCCCGGCAACTTCTACTGGGGCACCACCGAGGACCGGACCGTCTTCTACCAGTGCACCACCGAAGGTTCCTTCGGCCCGAGCCAGTGTCCCCCCGGCACCGTCTACGCAGGACCCCTCGGGGTCCCGCTGCCTTCCGACTTCGGTTCACCTTGCCGCCCGCCGCTCCCCGTAGTCGGGTTCTGACCCAAGCCTGTTCTCGGCAGCCCCACGTCATCCTGACGCGGGGCTGCTTCATGAGCGGTTCCGCCGCTGCCGGGGGCGCTGCCGCGTCAGCTGGCCCGCTCGAAGGCCAGGACCGCGTTCGGGCAGCCGGCCGCGTACCGCAACAGCGCTTCGCGCTCGGCCTGGTCCACGGCCAGCGCCCACCGGTACTTGGTCGCCACCCACTCCCCGATGTACCGGCAGCGCACCACCGGGGCCGGCATCCACGCGGCCGGATCCTGGTCGGACTTCTGCCCGGCGCGGCCGCAGTCGAGACCGAGCCCGGCATCACGGCCGAGGCCGTGGTCGAGGCCGACGTCGAGCCCGAGGCCGAGCCCGAGGTCGGGGTCGAGGCCGGGGCCGGGGCCAAGCCCCGGCGACCGTATGGCCGTCGGCACCCGGCCGGCTCCGCCCCCGACACCGCGAGCAGAGATCAAGGCCGGACGGCCGGAGCGGGTTTTCCCTTTCGCCCCCCAGGGGCGGGCCCCGGCGCGAAGCGCCTTCAAAGGGGCCCGGGAGCGAAGCGACCTGCCCGAAGGGCAGCTCCTTTGCCCGCCCGTACCCGAAAGGCGCTCAGGGGGCGGGCCAGCCCGCAGAGCTGTCGATTAACCGCCGGTCAGGCATACAAGAGGGGCGGCCGGGCATGTGAACCTGATATTCAGCGACGGCGTCGCTCTGGCCGGTCTCGATGCCGGCGGCCTGTTGAAGGGGACGGGCAAGCCGGCCCGCCACATCAAGCTCCGCACCCCGGCCGGTGCCGAGGACCCCCGCCTGGCCCAGCTCGTGGCGGCCGCTGCCGAGCGACGCCGCACCGGCCTCGGCTCCCGGTAGACCGCCATCCCGGGCCTGGTCTCTACCCGGTACCGGGGGCGCTGCACGGGGACGCCGGAAGCGGGGGCAGTCGTCGTACGTCGTGCCTCGCGCTGCCGCTACTCCCAGTCGAGGTCGAGGTCGAGGCCTTCGCGGGACTCGGTCAGGGAGTACCAGTTGCCGTTGTCGTCGCGGAAGATCGCCTCGATCCCGTACGGGCGTTCCTGCGGTTCCTGGACGAATTCAACGCCCTTCGCCGTGAACGCCTTGTAGTCCCCACAGCAGTCATCGGTGCGGAACGCCCCGGCCCCCATGACGCCCTTGGTCACGAGGGTGCGAAGTGCCTTCGCGGACTCGTCGTCCATCCCGGGCCCGGCCGGGCGTCTGCCCGTACACGGAGTCGAACGCCCGGATGAAGTGGAACCGCGAATACCCCACCCGCTGCGCCACCACGCTCACATCC
The DNA here is from genome assembly GCF_044454225.1 of Streptomyces sp. NPDC051563. Taxonomy (NCBI): domain Bacteria; kingdom Bacillati; phylum Actinomycetota; class Actinomycetes; order Kitasatosporales; family Streptomycetaceae; genus Streptomyces; species Streptomyces sp. NPDC051563. Next base: position 7,171 of record NZ_JBITDL010000063.1, read on the forward strand.
AGCGCCGCGTCCGCGAAGCCCCGGTCCATCACGTCGCGCGCCCGCCGCATCGCCGCCACCACTCGGTCATCAGCCACACCCATCCTCCGACGCCCCGCCCCCTCAATCCGACGACGCGCTGTGAGTCCCACGGTCCGCCGCTATGCCTCGGTCGCCGAGCAGGCGTTGGCTGGTAGCAGCTGCTCGAAAAGATGCTGGTGCGCCTTCGGGTGATCAGCCAGGCTCGGGATGCCGGCGAGCCCGGCACACCGAGCTGACCTGAGAACAAGAAGAGGACCGGCGATGACCGCGCTCGACTACACCCTGATCCTGAAAGACATCGAGGCCCAGGCGCATGCCCTGGCCGTCAGCCTGGAGAAGCTGAAGGATGCGCCCGAGCCGGTCAAGGTCCAAGCGCGAACGGTCTCCAGGTTCGTCATCGAGACCTACTCGACGTTCGCCGGGGAACGCTGACCCACAGCCGGAACACGCGTAGTGGTGGGCATGGAGTCGGCGGCGCGCCCGCTGAGTCCGCTGATGACCTGCGCATGCCCGCCCCCAGGATCCACCGCGCCTGGCAGCCGCGAGAGCTGAGCTCCGGGGCGAATCTTTCCGCCCGAGACCCCGCCTGGGCTGCGATGCAGCACCGCATCGCGTAGTGCTCACGCGACGGCCTATGTCCGGCCAAAGTTCCTACCGTTACGCCCTTTCGACCCCCTACACGCACCCCACACCGGAATGATCACCGTATGACAACGAACACCCCCCTGACGGTTCGGCGCTCCGCCCGCAGCCGCGGCCTGCTCGCTCTGGGCTCCGCCATGGCCTCGGCACTACTACTCCTTGCCGGCTCGACCCAGGCCCACGCCATCGTCGGCGGATACGAGGCGAAGCCCCTGCAGTTCCCCTCCGTGCTCGCGCTGCAGAAGAACGGCCAGCTGATCTGCGGAGCCACGCTCATCAAGCCCGGCTGGGCCGTCACCTCCGCGGCCTGCACGTCCGGGTCCGCGCCCGGTCAGCTCAAGGTCGTCTCCGGGGCCCTGGCCCTCACCGATCTGTCCCTCCCCGGCATCACCACCATGCAGGTCGCGCAGATCATCCAGCACCCCGACTACTTCGCGGGCAACGCACAGAACAACATCGCGCTGATCAAGCTCAAGACCCCCCTCGTCGCCGTCCCCGCGGCCCTGCCCCCCTCCGGCGCCACGTTCACCGGCACGGCCACGGCCGTAGGCTGGGGCGCCACCCGCGAGGGCGGCCAGCCCTCACCCACGCTGCGCTACGTCAACACCCAGGTGGTACCCCGTGCGAAGTGCCGCGCCCAGTACGACGACGCATCGATCGCCGACAGCATGATCTGCGCCGGAGTCGACGGCGGCGGAAAGGGCACCTGCAAGGGCGACGGCGGAGGCCCGCTGTACAAGAACGGCGCCCTCATCGGCATCATGTCGCACGGCGGCGGCTGCGCCAGGGCTGGCCTGTCCGACATCCTCACCAACGTCGCCTCCTTCCGGACCTGGATCGACACCAAAACCGCTTAGAAACCACCGGCCGACGGCCTGCGGTCGAAGGAGACCGGCCCGCCGGCGGCAGCCGATCGCCGCAGCCCCGCTGAGAGCGGAATCTGGCAGGATCCGCGGTCACCAGCCGCCGGCGGAAGCCATCAAACCCATCATCGGGCGCACGTCCGTGTCCATCGCGGCGAGGCGTCCGCCCCACGTCATCACACCGCAAGGAGCTAGAAATGACCTTCTACATTCAGAACATCAGCTCGGGACTGGTCCTCGACGTCCAGAAGGGCCGCGCCCTGGTCGAGGAGCTGGCCACTCGTGAGGATGTCCCGGCCGATGTCCGTGAGCGTGCTGCCGATTTCAAGCCGGCCCTGGAACTGATCGAGACCTCCCTCAAGGCCGGCGTGCCGGGAGCCAAGCCCGCGGTGAAGCCGTAACCGTCACCGCTTGCCGCACCCGTGTGGGGTGCCGCCAGGGTCCTCTGGCGGCACCCCGCACAGGCCGCTTCGGCTGAGCGGGACCCGTGACAGATCCGCCCAGACGCCGTGCTTTCAGCAGTTCCCACGCGCGGCCCGTGCGCAGTACGGGCCTGTTGGGACTGCCGCAGTTCTCCCCCAAGGTGTCTTGCAGCGGCTTGTCGGCCCGGTGTTCTGCTAGGAGATCATGTTGATCTTCGTCGTCTCGTACGCTTCGGCGGTCGCGCCGGTGGCCCGGGCCAGCTCCGCGAACGTCTTCGCCGCGGTCTCGTCCCAGAACGCCAGCGTGAACGAGGAGTCCGGCCGACCCAGCAGGTTGTCGATCTCCGCGGGGCCGTACTGGTCGCCGACCCTCTCGGTGAGTAGGGCCCGCAGCAGGTCCTGGTCACCGCCGGAGACGTCGACGTTCCACAGGTACGAGGTGGGCCTTCCCGAGGTCAAGGTGCCGTTCATCTGATCGCTGCCGAGCCCGTTGTCGTAGTAGCCCATGGTGATTCCCTTTCGGTCGGTGTGGCAGGGGGCGGGAGAACCGCCGTCGGCGCCGGGGCGGGCGTCGGCGAGGAAACCGATCCCCCAGTGGAGCGGCATCCGCTGGCTGAACGGCCGTCGCGTGCGTTCAACCATCCTGACGCCGTCCGGTTACGGCGTTGGAGCTGCTGACCGCGCAGGCCCAGAACGAAGGGCAAGCCTTGTGACCTTGATGCCACCGCACCGCACGCGCGACCCGGCCGAGCTCAGCACGCAGATCCTCGTGTGCCCGCACTGCATGGCCGACCGCGTCCTGGCCGGAGAAGAAGAGGGATGATGCCCGCCACCAGGCCACCCGACCCCGACGCTCGGCCGCCGGATTTGGATCCGCGGGTCTGCGAGATCATCGACGACATTGTGAAGGCGGTCCGGCGCGGTGACGACGCGGCCGTCCGTACGCCGCTGGCCAACCTGGCCGCCGTCGCGGACATCACCGCCCTGCTGTATCTGCGCGAGCGGCTGTACCCGCCGCCCTGAACGGGATCGCCCGGCGGCGTACTCGCAATGTGTCGGCACGCATGATCAGTTTCGGTGGATCTCCCGCGCGGCTCATACCGCCATCGGCGCTCGGGGCGGACCCGCGCCCTTGGGACGGTCGGGCCGTGGTTGGTGCTGAAGACCGGCCCCAAGGGCCAAATGGAGGGGATCACCACCTCGTAGGGAGCCCCGGGTGGCTGGCCCTTCCTCGCGGAAGTCTCCTTTCAGGACAAACATCAGTCCGTTCCAAGGAGAACCGTGAAGCCCCGTTCCCGCATCGCTGCTGGCCTCGCCACCACCCTGGGATCCGGGGGTCGATACATCGGAACAAGAACCGGCGCTAAGCCTCGATCGCCGCTGGTCGGCGGCTGACAGTCCGTCGGGTCCGGGATCGTGGTGAAGTCTTCCTACAGATAACAGAGCAGTTATCTGTGTCACGATCCTGGACGCGAATCGATTGGCGCGCAAATGACCGCACCGCAGGAGGACACCTTCCCTGAGGGGCTTTGCTGGATTCGCCCTCAAGCTGCCCGGTGAGCTGTGATCATGGTCGGCGTCTTGTACAGCGAAGTCAGGAGCACCCCATGGCAGACAGCATCGAGATCGTCGCGAACTACCCCGTCCCTGGTTTCCGGTTCACCGTCGACTTCGACGGCGACGGCGTAGTGGACATGCGCTGCAACGGCGTGAGCGGCTTGGACCAGCAGTACGAGAGCTTCGAGTACCGCGACGGCATGGGTGGCCTGTTCAAGGGGCTCACCCGGGTCCAGCTGCCGACCATCACCTTCAACCAGGCCGTTCTTCCCGCGGACTCTTCCTTCTTCAGCTGGATCAACGGTTATGGCAACTCGGGCGACGGGAAGAAGGACATCACGATCAACTTGACCGACGAGTCAGGCGAGGTCCTGTACGTCACTTGGCACGTTTTCAATGCCTTCCCGACCGGGGTCAACGGCGTGAGCCTTGATGCGGCCTCGAACGAGGTGACCATCAAGGAGCTGTCGATGAACGGCGACCGGCTCACCGTCGAGGCTCACTCAGCCTGAGCTGCGCACCCCGAATGGTCCGGTCTCGCTGATACTGGCCAGATTGATCAAGAGGGGGCGGCGGTGGACTGGTGGCTCGGACTCGGCGGATTGGCCGCGGGACTGCTGATCGCGGTGGTGACCGCGCCGGTCGGGGTGTCGGGTGCGATGTTCCTCCTGCCAGTGCAGCTCAGCGTTTTCGCGGTGCCCAACCCGGCTGTCACGCCGACCAACCTGCTCTACAACGTCATCGCGGGCCCCGGCGCGCTGTGGCGCCACCACCGCACCGGGGGCCTGTGGTCCCCGCTCACCCGCCGCCTGCTCGCCGGAACCCTCCCCGGCGTGGTGGCCGGAGCCGTCATCCGGGTCTTCGCCCTCCCCGGCCCGACCGTCTTCCGCCTGCTGATCGCCACCTTTCTCCTGCCGCTGGGGCTGTGGCTGTGCGCCCGAACCCTGCGACCCCAACCCGCCAGGCCGCCCCGGGAGCCCTCCCCGCGCGCACTCGGCGCGCTCGCCCTGGCGGTCGGTGTCATCGGCGGGATTTACGGAATCGGCGGCGGCTCCCTGATCGGACCGGTCCTCGCCAGCCGCGGCATCCCGGTCTCCCGCCTCGCCCCGGCCGCCCTCGCCGCGACGTTCGCCACCTCCATCGTCGGCGCCGCCACCTTCGCCCTGCTCTCCCTCACCCACACCGGCGACATCGCACCCGACTGGTACCTGGGCATCTGCTGCGGCCTGGGTGGCCTGGCCGGCGGCTACCTCGGCGCCCGCCTCCAGCCCCGGCTCCCCGAGACCTTCCTGCGACTGCTCCTCGGAGTCCTCGCCGTGGGGGTCGGTGCCCTCTACGCCGTCCAGACCCTCACCTGACTTGGGCAGGCCCACGATCCGACTACGGTGGCTGGATGCAGTACTACACCGTCAGCGAGGCCGCCGAACTCCTGCGCGTCAGCACCGACACCGCCCGCCGGTGGGCCGACGCGGGCCGCTTTCCCGCAAGCAGGGCAGCAAGCGGCTGATTCCCGGCCCGGCCCTGGCCGCGTTCTGCGTGGAGCTGGCGAAGGAGGCCGCCGAGGAGGGGGAGCCGATGACCTCGGCCCGCAACGCGATGCCCGGCATCATCACCAAGGTGATCCTCGGCGACGTCACCGCGCAGGTGGAGATGCAGGCCGGGCCCCACCGGGTGGTCTCCCTGCTGACCCGCGAGGCGGTGGACGAACTCGGACTCGAAGCCGGCGTCTCGGCCACCGCACGGATCAAGTCCACCAGCGTCCACATCGACGTCGGCTGACGGACACGGCAGTTGCCTGGCCTCTCACCAACGACACCCTTGAGCGTTCTGCGAGAGGCCGGGAGTGATCATGTTTCCGCAGGTCGCCGCTTGCAGAAGTCCTCTCAAAACCCGTCCTGGGCCGCTAGAGCTTCACCGCTTCCCAGCCGGTCAGCGGACTGCGGCCCTGCGTGACCCGGACGCCGTCGATCTTGATGATGCCGACAGGTATCCCCTGAAGGCAGAACGGCCCCGGTACTGCCCCTCGGGGGTAGGGCAGCACCAGGGCCGACAGTCCGCTCAGGTTAGCCGGGATTCTTGCCGGGCCTTGGACGGTCCGTACTGCTCGGCGGAATTTCGCCCGTCTTCAGCAGCAGGTCGCCAGGGGACTCCCGATGCCGGTGCTCATCCCGGACAGGAGGTGATGATCGAGCCTGGGGGCGCCCCCGGGGGCGGGTGCGGGGCCCGCCGGTATCCGGCGGGCGCGTCCGGCTTCAGACCACTGTTGCCGAGTTCGCCGCTTCGGCGGCACGCTGGTGTTCAGCGTTGATGCGCTGGGCTTCCTCAAGCTGGTCCTCGAGGATCACGATGCGGCAGGCCGACTCGATGGGCGTGCCCTGGTCGACGAGTTCGCGGGCTCGGGCGGCGATGCGCAGCTGGTAGCGGGAGTAGCGCCGGTGGCCGCCGGCCGAGCGCAGCGGGGTGATGAGGCGGGCTTCGCCGATGGCGCGCAGGAAGCCCTGCGTGGTGCCGAGCATTTCGGCGGCCCGGCCCATGGTGTAGGCGGGGTAGTCGTCGTCGTCGAGACGGCCGAACGAGTCGTCTGCTGTCATTGAACCTCTCTGTGAACCACGTGGAGGGGCCCTGGCGCCTGTTGGCGCCAGGGCCCCGAAGGAACTGACTACACCATCTGCCGGCCCTGGAACTGCGCCGGCCTTCTGTGTCCGCTTGCCTGTCCGATCGGGGACAGGTGACGCGGGGATCGCGGTTGCTTGACCGGAGACCACCTCATATCTCGATGTCCTGCGGTACCCGGGCTCGACAATCCGCCCGGGCGATCCTGATGGCGCCCAATTCCTCCGTTCATCCCTCGGATGATCAACTGCTTACCCTGCTGGTACTGCGAACTGCGTGCACTGCTGGTACTGCGTACTACAACTTCTGTACTGCTGGTGGCCTGTCCGAGCACCACGTTCCGGCAGCCAGCCCCGTCGCCCATCGTGCGTCTGCTCTGGCTTAGAACCCCACTGCCGAACCTCCCGGTGCGCGCGTCCGCAGCCGACGCCTTCACCGAGGTACCGCTCACTTCACTTCACTGCTGGGTACTGCACCACTGCGTTAACTGCGGTACTGCCTGCGGCGGCCCCTGATCACTGCGGGCCACCCGGTCCGGTCGTCAGTCCCGTCGCCGTCCTGCACCTGCTCTGGCTTCGACACTCCACCACCGCACCGCCCAACAACTGCACCTGCGGGTACTGCTGCCTGGCAGTTCGTCTCTGCCAGGCCCTGCTGTCTCTCTGGGCTACGAGAGAAACCATAACCACGACGCAGTCCAATGTCTACTCCAGCCAGCACAGATTTTTGTGAGCAGGGCACTGAGGTAATCGGATGCTGTCGGGGTTGAGAACCTTCGGGCGGGGGGACAACGACGGGGCAGGCAGGGCTGGATGCCGACAACAGAACCCGGAGTGCGTGATGACCACGATGAGCGCCGAGCGCACAGCCCTTCGTTCTCCGTCCGCCGTCGCCGAGGCGCGCCAGGCCGCCCGGAGGATCGACGGTCTCGGGCGGCCGGCCATCAGTGCGGAGGGGGCCGACACCGTGATCCTGGTGGTCTCCGAGCTCGTGACGAACGCGCTGCGCCACGGTGGCGGCACCTACACGCTCCGCCTCACCGCACACCCCGACGGCATCGAAGTCGCCGTCGGGGACCTGAGCCCGCACCTGCCGCGGGCGCGGACGCCCGACCTGGTCGACGGGACGGGCGGACGGATTCGGCTGGCACATGGTCAACGACCTCGCCGACCACGTCGTCGTCACACCTACCCCCGAGGGCGGCAAGACCGTCCACGCCCTCCTTCCCCGGTAGCCCGCCGCGCAAGGACGCCGGTCGGGCGGGTTCGGCCGGCGGCCCCTGTTTACGGGTGCTTTCGGTGGCCATACGGGGTTGAGCAAGGCGTTTCCACCGAAGAGGGAGTGATCAGCTGTGTCTGGTGAGCAGAAGGCCGAAGCGAAGGTCGAGCAGGCCAAGGGCAAGCTCAAGGAGACCGCTGGCCGCCTGACGGGCAACGAGAGCATGACCGCCGAGGGCCGCGCGGAGCAGGCCACGGGCGACGCCCGGCAGGCTAAGGAGAAGGCCAAGGACGTCTTCAAGCACTGACCGTCATGGGTGGGGGGGGGGGGCCCCGGGGGGGGGGGGGGCCCCCCCCCAACCCCCCCCCCGGGGGGGGTGGGGAGTGCGCCGGGTGGGGGGGGGGGCGGTTGGGCGGGCCGCCAAGGGGGGGGGGTG
>NZ_JBITDL010000064.1:0-14598 GCF_044454225.1 Streptomyces sp. NPDC051563
CTCCCCGTCCCCTCGGCCCCCCCCGGGCGGGGTGCGCCGGGGCGGGGGCCCCCCCCCAAGGCGGCCGGCCCCCCCCCCCCCCCCCCGCGGTGGGGGGGGGGCCCCCCCCCCCCCCCACACCCGGCGCGGTGTTCATGTTCGGCCTAGGCGGGAGGGTGGTGGCCGCGCCGGGCCCTCAGGAGGCCGGCGGGGCGGCCGGCGGGGCGGCGGGCGGGGTCTCCAGTGACGCTCCGGGCTTGATCTTGAACGAGTGGAGCGCGGCGCCGTGCACGCCCTCGCCGGGGCCGAGGGGGGTCGCGCTGTACGGGGGTCCCCCGCAGTTCTCCGCCGCGTAGAGGAAGACGGCCGAGGAGCTGTGGTTGCTGACCGAGCCGAAGGAGCTTCCCTCGGGAGCCTCCGGGAAGACCTCCGCGAGGGTGTAGCAACGGCCGTCCTGCGGGGAGGTGATGAGCTTGACCGGGGCGCCGACGAGCCGTCCTCCGTCGCCGGGTGTGCTCAGCGCGACCTGTACGTCGCCGACGGCTGCCGTAGCCGGAGAGGCCGGGAGGGTCAGGGCGAGTACCAGTGCGGTTCCCGCCGCGAGGGGCAGCCCGCCCCGGCGGGTGGTAGGCCGATGGAGCATGGGAGCCTCCAGGATGTCGGCGGACGGGGTTCCCCCACGCCGCCCAGTATCCGCCGGGGCCGGTCTCCGCGCACCCGCGGTGGCAACGCACCCGGTGTGACGCGCGGCTGCGGCCACCGCCCGCAGCGCGGAGGTGCAGCGGCCCGAAACGGCGCGGGCCGGCCGCGGGGTGCGCGGCCGGCCCGGGTCGGAACGAGGGTCAGACGAGGTCGAACCGGTCCAGGTTCATGACCTTGGTCCAGGCGGCGACGAAGTCCTTGACGAACTTCTCCTTCGCGTCGTCGCTCGCGTAGACCTCCGCGAGCGCGCGCAGCTCGGAGTTCGACCCGAAGACCAGGTCGACGCGGCTGCCGGTCCACTTGACCTTGCCCGTGGCGTCGTCACGGGCCTCGAAGGTGTTCGCGTCCTCGGAGGTCGGCTTCCAGGTCGTCCCCAGGTCGAGCAGGTTGACGAAGAAGTCGTTGGTGAGCGCCCCGGGGGTCGCGGTGAGGACACCGAGCGGCGACTGCTGGTGGTTCGCCCCGAGCACGCGCAGGCCGCCGACGAGGACGGTGGTCTCGGGAGCGCTGAGGTTCAGCAGGTTCGCCTTGTCGAGCAGCAGGTACTCGGCCGGCAGGCGGTTGCCCTTGCCGAGGTAGTTGCGGAACCCGTCGGCGGCCGGCTCCAGCGCGGCGAAGGACTCCACGTCGGTCTGCTCCTGCGAGGCGTCCACGCGTCCCGGTGCGAACGGCACCTGGATCTCGACGCCGGCGTCCCTGGCGGCCTGCTCGACGCCCGCGCCGCCCGCGAGGACGATCAGGTCGGCCAGCGAGACCTCCTTGCCGCCGGACTGGGCCGAGTTGAAGGCCCCGCGGATCCCCTCCAGGGTGCGCAGTACGGTGGCCAGCTCGTCGGGGTTGTTGACCTCCCACCCGCTCTGCGGCTGGAGGCGGATGCGCGCGCCGTTGGCGCCGCCGCGCTTGTCGCTGCCGCGGAAGGAGGAGGCGGCCGCCCAGGCGGTGGAGACGAGCTGGGACACCGAGAGGTCCGAGGCGAGGACCTCGGCCTTGAGGGCGGCGACGTCCGCGTCGTCCACGAGCGAGTGCGTCGGCGCGGGGAGCGGGTCCTGCCACAGCAGGAACTCGGAGGGGACCTCGGGGCCGAGGTAGCGGACGATCGGGCCCATGTCGCGGTGGGTGAGCTTGTACCAGGCGCGGGCGAAGGCGTCGGCGAACTCGGCCGGGTTCTCGTGGAAGCGGCGCGAGATCTGCTCGTAGGCGGGGTCGATGCGCAGCGAGAGGTCGGTGGTGAGCATCGTCGGAGCGTGGGTCTTCGACGGGTCGTGCGCGTCGGGTACGGTGCCCGCCCCGGCGCCGCCCTTCGGCCGCCACTGGTGGGCGCCCGCGGGGCTCTTGAACAGCTCCCACTCGTAGCCGAAGAGGATGTCGAAGAAGGTGTTGTCCCAGGCGATCGGGGTGTTCGTCCAGATCCCCTCCAGGCCGCTGGTGATCGTGTCGCCACCCTTGCCCGTACCGAAGGAGTTGGCCCAGCCGAAGCCCTGGGCCTCGATCGGGGCGGCCTCGGGGTCGTCGCCCACGTTCTCGGAGGGTCCTGCGCCGTGGGTCTTGCCGAAGGTGTGGCCGCCCGCGATCAGGGCGACGGTCTCTTCGTCGTTCATCGCCATCCGGCGGAAGGTCTCGCGGATGTCGCGCGCCGCGGCGAGCGGGTCCGGGGTGCCGTTCGGGCCCTCGGGGTTGACGTAGATGAGGCCCATCTGGACGGCGCCGAGAGGGGTTTCCAGCTCGCGGTCGCCGGTGTAGCGCTCGTCGTCGAGCCAGGTGGTCTCGGGGCCCCAGTAGACGTCCTCGTCGGGCTCCCAGACGTCGGCGCGGCCGCCGGCGAAGCCGAAGGTCTCGAAGCCCATCGTCTCCAGGGCGACGTTGCCGGTGAGGATCATGAGGTCGGCCCAGGAGATGCTCTGGCCGTACTTCTTCTTGACCGGCCACAGCAGGCGGCGGGCCTTGTCGAGGCTCACGTTGTCCGGCCAGCTGTTGAGCGGGGCGAAGCGCTGCTGGCCGGCGCCGGCGCCGCCGCGGCCGTCGCTGATGCGGTAGGTGCCCGCGCTGTGCCAGGCCATGCGGATCATGAGCGGCCCGTAGTGGCCGAAGTCGGCGGGCCACCACTCCTGCGAGGTGGTCAGCACCTCGGCGATGTCCCGCTTGACCGCCGGCAGGTCGAGCGTGTTGAACGCCGCGGCGTAGTCGAAGCCCTCGCCGAGGGGGTTGGCCACGGCGGGGTTCTTCGCGAGGATCTTCAGGTTCAGGCGCTCCGGCCACCACTGGTGGTTTCCGCCGCCCTGGGTCGGGTGCGCGGCGCGCGTGTGCACGACCGGGCAGCCCCCGCCGCCTTCCGGCTCGTCCGTGACGATTGCATCATGGTTCTCAGAATGGTTCTCAGACATGGGAATCCTTCCGGACCGGACCAGGCGGTCGCGGTGATCAGGAACTGCATGTGATGGAACATCTTCGGGGCACGGGGACCCGGCAGCGGGCCCCCGGTTTCACGGTCGTCCCGACGCCGGGGCGGTCACCGTCACGGACGGTCTCACGTCCGGTTCCGCGCTGCTGCGGACCGTTCCTGTCCCTTGGCTATCAACACGACCGATCCTACGATGGACGCAATCCAAGTCAAGAACGACACCAAGCCCGCATCACGTCGGATCCCGGACCGCAGGCGGTAAATTCCTTGGATCCCGCCGCCCTGCCCCGCCGAACCCGAAAACGGTGAGTCGATATGAGTGACCTGCTGGAGCGGCTGCGCGAGCGCGGCTGGCGGATGACCTCCCAGCGGCGTGTCGTCGCGGAAGTGCTCGACGGCGACCACGTGCACCTCACGGCCGACGAGGTGCACGCCCGGGCCGTGGAGCGACTGCCCGAGATCTCCCGGGCCACCGTCTACAACGCGCTGGGCGAGCTGGTCTCCCTCGGCGAGGTCATGGAGGTCACCACCGACGGCCGGGCCAAACGGTACGACCCCAACGCGCACCATCCGCACCAGCACCTGGTCTGCTCGGGCTGCGGCCTGATCCGCGACGTCCACCCCACCGGGGACCCGCTGGCGGGGCTCCCGGCCGAGCAGCGGTTCGGCTTCGCGGTGTCCGGGGTCGAGGTCACCTACCGGGGGCTCTGCTCCTCCTGCGCCTGAGACGGGCCGGCGGTCCCGCCGCGTGAAACGGGCCGGGCCCGCCGCTCCGTGCGGCGGGCCCGGCCCGGAATTCGCCCGTACGAGACCGGGCGCGCGGTGTGCGAGGTGGACGTCAGCCCAGCTGGACGTCGGAGTCGGGCTGGGCGACCTTGAACAGCGCACGGGCGATCACGGGCCCGTTTGTCGTGCGGGTCGGGCAGCTTGTCCACGAGGCCGGCGCGCACCATCTCGTCGATCAGGTGGCTGACCCTGGTCCGGCTGAGGACAGGTCTGCTGGAGGTTGCCGCAGCCGAAGGGGAATTCCTCGCGCACGCCGCCCTGTTGCTGCCCTGATCCCGTAACGGTGGGGCCGGGCCCGCCCCGTGGCGGACCCGGCACCGGAGCCGTTGACGGGGCGCGGTCAGACCCGGTCGGCCGCGATCAGCAGGTACTGGAAGGACCCGTCCTTGTAGGACTCAATGAAGGCCTCTTCGATGCCGGTGACCAGCGAGGACGTGGCCCGCAGCTCCCAGTAGGGCAGGGTCGCGGGGGTCAGGTCGATGACGGCCTGCGGCACGAGGCGGTTGTCCGCCATGGACCGCAGGTACTCCCGGCGCGAGTGGATGTTGCACTCGAAGTGCGCGTTGATCTGCGAGACCCACTTCGAGGGCTGGCCGTACCGCGGGTTCCAGCAGCCGGTGATGGTCACGTACCGGCCGCCGACCTTCAGGACGCGGGAGTGCTCGGCGAACAGGTCGTCCAGGTCGACGTACATGCTCGACTCGTTGTTCCAGGACGCCGAGGCCTGCCCGGTCTCGAAGGGCGTGCCGAGCATGTTGCAGACGCGGGCCCGGACGTGGTCGTCGATGCCGAGCTCGCGGGCGCGCTGGTTGGCGAAGTCGGCCTGCTTGGCCGACAGGGTGACGCCCTCGACGTTGCATCCGAAGCGCTGGTGGGCCATGACCATCGAGCCGCCGCGTCCGCAGCCGGCGTCCACGAGGGTGTCCTCGCGGCCGATGGGGCCGAGGTGGTCCAGGAGGAGTTCGGCCTGCGCCGACTCCAGCCGGTGGAGCTCGGCGACCAGCTTCTTCTCGTAGGCGGCGTCCGCGGTGTCGCCGAGGGCGGCGTGGTCGACCTCGCCGATGCCGTAGTGGTGGTGGTACAGGCCGTCCACGTCGCCGAGGCGCAGGTTCACGGGCCTGGCCTCGTTGTTCCAGTAGCGGGCGATGTCCCCCTGGTAGGGGGTCGCCGGGCCGGGAATGACGACCTGGGCCGGGGCGGCGCCGTGGGAGCCGGTGGTGCCGGTGGTGAAATCAGTGCTGGTCACTAATAGGTCCGTCCTTACCAGAAGTCGGGCAGGCTGTAGCGATAGGTATTGGTCTGGTGCCAGTAGTGGTTGCCGTCGACCCAGACGGCGACTCCCCGCAGGAAGCGCAGCACGCTCGGGACGGGGCAGGCCGCGGCCAGGGCGGCGGCCTCCGCTTCGAAGGCGTGCATGAGGTCGTTGTGGACCTCGACCGCCTTCAGGTAGCCGTCCTTGTCGGAGGTCCCCTCCCGGTCGGCGATCACCACGGGAAGGTTCATGTGCCGTCCGGGGGCGGCGAGTTCCTTGGTGTAGGAGTACAGGTCGTTGACGATCGTGGTGGCGTTCCCGGCGAGCGCGATGACCCGCTGCATGGCGGCCTGGGCGTGCAGATCGGCCGGGAGCTCGTACCCGCCGACGGTGTCGGTGATGGTGGGGCAGGGGCGGAAGTTGTTGAACTGCCGCATGGCCAGGTACTCCCACACCTCGGGGACGTACTCCGTCTGGCTCCAGGCCGCCTCGGCCAGGTACCCCAGGTGCAGCCGGGCCATGTCGTGCCGGTACCGGTCCGCCTGCGAGGGGGTGGCCTGGCGGAGGAAGTACTCCATGGCGGAGCTGTAGGCGCGCCGGGGCGCGTCCGACCGGAGCGACCCGGCCCACGCGGGCTCGTACTCCTTCGTCGTGTGCAGGGGGTCGATGGCGGTGTGCGCCAGCAGGAGACGGCCGCCGAGGCCGATGGGCGAGCCGCCGTGGTCCTCGCAGTAGCAGTCGTCGACCGCGTTCTCGGCGACCATCAGCCGGGTGGCGACCATCAGGTGCTCGATGGTGGGGGCGTCCGGGTGGCAGGCCACCATGTAGCGCCCGACGTGGAAGCCGTCGAACTGGTTCTCCCAGGCATCGGGGAACAGGTCGACCTCGTCCACCGCCCAGGCCTTGATCCGGCGGCTGACCTCCGCCACCCGCACCGGGTCCGGTTCCGGCACCGGGTGGTAGTAGAGGCCCGGGATCGGGATTCCGGCCGCCGGAGCCGCGGGCTCCGGAGCCGCCGCGGGTGCGGGGGGCTCTTCCCGGCGGGCCGGGTGCAGACCCACCGTGCCCAGACCGCTGGGTCCGCTCAGGAGCCGCTGCAGGGCAGGGCTCGGGGCGGGCGGTTCCGGCAGTACGGGCGGTACGGGACCGGCCGGCGCCGCGGGCCGGCCGGGGACTGCGGGTCCGGCCGGCAGGCCGCCGGACGCGAGGGCCTGGGCGCTGCCGAGGACGTGGGCTCCGAACTGGGCAGCGGCGCCGGGCAGGCTCGACTGCAGCGGGGAAGGCCCGGGCTCGGGCATCCGTGACTCCTTGGTGAGGTGGGTGGTCCGTCCCGGATCCCGGGCGCGCTCGGCCGGCCCGGGAGGGTCCGGGCTGTCGTCGTACAGGTCCGCCGGCCGGTCAGTCGCTGCGGCGGGCGATCTGGACGTTCTCCAGGACGCCGAGGGCGTCGGGCACCAGGATCGCGGCGGAGTAGTAGGTGGTGACCAGGTAGGAGATGATCGACTTCTCGTCGATGCCCATGAACCGGACCGACAGGCCCGGCTCGTACTCCTCGGGCAGTCCGGTCTGACGCAGGCCGATGACGCCCTGGTTGTCCTCGCCGGTGCGCATCGCGAGGATCGAGCTGGTGTTCTCCTTGCTGATGGGGATCTTGTTGCACGGCAGGATCGGGACCCCGCGCCACGCGGGGACCTGCTGGCCGCCCACGTCCACGTGGTCGGGGTAGAGCCCGCGGGCGTTCATCTCGCGGCCGATCGCCGCGATCGTGCGGGGGTGGGCGAGGAAGAGCTTGGTGCCGCGGCGGCGGCAGAGCAGCTCGTCCATGTCGTCGGGGGTGGGCGGGCCCGAGTGGGTCTGGATCCGCTGCTTGAAGGAGGCGTTGTGGAGCAGGCCGAACTCCCGGTTGTTCACCAGCTCGTGCTCCTGGCGCTCCCGCAAGGCCTCGATGGTGAGCCGGAGTTGTTCCTCGGTCTGGTTCATCGGGCCGTTGTAGAGGTCGGCGACCCTCGTGTGGACCCGCAGGACGGTCTGGGCGATGGAGAGTTCGTACTCGCGCGGCTTCGATTCGTAGTCCACGAAGGTACCGGGCAGGTCGGCCTCGCCGGTGTGGCCGGCCGACATCGCGATCTCGGCCTCGCCGTGCTTGTTCTGCCGCTGCTGCGGCAGCGAGCTGAACCGCTCGATGTGCTCCTGGAGGTGCGGCGCCTGGGCCACGATGCCGGCGAAGTCGGCGCGGGAGAGCGTGAGCAGGGTGCCGGGGGTTTCGGCGGTGGCCGTGCTGTCCCAGCGGGCGTCGGAGTCCAGCAGGGCGTTCTCGCCGAACCGGTCGCCGTCGGCGAGCACCGCGACGGAGATCTCGTCACCGTACTTGCCCTCGGAGGTCTGGCTGATCCGGCCGTGGGCGATCAAGTGGACCTGCTCGGCGGCGGCGCCCCGCTCCACCAGCACCTCACCGGCCCGGAAATCGCGCTGGACGCAGCGGCCGGCGATCGCCGCCAGCACCTCGTCGTCGTCGAAGCCGCGCAGCAGGGCCAGTTCACCGAGCTCGCGCGGGATGACCTGGACGCGGGCGCCGTCCTGGACGAACTCGATGCTTCCGTCGCCGACGGTGTAGGTCAGCCGACGGTTCACCCGGTAGGCGCCGCCCTTGGTCTCCACCCAGGGCAGCATCCTCAGCAGCCAGCGGGAGGTGATCTCCTGCATCTGCGGGGCGGACTTCGTGGTGGTGGCAAGGTTGCGGGCGGCCGACGTGCTCAGGCTGGACTGCTTGGGCGGATCCAGCTGTGCTTCCGGGCTGGTGTCAACAGTCATCGGTCGAGCTCTCCTTCATCAGCGGGTAAAGGAAGGCGAACGTCTGGGCGTCCGTCCAGATCCCGGGGAACCGTAACGGCGGTACTCCCCGGCCGACCGTGAAAAAACGATGCCGTTGCTTCGTTCTGGTGATCCTGCCCCGCAGGTGGTTTGTTTGTCAGACCGACGATTTCCAGCCGGGGGAGCACCCGGAACCGGCGGGTCGCGCCGACCTCTCTCGACAATCCGGGCCGACGCCATGGGCGCGATGCGCACATACAAGGTGGTGGAGGCCATATGGATAGCACCTGCTGGCCGTACTGGCAGATTCACCTCTTGGATGATTCACTGTGTCCGGACAGGCCGAACCGGCCGGTTTCCGTGTGCGGGACCAGTCGCCCCCTGGGGCCGATCCCTGGTTCACTGACTGCGGACACCCGCTCCCTGGGCTGCTTGCGGCTCTCGCTGTCACAGGGAACGTGGTGAAGGAAGCCCCCTGCCCGGCGATCGCGGTGTTCGCCGAGCAGGGGGCTCCGTCATGCGAGCCATCCGGTCCGTCCGGTCCGTCCGGTCAGACGTACATGTCCTTCTCGTCGTACGAAGGGCCGTAGTAGCGCTCCAGCGCCTCCAGGGACTCGTGCGTGCGCTCCAGGCTCTTGGAGATCCTCGCCCGGGAGGGGGCGGCGTCCGGGTTCCAGGTCTCCGGCTTCCACAGGGCGGAGCGGACGAAGGCCCTGGAGCAGTGGAAGTAGACCTGTTCGACCTCCACGAGGAGGGCGAGGGTGGGCCGGTGCCCCTGGACGGTCAGGTCGTCGAAGAAGGGCGCGTCGCGCAGCAGCCGGGCTCGGCCGTTGATGCGCAGGGAGTCCCCGCGGCCCGGGATCAGGAAGAGCAGACCGACGTGGGGGTTGGTGAGGACGTTGCGGAAGCCGTCCGCGCGGCGGTTTCCGGGACGGTCGGGGATCACGAGGGTGGTGTCGTCCAGGATCTTGGCGAAACCGGCCGGGTCGCCCTTGGGCGAGACGTCGCAGGTGCCGTCGGCGGCGGAGGTGGAGATCAGGCAGAGCGGGGAGTGCGCGATCCACTGCGCGTGGTGCTCGCGGAAGGTCCGCCGTTCCTTGCCCAGGGCCACCGCAGTCGGCTCGCCGAGGAGCTCGCGCAGTTCTCCCTCGGTGGTGATCTCCTCGAACGCCCCTGATTCCACAGCCACTTCTCCGCCTCCGACTGTTCGCCGGCGGCGGTCCGCCGCCGCCCCACCGCGACTATGCCACTGGTTGTGCATACGAAGGAGCACCTCCCACGAGCGGCGACCTTCAGGGAATCGTCCTAAATGCTGCTTGACCGATCAAACTTCGGCACGTAACTTCGACCGCACCAACGTGAGAGCCCCTGGAAGGAGGCGAAGCCCGGATGTCGACCATCTCCGTACCGCTTCGCCTCGCTCACCAGACCGCCTGGGCTCCGGGTCGGGTAGCACACGGCTGCTGAACGGCCCCTCTTCCGGCGTGCCCGATCGCGGCCCCGGAACTTTTACGTCACTCTGTCACCCTTTACGGCACCTCCTTGCGTGCCGGTTCGCCGCGCTCGCGGGACATCGAGCTGCGGCCACTGAACGAGAAAGCTCCTGCCATGGCGACTAGGACAGTCCGATCGACCGCGCCCCGAAACGGGGACGTACCGTGGTAGCGGCGCGGATCACGGTCAACGGGAAAGAAACACCGATCGCTCCGGCCGCAGCCCACACCACGGTGCTGGATTTCCTGCGCGACCGCGGGCTCACCGGCACCAAGGAGGGGTGCGCCGAAGGCGAATGCGGCGCCTGCTCGGTGCTCGTGGCCCGGCCGGGGGTGAACAAGCCCACCGACTGGGTGGCGGTCAACGCCTGCCTGGTTCCGGCCCTGGCCCTCGACGGCCAGGAGGTCATCACCTCCGAAGGCCTCGCCACCGTCGACGAATCCGGCGCGGCCACCGCGCTGCACCCCGTGCAGGAGGAGATGGCCGTCCGCGGCGGCTCCCAATGCGGTTACTGCACACCGGGGTTCATCTGCAGCATGGCCTCCGAGTACTACCGGCCCGACCGCTGCGCACACGCCGACCCGGCGGCGGACCCGGCGGCGGAGCCTTCCGTCAGCACCGACTCCGAGCACGGCCCGAACGGTTTCGATCTGCACGCGCTCAGCGGGAACCTGTGCCGCTGCACCGGCTACCGCCCCATCCGCGATGCCGCCTTCGCCGTCGGCGAGCCCGCCGAGGACGATGTGCTGGCGCAGCGCCGCGAGCAGTCCGCGCCCGAGGCCGCCGCCACCGAATACGCCCGGGACGACAGCGAGTTCCTGCGGCCCGGCTCCCTCGCGGAGACGGTCCGGCTGCTGGGAGAGCGGCCCGACGCGGTGGTGGTCGCCGGCAGCACCGACTGGGGTGTCGAGGTGAACATCCGCTCCCGGCAGGCGAGTTGCGTGGTCGCGGTGGACCGGCTGCCCGAACTGCGGGAGCTGCGCGTCGAGTCCGATCACGTCCTGATCGGAGCGGCGCAGACCCTCACCGAGATCGAGCGCCGCCTCGACGGCGGCGTCCCGCTCCTGGCGGAGCTGTTCCCGCAGTTCGCGTCCCGGCTCATCCGCAACAGCGCGACCCTCGGCGGCAATCTGGGGACGGGCTCCCCCATCGGCGACAGCCCGCCGGTCCTGCTCGCGCTGGAGGCCTCGCTGCTGCTGGCCGGCGCCGACGGCGAGCGCGAGGTCCCCCTGGCCGAGTACTTCACCGGCTACCGGCAGAGCGTGCGCCGTCCCGGCGAGCTGATCCGCGCGGTGCGCATCCCGCTGCCGCTGTCGCCGGTCACGGCCTTCCACAAGATCGCCAAGCGGCGTTTCGACGACATCTCCAGCGTGGCGGTCGCCTTCGCGCTCGACATCGAGGACGGGATCGTCCGCAAGGCGCGCATCGGCCTGGGCGGCGTGGCCGCCACCCCGATCCGCGCCCTCTCCACCGAGGCCGCCCTGGAGGGCGAGCCCTGGACGGCCGGGACCGTCGAGGCCGCGGCCCGGATCCTGCGGTCCGAGGGCACCCCGATGGACGACCACCGCGCCAGCGCGCTCTACCGCTCCGCGATGCTCGGCCAGAGCCTGAACAAGCTGTACGCGCAAACCACCGAGGCGGTGTCGTCATGAGCCAGTTGTCCGAGCGTCCCGAAAAGCCCGTCGTCGGGCTGTCGATGCCCCACGAGAGCGCGAACCTGCACGTCACCGGTGCGGCGCTCTACACCGACGACCTGGTCCACCGCACCAAGGACGTCCTGCACGCCTACCCGGTCCAGGTCATGAAGGCCCACGGCAGGATCACGGCGCTGCGCACCGAGCCGGCGCTCGCCGTACCGGGCGTGGTCCGCGTACTGACCGGGGCCGACGTGCCCGGCGTCAACGACGCCGGCATGAAGCACGACGAACCGCTGTTCCCCGACACGGTCATGTTCCACGGCCATGCGGTCGCCTGGGTCCTGGGCGAGACCCTGGAGTCGGCCCGGCTCGGTGCGGCGGCCGTCGAGGTGGAACTCGACGAACTGCCCTCCGTGATCACCTTGCGGGAGGCCATCGAAACCGAGAGCTTCCACGGCGCCCGCCCCCAGATGCTGACCGGTGACGTGGACGCCGGTTTCGGGGACTCCGCCCATGTGTTCACCGGGGAGTTCCAGTTCTCCGACCAGGAGCACTTCTATCTCGAAACGCACGCGGCGCTCGCCCTGCTGGACGAGAACGGGCAGATGTTCATCCAGAGCAGCACCCAGCACCCCTCCGAGACGCAGGAGATCGTCGCCCACGTCCTCGGCCTGCACAGCCACGAAGTCACCGTGCAGTGCCTGCGGATGGGCGGCGGTTTCGGCGGCAAGGAGATGCAGCCGCACGGGTTCGCGGCCGTCGCCGCGCTCGGCGCCAAGCTCACCGGCCGGCCGGTGCGGGTACGGCTCAACCGGACCCAGGACCTGACCATGTCGGGCAAGCGCCACGGGTTCCACGCCACGTGGAAGATCGGCTTCGACGCCGAGGGCCGCATCCAGGCCCTCGACGCCACCCTGACCGCCGACGGCGGCTGGAGCCTGGACCTGTCCGAGCCCGTGGTGGCCCGCGCGCTGTGCCACATCGACAACACCTACTGGATCCCCAACGCGCGCATCGCCGGCCGCATCGCCCGGACCAACAAGGTCTCCAACACGGCCTTCCGCGGTTTCGGCGGCCCCCAGGGCATGCTGGTGATCGAGGACATCATGGGCCGGTGCGCGCCGCTGCTCGGACTGGATCCGATGGAGCTGCGCGAGCGCAACTTCTACCGGCAGGGCCAGTCGACGCCGTACGGTCAGCCCGTCCCCCACCCCGAGCGGATCTCCGCGATCTGGCAGCAGGTCCGGGACGACGCCGCCCTGGCGGAGCGGGGGCGTGAGATCGCGGCCTTTAACGCCGCGCACCCGCACACCAAGCGGGCGCTGGCGATGACCGGGATCAAGTTCGGCATCTCCTTCAACCTCACCGCCTTCAACCAGGCCGGTGCGCTGGTGCTGGTCTACAAGGACGGTTCCGTCCTGATCAACCACGGCGGCACCGAGATGGGGCAGGGCCTGCACACCAAGATGCTGCAGGTGGCCGCGACCACGCTGGGCATTCCGCTGCACAAGGTGCGCCTCGCCCCGACGCGCACGGACAAGGTGCCCAACACCTCGGCCACAGCCGCCAGTGCGGGGGCGGACCTCAACGGCGCGGCGGTGAAGAACGCCTGCGAGCAGATCCGCGAGCGGCTGCTCCAGGTGGCCGGCACGCAGCTGGGTACGAACGCCTCGGACGTGCGCATCGTCGAGGGCGTCGCGCGCGCCCTGGGCGTCGACAAGGAGCTGGCCTGGGACGACCTGGTGCGCACCGCGTACTTCCAGCGGGTCCAGCTCTCGGCGGCCGGTTTCTATCGGACCGAGGGCCTGCACTGGGACGCGAAGGCGTTCCACGGCTCGCCGTTCAAGTACTTCTCGTACGGGGCCGCCGCGACCGAGGTGGAAGTGGACGGGTTCACCGGCGCGTACCGGATCCGGCGGGTGGACATCGTCCACGATGTCGGCGACAGCCTCTCCCCCATGATCGACATCGGTCAGGTCGAGGGCGGTTTCGTCCAGGGCGCGGGCTGGCTGACGCTGGAGGACATGCGCTGGGACACCGGCGACGGCCCGAACCGCGGCCGTCTGCTGACCCAGGCCGCCAGTACGTACAAGCTGCCGAGCTTCTCCGAAATGCCCGAGGCGTTCAACGTCAGGCTGATGGAGAACGCCACCGAGGAGGGCGCGGTCTACGGGTCCAAGGCGGTCGGTGAGCCCCCGCTGATGCTGGCCTTCTCGGTCCGGGAGGCCCTGCGGCAGGCGGCCGCGGAGTTCGGGCCGGCCGGAACCAGCGTGGAGCTTGCCTCGCCGGCCACGCCGGAGGCGGTGTACTGGGCGATCGAAGGGGTCCGCAAGGGCGGTGTGCCCGGCGACGGGCAGGTGGCCGCAGGCAGCGGGGCCCCCGCCGATGCCGGTGCTGATGCCGATGCAAGCGCTTTGAGCCATGTCTGACATGAGCTGGGTCGCCGCGGTCGCGCGGTTGCGGGCACGCCGGGAGGCCGGCGTGCTCGTGACCGTGGCGACCGTGCGCGGGCACGCACCCCGCAAGGCCGGTGCCAAACTCGTCGTGGGGCCGTCCGAGACCTGGGGGTCGATCGGCGGGGGCAACATCGAGGCCGTCGCCATCGACCGGGCGCGCGAGCTGTGCGGCGCGGCCGATCCGGAGCCGGAGCTGATGGAGTTCGCCCTGAACGACAAGGTGACCAGTCGGCACGGCGTGCAGTGCTGCGGCGGGGCCGTCACCGTGCTGCTCGAACCGCTGCCGGTGGTGCAGGCGGTGGCCGTCTTCGGTGTCGGGCACGTCGGGCTGGAACTGGCGCGGATCCTGGCCCGCCACGACCTCGACCTGCACCTCGTCGACAGCCGCCCCGACATGCTGACCGGGGAACGGCTCGGTGTGCTGTCGGACGCGGTGGCGCAGGTGCACGTGCACCACACCCCGCTGCTGCCCGAGACGGTGCTCGGGGAGCTGCCGCCCGGCACCCACGTCCTGATCATGACGCACGACCACGCCGAGGACGCCGCGCTGTGCGATGCGGCCCTGCGCACGCCCGGTCTCGGCTCCATCGGTCTGATCGGCTCGTCGGCGAAGTGGGCGCGGTTCCGGCAGCGGCTGGCCACCGAGGGCGGTCACGACGCCGGCACCATCGACCGGATCCAGACCCCGATCGGGCTGACCGAGATCACCGGCAAGGAGCCCGCCACGATCGCGGTGAGCGTGGCGGCGGACCTGCTCCGCGCCTTCGAGCGCGACCGCCACTGGGCGGTTCCGAACACCATCGCGGAGGTCGCGGGGGTGGCGGAGGCCACGGCCTAGGGGGTGTCCGCAAAGTGGCGCCGGGCGCCCGGAGGGCGCCCTCGCGGCGTTCGGTGCGTGCTCTCGGTGTGCCGGGCGAAAGCCCGTGTACTGGACGTACTCGGGATTTCGCCCGGTGCGCCGAGAGCACGTGCCGGGCGTCGCGAGGCAGGCGCCACTTTGCGGACACCCCCTAAAGGTTGTTGCAGAACATCTGGGATGGGGCATTCCTCTTGTATGGGTGGGGTGTTGCGGGCTGAGGTGTT
>NZ_JBITDL010000065.1:0-14429 GCF_044454225.1 Streptomyces sp. NPDC051563
CAGATGTGGAAGCCCGGTAACGGGTGGAGCTGACTGGTACTAATAGGCCGAGGGCTTGTCCTCAGTTGCTCGCGTCCACTGTGTTAGTTCTGAAGCAACGAACTGTTGCTGGTTTCTAGAGCTAGAACATAACTACAAAGTGTGCTTGTTCGCTCGAAACCGATTAGGGTTTCGGTGGTCATAGCGTTAGGGAAACGCCCGGTTACATTCCGAACCCGGAAGCTAAGCCTTTCAGCGCCGATGGTACTGCAGGGGGGACCCTGTGGGAGAGTAGGACACCGCCGAACAATTTTTCAAAGGACCCCTGGTCCAGCGTTCAACGCTGGAGCAGGGGTCTTTTTTGTTTTCCGGAGCTTTACGTAGCTTCACGCAGCTTTACGCCGAAGCGCGGCCATGGGTTGGTTGCGCGAGAATGACTAGCGGTACCCCGAAGACAGGAGTCACACCCATGTCCAACTCTCCCGACGATCGTCCGGAGCGCGAGCCTCGGCGCAACGACGGCGGTGACAGGGGCGGCTACCGCGGGGGCCGTGACGACCGTGGCGGCGACCGTCCGCCGTTCCGTCGCGATGACCGTGGCGACCGCCCGTCCGGCGGTGGCTTCCGCCGTGACGACCGTGGTGGCCGTCCGGCCGGCGGCGGCGACCGTCCGTCCTTCCCGCGTCGCGACGACCGCCCCTCGGGTGGTGGCGACCGTCCCTCCGGCGGTGGCTTCCGCCGTGACGACCGTGGTGGCCGTCCGGCCGGCGGCGACCGTCCGTCCTTCCCGCGTCGCGACGACCGCGGTGGGGACCGTCCCACCGGTGGCGGCTTCCGCCGCGACGACCGTGGTGACCGCCCCTCCGGCGGCGGCTTCCGCGGCAACGACCGCGGCGACCGCCCCTCGTACCCCCGTCGTGATGACGACCGCGGTGGGTTCCGTGGCGGTCGTGACGACCGCGGCGGCGACCGGCCCTCCTTCCCGCGTCGCGATGACCGCCCCTCCGGTGGCGACCGTCCGTCGTACCCCCGCCGCGACGACCGTGGTGACCGCCCCTCCGGCGGCGGCTTCCGCGGCAACGACCGCGGTGACCGTCCCTCGTACCCGCGTCGTGACGACCGTCCCTCCGGTGGCGACCGTCCCGCGGGCGGCGGCTTCCGCCGTGACGACCGTGGCGGTGACCGTCCCTCCGGTGGTGGCTTCCGTGGCAACGACCGCGGTGACCGTCCCTCGTACCCGCGTCGCGATGACCGCCCCTCCGGTGGCGACCGTCCCTCGTACCCCCGTCGTGACGACCGTGGTGACCGTCCCTCCGGCGGCGGCTTCCGTGGCAACGACCGCGGTGACCGTCCCTCGTACCCGCGTCGTGACGACCGCCCCTCCGGCGGCGACCGCCCGTCGTACCCCCGCCGTGATGACGACCGCGGTGGGTTCCGTGGTGGTCGTGACGACCGCGGCGGCGACCGGCCTTCGTACCCCCGTCGCGATGACCGCCCCTCCGGTGGCGACCGCCCCTCGTACCCCCGTCGTGACGACCGTCCCGCTGGTGGTGGCTTCCGTGGCAACGACCGTGGTGACCGTCCCTCCGGTGGTGGCTTCCGCGGGAACGACCGTGGCGGTGACCGTCCGTCGTACCCGCGTCGTGACGATGACCGTGGTGGGTTCCGTGGCGGTCGCGATGACCGCGGCGGTGACCGGCCTTCGTACCCGCGTCGTGACGACCGCCCCTCCGGCGGCGACCGCCCGTCGTACCCCCGCCGTGATGACGACCGCGGTGGGTTCCGTGGCGGTCGCGATGACCGCGGCGGCGACCGGCCTTCGTACCCGCGTCGCGATGACCGCCCCTCCGGTGGCGACCGCCCCTCGTACCCCCGTCGTGACGACCGTGGTGACCGCCCCTCCGGCGGCGGCTTCCGCGGCAACGACCGCGGTGACCGTCCCTCGTACCCCCGTCGCGATGACCGGGGTGGCGACCGTGGTGGGTTCCGTGGCCGTGACGACCGCGGTGGCGACCGTGACTTCCGGGCCGACCGTGACCCGGTCAAGCGGCTTCCGATCGACGAGGACGTCACCGGTTTCGAGATCGACTCCGACGTTCGCCAGGAGCTGCTGAGCCTGCCCAAGGGCCTGGCCGAGGAAGTCTCCAAGAACCTGGTCATGGTGGCCCGGCTGATCGACGAGGACCCGGAGCAGGCGTACGCGTACTCGCGCATCGCCCTGCGTCTGGCCTCCCGTGTCGCCGCGGTGCGCGAGGCCGCCGGCTTCGCCGCGTACGCCAACCAGAAGTACGCCGAGGCGATCGCGGAGTTCCGCGCCGCCAAGCGGATGACCGGTTCGGTCGAGCTGTGGCCCGTCATCGCCGACTGCGAGCGCGGCCTCGGCCGTCCGGAGCGGGCGCTGGCCATGGCCGGCGAGCCCGAGGTGCAGAAGCTGGACAAGGCCGGACAGGTCGAGATGCGTCTCGTCGCGGCCGGTGCCCGCCGGGACATGGACCAGCTCGACGCCGCCATCGTGACCCTGCAGAGCCCGGAGCTGGCCTCCAACTCCGTGCAGCCCTGGACCGCGCGTCTGCGGTACGCCTACGCCGACGCGCTGCTGGCCGCCGGTCGTGAGGACGAGGCGCGCGAGTGGTTCGCCAAGACCCTCGAGGCCGACAAGGAGGGGGCCACGGACGCCTCCGACCGTCTCGCCGAGCTGGACGGCGTCGAGTTCGTCGACGCCTCCGCCGACGATGCGGACGTGGACGCGGACGTCGACGGGGACACGGACGTCGAGGACGAGTTCGACGACGAGGACGAGGACGAGGACGACGACGACCCGGAGGTCGTGGCGGCCGAGCGCGCCTCCGACCAGGCCGAGTACTACGACGAGGACGACGACGAGTACGAAGGTGACGTCGCCGCCGACGTGGACGTCACCGACGAGATCGTCGTTCTCGACGAGGACGACGACCGTCAGGACGACGGGCGTCGTGAGGCCGGAGTCCGCGACGACGGCTGAGTGAGCTGAGAAGGGCGGTACCCCCGATGGGGGTACCGCCCTTTTTTCGTTCTCCGGGGACCGGCGTGCGTCAGTCCACGCTGCGCAGGACGAGGCCGGTGGCCGGCTTGGGGCCGAACGAGGTGGACTTGCGGGGCATCGTCACGCCCTGGCGGGCCAGGTCCCGTACGACGGCCTCGCGTACGGGGTGCAGCAGGACGGCCGTGCCGCCGAGCCGCTCCGCCATCTCGACGGTGGCCTCGGTGTCGTGGATGTACGAGATCTGGTCGGGGGCGTCGGGGACGGCCCACAGCGTGTCCAGCAGGGTCGCGTGGAGCACGGTGGCGTCGAGCCGGCGCCAGGCCTCGGGGCGGTCGCCGCGGACCGTGCGCTCGATCAGGGCCGGCTCCGGGTCGGTGACCAGGTGGAAGCTGCCGTCGCCGGTGAGCAGGAAGGCGTTGCCGAGCTCCGCGGCCTCCGCCAGGGCCGCCATGGCCGCGGGCAGCGGGCCGTCGACGGTACGGACCCGGAACCGGCCGTCGAGGGCGGCCAGGGCGTCGGCGGGGGCCAGGCGCCGGAGCAGCCGGTGGATGGCGCGGACCTGGAGCGGGTAGCGGGCGGTGTCGACGAGGAGGACCAGGCCGAAGTCCCAGGGGGTGGGGGAGCCGTGCTCCTCCTGGAGGCGCAGGTACGTCGCCCAGCGGTGGTGGCCGTCGGCGATGAGGGCCTGGCGGTCGCCCAGGTCGGTGGTGATGGCCGCCAGGTCCGCGGGGTCCGTGACGGCCCACAGCCGGTGCTGGAAGCCGTCCTCGGTGGTGGTGGAGAACAGCGGAGTGGAGCGGGCGGTGCGCTCGATGACCGCGGCGGCGCCCACCGCCGGGTCCTCGCCGAGGTAGGTGAGGAGGAGCGGTTCGAGATTGGCCGAGGTGGCGCGCATCAGGCCGGCGCGGTCGGTGACCACGTGGGGCATGACGTCCTCGTGGGGCAGCACGATCCCGGCGTCGGCGGCGGAGAGGGCCAGGGCCCCGATGACCCCGCGTTGGAGGAGCTCGCCCCGGCGCTGCTCGTAGACGTAGAGCGCGGGTACGGGATCGGCGCTGAGGATGCCCTCGGCGAGCCAGTCGCGCAGCGTGTGCGCCGCCTGCTGGTTGCGGGCGGCGGGGGTGTCGGCCTGCGGGAGGATCAGGCGGACGATGTTGTGGGGGTCGGCGGACTCCAGGTGGTTGAGTCCGTCGGGGCGCACGACCACGTCGTACGGCGGCGAGGTCACGGCGGCCAGGCTGCCGACGCGCTCGGGGACATAGCGCAGGCCATGGAACGGGATCAGGCGCAGTCCATGGTCCGCGGTGCCAGATGTGGTCATTGGTGAATCGTAAGACGCGTCTCGCCATGCGGGATGATCGGGGGAGTACGGAAACCGGACAAGATCGATCGCACGAGGAGCCGACACCCATGACCCGGCACAGCAGGACCATTCCCGCGGGCAGCGAGCGGAGTCTGCACCAGGCGTACGACACGGCTCTGCTGGACCTCGACGGGGTGGTGTACGCGGGCGGCGAGGCCATCGCGCACGCCGTGGACTCGCTCGCCGCGGCCCGGGCCGGCGGGATGCACCTGGCGTACGTGACGAACAACGCGCTGCGCACCCCGGACGCGGTCGCCGAGCACCTGAGCGAACTGGGGATCCCGACGGAGGCGGGCGAGGTGATCACCTCCGCGCAGGCGGTGGCCCGGCTCATCGCCGAACAGGTGGAGCCCGGTGCCAAGGTGCTGGTGATCGGTGGCGAGGGGCTGCGGGTCGCGCTGCGCGAACGCGGGCTGGTGCCCGTGGACTCCGCCGAGGAGGAGGGGCTCGCCGCGGTGGTCCAGGGGTACGGCGGACCCGATCTGCCGTGGGGGCGGTTCGCGGAGGCCGCGTACGCCGTCAACCGCGGGGTGCCGTGGTACGCCTCGAACACCGACCTGACGATTCCGAGTGCGCGGGGGATCGCCCCGGGCAACGGGGCCGCCGTGGAGGTCGTACGGATCGCCACGGGCACGGAGCCGCAGGTGGCGGGCAAGCCGCTGCCCCCGATGCACCGCGAGACGGTGCTGCGGACCGGGGCGAAGCGGCCGCTGGTGATCGGCGACCGGCTGGACACCGACATCGAGGGTGCCTTCAACGGCGACGTGGACTCGCTGCTCGTGCTGACCGGGGTGGCCGACGCGGCGCAGCTGCTGCGGGCCGAGCCGAAGTACCGGCCGACGTACGTGGACCGGGACCTGCGCGGGCTGCTCACCGGTCAGCCGGAGGTGGTGGCGGCGGCCGGGGGCGGGTTCCGCTGCGGGGACTGGACCGCGGTGGCGCTGGACGGCGTACTGGAGCTGCGCGGGGAGCCTGGCGGGGAGGAATCCGAGCCGGCCGGCGGCGACGGTGCGATGGACGGGCTGCGGGCGCTGTGCGCGGCGGCCTGGACGCAGGCGGGGGAGGGCTCCTGCGGGCTGGACGCGGGGAAGGCGCTGGCCAGGCTGGGGCTGTAGGTCTGGGTCCGCGCGGGCGGCGGGCGGGGGCCGGAGGCAGGCGCCGGAGGCCTGGTCGGGGGCCTGGCCGGCGGGCTGGCCGGCGGGCTGGTCGGGGGGTTGTTCGGTGGAGCCGAGCAGGGTGGAGGGTAGGCTAACCTAACTTTCGTGTTGGTCGATAGTCCCCCCGAACCGAGCGCGGCGCAGGCCGCCGCCACCCGCCCGCGCCACGGCGCGCGGGCCGCCGGTCTGCTCGCCGCCTCCGGCGTGCTCGCGCTGGTCGTGGTGGCGAGCATCGCCGTCGGCGCCAAACAGATGCCCCTCCACGAGGTCTGGCACGGCCTGTTCCACTACTCCGGGACCGCCTCCGACGTCGTCGTACGGGACCTGCGGATCCCGCGGACCCTCCTCGGCGTGCTCGTCGGCCTCGGCCTCGGCCTGTCCGGCGCCGTCATGCAGGCCCTGACGCGCAACCCGCTGGCGGAGCCGGGCATCCTCGGCGTCAACGCGGGGGCCGCGGCCGCCGTCGTATCGGCCATCAGCTTCTTCGGGGCGGCCTCGCTGAGCGAGTTCGTGTGGTGGGCCTTCCTCGGCGCCGCCGTCGTGTCCGTGGTCGTGTACGTGCTCGGCGGCAGCCGCAGCGCCACGCCCGTGCGCCTGGCGCTCGCCGGTACGGCGGCCACTGCGGCCCTCGTCGGGTACATCAACGCCGTGCAGCTGATGGACAGCAAGGCGCTGGACAAGCTCCGGTTCTGGACCGTGGGCTCGCTCGCCTCCGCGAACATGGACACCGTCCGGCAGGTGGCGCCCTTCCTGGTGGCCGGCGCCGTCATCGCGCTCTGCCTGGGCCGGCCGCTCAACGCCATGGCCCTGGGCGACGACACCGCGCGGGCGCTCGGCGCGCACCTGACGCGGACCCGGATCGGCGCGATGGCCGCCATCACCCTGCTGTGCGGGGCCGCGACCGCGGCCTGCGGGCCGATCGTCTTCGTCGGCTTGATGATCCCGCACCTCGTACGGTTCCTCACCGGCCCGGACATGCGCTGGGTGCTCGCGTACTCGGCGGTGCTCTCGCCCGTCCTGCTGCTCGGCGCCGACGTCATCGGCCGGGTCGTCACCCGGCCCGCCGAACTCCAGGTCGGCATCGTCACCGCGCTGATCGGCGGACCCGTCTTCATCCACCTCGTCCGGCGCAAGAGGATGGCCCAGCTGTGACACCGACCGACGCACCCGGCACGGCGCGCCGGAGCCGGACCGGGCCCCGGCCCGTGCGCCTGCCCGGCGGGATGTCCCTGCGCGTGGAACGGCGCGCCCTGGGCACCGGGGCACTGCTCCTGGTGCTCGTACTGGCGACGGCCGTCCTGCTCATCGGCACCGGCGACTTCGACATCGCGCCCTGGGACGTCGTACAGACCCTGCTGGGCAACGGCACGCCCGCGCACGAGTTCATCGTCAACGACCTGCGGCTGCCGCGGGTCCTGGTCGGCACCCTGGTGGGCGCGGCCCTCGGCATGGCCGGCGCCGTCTTCCAGTCCGTCTCGCGCAACCCGCTCGGCTCGCCCGACGTACTGGGCTTCGGCTACGGATCGGCCGTCGGCGCGCTGCTGGTCATCGTGCTGTTCCACGGCAGCGCCGGCGAGGTGGCCGCCGGAGCCCTGGTGGGCGGGCTGGTGGCCGGCATCGCCGTGTACCTGCTCGCGTACAAGCAGGGCATCCACGGCTACCGGCTGGTCCTCGTCGGCATCGGCGCCTCCGCGATGCTGGTCGCCGTCATCCAGTACCTGCTGACGAAGGCGCAGCTCGTCGAGGCCACCCGCGCGATGGTCTGGCTGACCGGCTCGCTGGCCGGCCGGGACTGGGCACAGGTCTGGCCGCTGCTGGCGACCTGCGCGGTGCTGTTCCCGCTGGTCCTCGGCCAGAGCCGGGCCCTGCGGATGATCGAGATGGGCGACGACGCGGCGTACGCCGTCGGGGTGCGGGTGGAGCGGACCCGGCTGCTGCTGATGGTGGCGGCGATCCTGCTCACCACCGCGGCCAGCGCCGCGGCCGGGCCGATCAGCTTCGTCGCGCTGGCCGCGCCGCAGCTCGCGCGGCGGCTGACCCGCTCGCCCGGGGCGAGCCTGCTGACCGGCGCGCTGATGGGCGCGCTCCTGCTGCTGGTGTCCGACTGGGCCGCACAGCGGGCCTTCGGCGCCGACCAGTTGCCGGTGGGCGTGGTGACGGGGCTGATCGGCGGCTGCTACCTGCTCTGGCTGCTCGTCACCGAGCGCAGGGCGGGGCGCATATGAGGAACCGGAGCGGTGTGAGCAACCAGAGGAGCAGGCAAGTGCAGCGGCTGACCGCGCAGAACGTGACCCTCGGCTACGACCAGCGGGTCATCGCCGAGAACCTGTCGGTGGAGATCCCCGACCACTCCTTCACCGTGATCGTCGGCCCCAACGCCTGCGGCAAGTCCACCCTGCTGCGCGCCCTGTCGCGGATGCTCAAGCCCGCGCAGGGGCGGGTGCTGCTGGACGGTCAGGCCATCGGGTCAATGCCCGCGAAGAAGGTCGCCAGGACGCTGGGTCTGCTGCCGCAGTCCTCGATCGCCCCGGACGGGATCACCGTGGCGGACCTGGTCGCGCGGGGCCGCTATCCGCACCAGGGGCTGCTGCGGCAGTGGTCGGGCGAGGACGAGCGGATCGTGGAGGAGTCGATGGCCGCCACCGGGGTCGCCGAGCTCGCGGACCGGGCGGTGGACGAGCTGTCGGGCGGGCAGCGCCAGCGGGTGTGGATCGCGATGGCACTGGCGCAGCAGACGCCGCTGCTGCTGCTGGACGAGCCGACGACCTACCTGGACATCCAGCACCAGATCGAGGTGCTGAACCTCTGCGCGGAGCTCCACGAGGAGCAGGGGCGGACGCTGGTCGCCGTGCTGCACGATCTGAACCACGCGGCACGCTACGCCACCCACCTGATCGCGATGCGGGACGGGAAGGTCGTGGCGGAAGGGCCGCCGGCCGAGGTGGTCACGGCGGAGCTGGTGGAGCGGGTGTTCGGGCTGCGGTGCCAGGTCATCCCGGACCCGGAGACGGGGACGCCGCTGGTGGTCCCCGCGGCGCGGGTTGCTCGCGTGGTGGCTCGCGCCGAGTAGTGCCGGGTGCGGCGCCGTTGCCGGGGGCCGGCCCCCGGACCCCGGCTCCTCGAACGCCGGAGGGGCTGGATTCGGCGGGGCTGGATCTAGAGCAGGCTCTTGAGTCTCAGGAGGTCGCGGAAGCCGGCCTCCAGGCGGATGCGCCCCGAGGCCCAGGCCTTGGGGAACTTCAGGTCGCCGGCGACCAGGGAGACCAGGTCGTCGCCGGTCATCGCGAGCCGGATCTCGGCCTTGGCGGCCGGCGGGCCGGGGGCCACGGCGTCCACGCGGATCCGGCCCGCGTCGAGGCGGCCCGTGAAGGTCCGGTCCAGGTCGGTGATGTGGCAGCTCAGCGAGCGGTCGAGCGCGGTCGCACCGCGCACGTCGCCTTCGGCCCGCGCCAGGTTGTCGGAGAGTTGGTCGAGTGCCGCACGGCACTCCTCGATCGTAGCCATCGTGATCCCGACCGTACCGCAGAGCCGTGCGCGGTCGCGGGCGCCCTACGCGGTAGCGTCGGGGCATGAGCGAAGAAGCGCCCGCCGCGGTCCGGGAACCGGACGAAGCCCCCGCCGAGCCCGCCGGGCCGGCCGCGCTGGGCGTCGTACGCACCCCCACCGGGCACCCCGGCGCGGACGCCGCACTGGAGCGGCTGGCGGACGTGGACCACCTCCCGGCGGACGGACACGTCGAGGTGTACGAGGATGTGCACAGGGGGCTGCGCTCCGCGCTCACCGCGCTGGACGCGACCGAAGGCCCCCGTCCGCACGAAAACAGGAGCTGAACCGATCGTGGCAGGAGTGGCACGCCGCCGCCTGGACGCCGAACTGGTACGCCGCAGCATGGCCCGCTCGCGCGAGCACGCCGCGCAGCTGATCGCCGCCGGCCGGGTGACCGTGGGCGGCAACACGGCGACGAAGCCGGCCACCCAGGTCGAGACCAGCGCGGCCCTCGTCGTCCTCAAGGACGACAGCGACCCCGACTACGTCTCCCGGGGCGGCCACAAGCTGGCGGGGGCCCTCGCGGCCTTCCAGCCGCAGGGGCTGCGCGTGGAGGGCCGCCGGGCGCTGGACGCGGGCGCCTCGACCGGCGGGTTCACCGACGTGCTGCTGCGCGCCGGGGTGGACCACGTGATGGCCGTCGACGTGGGGTACGGGCAGCTCGCCTGGTCCCTGCAGAGCGACGACCGGGTCACCGTGAAGGACCGCACCAACGTGCGCGAGCTGACGGTGGAGCTGATCGACGGGGTGCCCGTGGACCTGGTCGTCGGCGATCTGTCCTTCATCTCGATCGGGCTGGTGCTGCCCGCGCTCGTACGCTGCTGCGCGCCCGACGCGGACCTGGTGCTGATGGTCAAGCCGCAGTTCGAGGTCGGCAAGGACCGGCTCGGCAGCGGTGGCGTGGTGCGCAGTACGGAGCTGCGGGCCGAGGCCGTGCGGGACGTGGCGGCGCAGGCGTGGAAGCTGGGCCTGGGCGTGCTCGGGGTGACCGCGAGTCCGCTCCCGGGCCCCTCGGGCAACGTCGAGTATTTTCTGTGGCTGCGGGCGGGGGCACCGGCACTCGACCCGGCGGATGTCGATCGTGCAGTGGCGGAGGGGCCGCAGTGAGTGATCTTTCGGGGGACCCGGCACGGCCGGGGGAGTCGGGAACGGCGGGGGAGCCGGGAGCGGCGGGGAAGCCGGCGGAGCCGGGGAAGCGGACCGTCTTCCTCCTCGCCCACACCGGGCGGCCCGCGGCCATCCGCAGCGCCGAGCTGGTGGTGCAGGGCCTGCTGCGCAGCGGGCTGGGCGTACGGGTGCTGCGGCACGAGGCGGTGGACCTGCCGCTGCCGCCCGAGGTGGAGCTGGTGGCCGAGTCCGAGTGCACCCCGGAGGTGCTCGACGGGTGCGAGCTGCTCATCGTGCTCGGCGGCGACGGCACGCTGCTGCGCGGCGCGGAGTTCGCGCGCGGCTCCGGGGTGCCGATGCTCGGCGTCAACCTGGGCCGGGTGGGCTTCCTCGCGGAGGCGGAGCGGGACGACCTGGACAAGGTCGTGGACCGGGTCGTGACGCGCGACTACGAGGTCGAGGAGCGGATGACCCTCGACGTGACCGTGCGGACCAACGGGGACGTGCTGCACCGGGACTGGGCGCTGAACGAGGCGGCCATCCAGAAGGTGTCCCCGGAGCGGATGCTGGAGGTGGTCCTGGAGATCGACGGGCGCCCGGTGTCCGGCTTCGGCTGCGACGGGATCGTCTGCGCGACGCCGACGGGCTCGACGGCGTACGCCTTCTCGGCCGGCGGGCCGGTGGTCTGGCCGGAGGTGGAAGCGCTGCTGATGGTGCCGATCAGCGCGCACGCGCTGTTCGCGAAGCCGCTGGTGACCTCGCCGGACTCGGTGCTGGCCGTGGAGGTGCAGACCGGGACCCCGCACGGGGTGCTGTGGTGCGACGGGCGGCGGACGGTGGAGCTGCCGGCCGGGGCGCGCGTGGAGGTCCGGCGGGGGGCGGTGCCGGTGCGGCTCGCCCGGCTGCACCACGCCTCGTTCACGGACCGGCTCGTCGCGAAGTTCGCGCTGCCGGTGTCGGGATGGCGCGGGGCTCCGCACTAGAGGGTGACCGGTGCTGGACGGGTGCCGGGCGGCATCGCTGCCCGGTTCGGCGTCTGGTGCAGTACACCGCGCGTACGTAAATAGCATGACTGTTCGAGCTGGTTCGGGCGGGTGACGTCACATGGCACCCATGAAACCTCGGTATCGTCGTCCCGTGCTTGAGGAGATGCGGATACGGTCGCTCGGAGTCATCGACGACGCTGTGGTCGAGCTGTCACCCGGCTTCACCGCGGTGACCGGCGAGACCGGCGCGGGCAAGACCATGGTCGTCACCAGCCTCGGGCTGCTGCTCGGCGGGCGCGCCGACCCCGCGCTGGTGCGGATCGGGGCCAAGGCGGCGGTCGTCGAAGGGCGCATCGTCATGCGCCCGGACGCCCCCGCGGCGCTGCGCGCCGAGGAGGCCGGAGCCGAGCTCGACGACGGCGCCCTGCTGATCAGCCGGACCGTTTCCGCCGAGGGCCGCTCGCGCGCCCACGTCGGCGGCCGCTCCGTGCCCGTCGGCCTGCTCGCCGAACTCGCCGACGACCTCGTCGCCGTCCACGGCCAGACCGACCAGCAGGGCCTGCTCCGGCCCGCCCGGCAGCGCCAGGCCCTCGACCGGTACGCGGGCGACGCCGTCGCCGTCCCCCTGGAGAAGTACGCCGCCGCGCACCGCAGGCTGCGCGCCGTCGCCGGAGAGCTGGAGGAGATCACCACCCGGGCCCGGGAACGCGCCCAGGAGGCCGATCTGCTCCGCTTCGGGCTCGACGAGATCGCCGCCGTGGAACCGCTCTCGGGCGAGGACACCGAGCTCTCTGCGGAGGCGGAGCGCCTCGGACACGCCGAATCCCTGTCCTCCGCCGCCCAGGTCGCGCACGCGGCCCTGGCCGGCAACGTCGAGGACCCGGAGGGCGTCGACGCGGGCGCGCTCGTCGCCGGGGCGCACCGCGCACTGGAATCCGTACGCTCCCACGACCCGGCGCTCGGCGCGCTCGCCGAGCGGATCGGGGAACTGGGCATCCTGCTCGGCGACGTGGCCGGGGAACTCGCCGGGTACGCCGACGACCTGGACGCCGATCCGCTGCGGCTGGCGGCCGTGGAGGAGCGGCGGGCGGCGCTGACCCAGCTGATCCGGAAGTACGGATCCGCCGAGGGCGGGGTGGACTCCGTCCTGGAGTGGGCCGAACGCGGTTCCGTACGGCTGCTGGAGCTGGACGGCGACGACGAGCGGATCGACGAGCTGACCGCGGAGCGCGACGGGCTGCGGCTGGAACTCTCTTCACTGGCCCAGGCGTTGACGGACGCACGGAACGAGGCGGCGACCCGCTTCGCGTCGGCGGTCACCGAGGAGCTGGCCTCCCTGGCGATGCCGCACGCACGGGTCACCATCGACATCCGGCAGACCGAGGACCCCGAGGGGGTCGAGGTCGGCGGCCGGCTCGTCGCGTACGGACCCTCTGGCGTCGACGAGGTCGAACTGCTGCTGGCCCCGCACCCCGGCGCCCAGCCGCGGCCGATCGCCAAGGGGGCCTCGGGCGGTGAGCTGTCCCGGGTGATGCTCGCCGTCGAGGTCGTCTTCGCGGGCTCGGACCCGGTGCCCACGTACCTCTTCGACGAGGTCGACGCGGGCGTCGGCGGCAAGGCCGCCGTGGAGGTCGGGCGGCGGCTCGCCAAGCTGGCCAAGTCGGCGCAGGTCGTGGTCGTCACGCACCTGCCGCAGGTGGCCGCCTTCGCGGACCGGCAGCTGCTCGTCGAGAAGACCAGCGACGGGTCCGTGACCCGCAGCGGCGTCACCGTCCTGGAGGGTGAGGCCCGGATCCGCGAGCTGTCGCGGATGCTGGCCGGCCACGAGGACTCGGCTTCGGCCCGGGCGCACGCGGAGGAACTGCTCGCGGCGGCCCGGAGTCCGGAGTAGGGGCCGAGTGCTTCCGGGCGTTGTTCTGTCAGCGGGCTGACGTCCGGCTAGCCCGTGTGGGTGAGGATCCGGGGGGTGCTGCGGTTTCTCACACGGGATCCGCACCCGTATGGTCCCGGAACGCGCGTGCGGACTGGCATTCTGGGCGACGTCCCTGCCTTCCCCCCTCACCCTGGAGCTTCGGCCCGTGAGCAGCTCCCCGGTCAGTGTCCCCGTCCTTCGCACCGTCCAAGTGCTCGGCGGCGCGAGCGGTGGTGCGCACGTGCGGTCCCTGGCCACCGGGCTCGCCGCGCGCGGCGTACGGGTCACCGTGTGCGGACCCGTCGCGACGGAGGGGGAGTACGACTTCACCGGCGCCGGGGCCCGGTTCACCCCGGACGCGGTGAGCGCGCTGCGGGCCGCCTGCGTCGAGGCCGACGTGGTGCACGCGCACGGCGTACGCGCCGGCATGCGCGCCGCGCTGGCCCTGCGCGGGCGGCGGATCCCCCTGGTCGTGAGCTGGCACGGCGGCGGCCCCGGCAGCGGCCGCCTGAGCCTCCTGCTGGAACGGCACGTCGCGCGGGCCGCGGCGATCGTCCTCGGCGCCTCCTCCGCGCAGGTCGACCTGGCCCGGCTGCGGGGCGCGCGGGACGCGCGGCTGGCGGCCGTCGCCGTGGCCGTCGCGGGCGCCGAGCCCGCTGGTGGCTCGGATGCCTCGGACCACGGGAAGGTGCGGGCGGAACTCGGAGCGGTGGAGCGGCCGTTGCTGATCGCGGTCGGGAGCCTGGTGGCACGGCGCGGGTACTCCGTCCTGCTGGACGCGGCGCGGGAGTGGCGGAGCCTGGACCCGATGCCGCTGCTGGTCATCGCGGGAGAGGGCCCGATGCGGGGGGAGCTCGCGCGGCGGATCCAGGCGGAAGGGCTGCCGGTGCGGTTGCTCGGGCGGCGGCGGGATGCCGCGCGGCTGCTGGCCGCGGCGGATGTCGCGGTGCTGCCGAGCCGGTGGGAGGCGCGGTCGCCGCTCGCGCAGGAGGCTCTGCGGTTGGGGGTGCCGTTGGTGGCGACGGCGGTCGGGGGCGTGCCGGAGCTCGTGGGGGCGGCGGGGGTGCTCGTGCCTTTCGGCGAGGCGGATGCGCTGGCCGCTGCGGTGGCCGGGCTGCTGGCGGATCCCGTGCGGCGGGGGGAGCTCGCGGTGGCGGGGCGGGCCCAGGCTTCGACGTGGCCGTCGGAGGACGACACGGTGGCGCAGGTCCTCTCGGTGTACGACGAGCTGACGTCGCGGCGGTAGCCCTGGCGGCGGGTCTGGGGACTCTGTCCCCGGGCCCCTGCGCCTCAAGCGCCGGCGGGGCTGGGGTTGGCCTGGGCGCGGGCTGGCTGCGGCTGGGGGTCGGTGCCGGGG
>NZ_JBITDL010000066.1:0-11629 GCF_044454225.1 Streptomyces sp. NPDC051563
GCGGCGTGCGGCGGGCCGCGCGCGCCGGCCCGTGTGGGTTGCGGGGGGGGGGGCGGGGGGGGCGGCGCCCCCCCCCGGGGGGGGGCCCCCCCCGGGGGGGGGGGCCCCCCCCCCCCGGCTCTCGTCATGAAGTTGCCAGGTGCTGTGCCAAAGCGGAGGCAGTACGTGGTACCTCAGCCCTTCCCGGCCGCGCCCGCGGCGGCCCGTACGGCATCGGCCGCGCTCTCGGCGACCTCGATCCGGAACCGCCTGCCGATGTCCGCGACCCGCTCGTGCACCTGGTCCTCGGTGGCGGCCCGCAGCAGTACGACGCCCGCGTAGACCGAGGAGTCGACCGGGCCGTCCAGTCTGTCCCCGACCTCGGTGCCGACCTTCGCGTACACGGCGCCGGGGGCGGCGAGCAGTTCCTCCGCGGGGGTGACCGCGGTGACCGTGCCCACGGGGCGCGGGAGCATGTACTGGATCATGTGGTCGGTGCGCGGCAGCGTGTCGACGTACACCGGCTCGCCCAGGGACGTGGACAGGAAGGTGCTCCACAGGTCCACGCCGTACTGGTGCAGCACCTGGTCGGCGATCCCGCCGCCCCCCGGCCGGCAGGCCACCTCGCCGACCAGATGGCCGTGCGGGGTCTTGAAGACCTCCAGGTGCGTCACCCCGTCGGTGAGTCCGAGCGCCGCCACGACCCGCTCGTGCAGTGCGGTGACGGCCAGGGTGTCCGGGTGTTCGTCGGGCAGTGTGTACGAGCCGATGACGCCGCCCACGCTGCGCAGGACCGGCTCGAAGTACCGGGACACCGGCGCGAACCGGACCCGGCCGTCCCGCACCACCCCGTCGCAGTGGAACTCGGCCTCGATGTCCACGAGTTCCTCGGCCATCAGCGGGTACGGCGCGGTCCGGATCGGCTCCGTGGAGTCGTCGTGGGCCAGGAGCCGCAGGTGGTCGGCGTCGTGCACCGGCAGGACGTACTCGGAGCCGCCGCCGCACGACCGCTTCACCACGAGCGGCCAGCCGATCTCCTCCGCGGCGGCCTCGGCGCCGGCGAACCGGTCGATGAGGCGGAACCGGGCCACCGGTACTCCGGCCGCGGAAAGCCGCTGCTTCATCACGTACTTGTTGGAGAAGGCGTTGGCCACCTCGTAGCCGGATCCGGGGAGCCCGAAGTAGGAGCGGACGTACCCGCCGGCCTGGATGCTCCACTCCGAGGGGGACACCACGTACCGGAACGGATTGCGTTCCCGTATGCGCAGGGCGGCCAGCCGCACCTGGGTCAGGTCCTCGATGGTGTCCACCACTTCGACGTCCGCGCCGTCGGCGTAGTAGCCCGCGTACTCGGGCATCGTGATGACCGAAAGGCGGATGTCGTCCCGTTTCTGGAGCATCCGGGCGGCGATCTCACGACTGGAGTTGATCAGCAGTACGTTCTTCATCGCGCGCGACCTCTCGCTGTGATGGGTGCGGCCCCGATGGCGGAGCGACGGATCCCGCATGTTGCCATATATTTCCAAGAGGTGGCAATATCAAGGACCTTGTTGCCCCAGGGCGGCATGACTGCGGGTATCGCGTGATAGACAGAGCGTGTGCGGCCGATCGCTGCGGGACGTCAGCTTGCCCAATGGGGCGGGGTTTTTGAGCCATTCGATCAATGGCTCGGTAAGTGTCGATGCGCAACGGGGTATGCCCGGCGTAGGGTTACCCGATATTGACAGTCTTGCCTACAACGGGCATAATGCCCATCCCTCCTGAGGGTTGAGGCTCTCTCCGAGTGTCAGCCCACGCCTTCCGAGGTGCAGATGCTGGAACAGCCCCATTTCGGGCAACGCCTCCGCGCGCTCCGCGTGGGCCGCGGACTGTCCCAGGCGGCGCTTGCCGGAGACGCCATGTCGACCGGTTACTTGTCCCGTCTGGAGTCCGGCGCCCGACCACCGACCGCCAAGAGCGTGGACTATCTTGCCGAGCGGCTCGATGTCCCCGTGTCCGCCTTCGCGCGCGAGAGGGGCCCCGTGCTCGGCCATGTCCTCGCCGCGGTCACCTCGGTGTCCGACGACGGACTGGACGAGTTTCTGGCCGACCCCCTCGCCGAGGCCCTGCGGGCCGACGACGGACAGGATCCCGCCCTGCGCTGGCAGGCGCTGTGGCTGCTCGCCCGCATGCGGGGCAGGCAGGGGCGGTCTACGGAGGAGTACGAACTCACCGCCGAACTGCACAAGCTGGCAGATGAGTTGGGCGTGGCGGAGCTGCGCGTCCGCGCGTACACCCAGCACTCCCGCTGCGCGCGTTCCATCGGGCGGATCGCCGAGGCGTGCGAGTACGCCGCCGGAGCCGTCGGCGCCGCCGCGGGTCTCACCCTGACCGACCGGGCCGGCGCCCTGCATGCCCTGGTGTCGGCGGAAGCGGAGGCGGGCCGGCTCGCCGAGGCCGAGGCGCACGCCCGGGAGCTGTGCGCGCTCACCGGGCCCGTCGGAGGCTCCACCCACACCCGGGCCCTGTGGGCCGCGGCGACCGTCGGGATACGCCGGGGTGCGTACCAGGAGGCGAACGACCTGCTCGAACGCGCGCTGGAGGGCCTGGACAGCCACGAGGATCCGGGGCTCTGGCTGCGGCTGAGACTCGCCGCGGCCTCGCTGCTGCTGCAGACCGTCCCGCCGCAGACGGCGAAGGCCCGGGCCAGCCTGGAACAGATAGGCCCGGCGCTGGAGATCGTGGGGACCGAAGTACGCCGCCAGGAGGGGCTGTTGCTGCACGCCCAGCTGGCCTGCGCCGAGGGCGATCTGGCCCGGGCGCGCGAACTGTGCGATCAGGCACAGGCGTTGGATCTGCGGCTCTCCTTCCGCGACCGGATCCGGCTCCAGGTGCTGAGTGGCAGGCTGGACGTGCTGGCCGGCCGGACGTCCCTGGGGATCCAGCGCCTGAGCGACCTCGCGCGGCAGGCCGTCGAGGCGCACAACGTAGAACTCGCGGCGGAGACGTGGCGCACCCTCGCAGAAGCCCTGGCGGAGGGGCGCGGAGAGCAGGGCTGACCGGACGCGCCATCCGGACAAGGGCATTCCCCGACAGGAACCAGGAGGTCGGCCGAACGGGCCGGTAGCGTATGAAAATGGAATCAGTGCAGGTCAGGCCGGCGCGAGAGGAAGACCTCCGGTCGGCGGAGCGCGCCTCGGCGGAGTTGTTCCTCGAGGCGGACCAGAGCAGCCGGCGCGTCAGCGAACCGGAGATCCAGCCCCGCTCGGACGCCGGATCGAAGCAGTGGATCGAGCGGATGCGGTTCTATCTGGAGGCCGATCCGGCGGGGTGCTGGGTCGCGGTCGATGAGGGCGGCGTCGAGGGCGACGGCGACGGCGGCGACGGCGGCGATGTCGATGCCGGGAACGTCGTCGGGTTCGCCATGTCCCAGAACCGCGGCGGGGTGTGGTACCTCGCCACCTACGGCGTGCTGACCCGCTACCAGGGCCGGGGCATCGGCAGGAGGCTGATGGACGCCGCGCTGGCGCACGCCGACGGCCGGCCGGGACTGTTCTCCTCCTCGGTGCATCCGGGGGCGACCCGCCGCTACCGCAAGGCGGGATTCCTGCTCTACCCGCAGATGCGCATGGTCGGCACGGTCGACCGGTCCACGCTTCCCGCGATCGACGGGCTCAGGGAGGGGCGGCCCGAGGACCTCGAATGGATGGACCGGCTCGACGAGGAGATCCGCGGGGCCGGTCACGGCCCCGACCACGTCTACATGCTCGACCGGCTCAGGCTCGTCGTGTCCGAGGACCTGCGCCGGCCGGGATACGCGTACATCGACGACGAGGAGAACCGGGCGGTGCTCCTCGCGGCGGCGGAGCCGCGGACGGCCCAGGACCTGCTGTGGGAGGCCCTCGCCGCTTCCCGGGGCGAGACGCTCGTCAACTGCATCACCACCGCCAACCACTGGGCGGTCGACGTCGGTCTGGCCGCGCGGCTGGACATCGGCCAGGAGGGCTATCTCGCCCTCCGGGACATGGCCGAACCCGCTCCCTACCTCGCCAGTGGCCACTTCCTCTGACGTTTCCGGCCGTTCCGGCCGACCCGGCCCATGGGCCCCCAGCGGCGCGCGTGACCCACTGCGGTCACGCGCGCCGCTGCGTCGCGGCACCTTTTCGCGACCCACCCCTTCGCCCAGTGTTGCCACACATGGCAAATCATGGCAACATCGATCGTGCTACGAGGCGCAACCGGCGACGATCCCTGTGCGGAACGTGCGGGAGGATCCGCCCCACCGGCGGGACTTCCCGGCCGTGACGCGCGCGGTTCGCGCCCCCACACAGCCCAGAAAGGTCCAAACGCATGACTGACGTCATGACTGCCGACAGTGGTATCAGGGTCGGGGTGAAGCAGCTCGCGGGAAACATCGGTGCCGAGATCACCGGCGTGGACGCCGCGCGTCCGCTGAGTGACTCGGTGGCCGCGGAACTCAGGGAGGCACTCCTCACCCACAAGGTGATCTTCCTGCGTGGCCAGCAGCTCGACTATGACCAACTCGTCGTCTTCGGCCGCAGCTTCGGCGACCTGACGCTCGGCCACCCGATCTACGGAGGCCCCGAGGGCCGGCCGCTGCTGCGCGAGATGGATTCCAAGGGCGAGGGCACGCGCGCCAATCACTGGCACGCCGACTTCACCTACATGGAGAACCCGCCCGCCGTCGCCATCCTCCACAACACGGTCTGCCCGCCGGTCGGCGGCGACACCATATGGGCCAACACGGCCGCGGCCTACGAGGAGTTGTCCGAAGGGCTGCGTACGCTCGCGGACGGGCTGCGGGTCGTCCACTCCAACGACTCGGACTTCACCGACGCCACGTACACCGGCGACGTGCGGAGCAGCTACCTGAAGAACGTCTTCAGCGCCGAGCACCCTGCCGTCCGGGTCCACCCGGAGACCGGTGAACGCTCCCTCTTCGTCGGCGGGTTCGCGCGCAGCGTCACCGGGCTCGGCCCGCAGGCCGGACGCGACCTGCTCCGGGTCCTGGTGGAGCACGCCACCAAGCCCGAGTACACAGTCCGTTGGAAGTGGCAGGTCGGGGACCTGGTCCTGTGGGACAACCGGTCCACGCTGCACTACGCCGTCCACGACTACGGCGACCAGCACCGCCGCGGCGAGCGGGTCACGGTGGCCGGCACGACCACGGTCGGGGTCGACGGCAGGCCCGGCACCGTCCTGCGCGGCAACGCCGAGGCGTTCACCGCCGGATCCGGCTCGACCATGTGACCGCACCGATGCGGCGGCGACGGCCCCTGGCCGTTGCCGCCGCATCGTGCTGTCTACGAGGCCGCGGCGCGGGCCGGCGTCCCCGCGGGCGGGGTGTGCTCGACGCCCGCGAGGAAGGGGGCCGCGTAGGCCCGCAGGTCAATGGGGGCTCCGGTGACGAGCCGGGCCCGCAGGGAGAGCTCGCCCGGGGCGTCCGAGGCGTAGCCCAGGATCAGGCACGGATCGCACAGCCGGTCCAGGTTCAGGACCAGGTCGGCCTCGTCGAGGCCGTCGGGGTCGTGGAAGTCCTGGGAGGGCACGCAGCGGAAGCCCATGCGCACCTTGAAGCGGAACAGGCCGGCCTTGGTCAGGTGGCCGTACAGATTGGGCTCGTCGCCCAGTGTCGCCCAGCGGTAGCCCTTGTCCCGGGCCGTGCGCATCGCGGCGAAGTAGAGCGTGCGGGCGAGGGAGTCGCGGCGCCACTCCTCGGTCACCGCGGAGAACCGTATCCGCACCGCGTCCTCCTCGGGGCATTCCCAGGCGATGCAGCCGCCGGCCAGTTCGCCGTCCCGCAGGGCGAGGACGGCGAAGTACTTCTCGCGTCCGTCGAGCAGCCGCTCCCGCTGCCGGGAGGCGATCGGGATGCCGTAGGCCATCGCGTCGACCCGCTGCCGGTAGAGCGCCAGGAACCGGTCGAGCACGTCCGGCCCGACCGGGTCGTGGACCTCCAGCGTCAGGACCCGGTCCGCCCGGGCGCGGGACCGCCGGATGTCCTGCCGGGCCTTGGTCTCCAGCCGGGAGAGGAACGCGTCCTCGTCCGGGCCCAGTTCGGCGGTCCATGACAAGAAGGCCGGCTTCCGGATGAAGCCGGCCGCGGCGAGTTCCCCGTACGCCCCGGCCGGGGGCGCGGTGGCACGCACCACGTCGATGTGCCGGCGGGCGCCGTACCAGGGGCGGCCCGCCACCTCCTCGGGGGAGACGTGGGCGACGGACAGCCCGTGGTGGTCAACGATGTCCATGTGCTGTCATCCGTTCCGTGTCGGGGGCCGGTCGCCGCTCGCGGCGACCAGGGGAGCGTTCGGCCGGACGGGCGCCCGGCGTCTTCGTACGGGGGCGAACCACAGGAGCACGGCGAGCACCGCGGTCGCGGTGACGGGCAGGAACACGAACAGGTGTCCCCAGGAGCCGGACAGGCCCACCGTCAGCCCGAGCAGCAGCGAGGACACGGGCACGGCCCCGGTGACGAACATCC
Source organism: Streptomyces sp. NPDC051563 (assembly GCF_044454225.1). Taxonomy (NCBI): domain Bacteria; kingdom Bacillati; phylum Actinomycetota; class Actinomycetes; order Kitasatosporales; family Streptomycetaceae; genus Streptomyces; species Streptomyces sp. NPDC051563. The sequence goes on from NZ_JBITDL010000066.1 coordinate 6,461, forward strand.
GGATGAGGGTGTTGACCCGCCCGCTGAACTCCGCGGGGATCTCGTGCTGCCGATAGCTCATCGTGGTCGTGTTGACGCCTCCCTCGCCGAAGCACAGGAGGCAGAAGGAGGCCACGACCGCGAGGGGTTCGCCGATGAGCAGGCCCACTGACCCCAGGGCGGCCACCCCCAGCCACACGCCGACGCGCAGGCGGCGGCGGCCCTCGCCCGCCGGGACCATGGGGCTCACCCACGCGCCGACCGCGGCCGCCACGGCGCCGCAGGACACGGCCAGGCCCAGGGCGGCCGAGGACCAGTGCCACCGTCCGGTGCCGATGGTGAGCAGGGTCGGCTCCAGCGCGCCGGCCCCCAGGTTGTAGAGCGCGACCGCCCCGGTCAGCCGGAGCAGGTCCGGGCGCGAGCGGAAGTAGACGATGCCTTCCCGCAGCAGCGTGCCCACGGACGCGCCGGCCTTCCGCGCCTGCCGGGCTACGCGGGGCAGGAAGAAGGCCGTCACGGCGGTGACGAGGAACGTGGCCGCGTCGATCTCCAGCGCCGGGCCGGGCCCGGCCGCGGCGATGGTCAGTCCGGCCAGGGCGGGACCGGCGAACCGGGCCGCCAGCTGGACCGAGTTGAAGCGGCTGGTCGCCTGCTCCAGCCGCTCCGGCGGCACCAGGGCCGGAATCAGGCCGTAGTCCCCGGCGACGTCGGAGACCACCTTCGCCAGCCCCATCAGGCACAGCGAGGCGAACACCATGGCGATCTGATCGAGGGTCAGCAGCAAGGGGATCAGTGCGACGCAGGCGCCCTGCACCAGCTCGCCCGCGATGAACAGGCGGCGGGCGTCGTGGCGGTCGATGAAGGGGCCCAGGAACGGCGCGGCCAGGTACGGGGCCGTTTGCGCGGCCATGCTCAGGACGGCGAGCAGGGTGGACCCGGTGGCCTGGATCAGCGCCCAGGGGACCGCCAGGTACAGGAAGGTGTTTCCGGCCATGGACAGTGCCGTGGCCCCGGTCAGCAGCCAGAAGGGTCTCATGGGACAGGGATGTTGCCACATTATGCCGAGTGTCAGCAACGGATGTGCCTTGACGTTGACATGATGTTGCCATCTCTGCGTGAATGGCCGTGCGGGCACCGGCCGTGCAGGCAACGGGCATGAGGAAGGAAGCGCCATGGAGAACGCAAGCCCCCCGAGGATCCTGATCGTGGGCCTCGACCGCTATGGCATGCGGGCCTGCGTCCGCCTCGGCCTCGACACCACGGTCATCTGCGGGGCCGCGTCCTGGGACGAGGGGCACATCGCGGTACCCGACGAGGTGACCGTGCTCCTCGTCGACGACCACACCAGCCCGGAAGCCGTCCTCATGGCGCTCGACCGGGCCGGTCTGACCGGCCCCGCCTTCGACGCCGTGTACACCACCGACGAGGACTCCCTGGTCATGGTCGGACTGCTCGCCCGCCACCTCGGCCTGCCGTTCACCCCGCCGGAGATCGCCGTACGCTTCCGTGACAAGTCCGTGCAGAAACGCGAGATCCGCGCCGCCGGCATCGCCACGGCCGGTGCCGAGGTCATCGAGGACGTGCACGACGTCGCCGCGATCGACCGGCTCCCCTTCGAGCGGGCCGTCCTGAAGCCGGTGGCCGGAGCCGCCACCGAACGGACCTCCGTCGTCACCTCCGCGGCCGAACTCCACCGGCGCGGCGACGAGTACCGCAGGCAGGCCACCCCGCAGCGCACCTTCGTGCTGGAGCAGTTCGTCCGCGGCGAGGAATGGATCGCCGACGGCGTCCTGTACCAGGGCGAACTGCTCTTCCACGCGCTCGGGCGCTACGGCGACCCCTGCCTCACGGCCGTGGACACCGGCACGCCCCTGCACTTCCGCCACTTCGACCCGGCCGCCGACGCCTGGGCCCACGACCTGGCCCTCCCCGTGATCAAGGCCTCCCTGGAGGCCCTGGGCCTGCGGGACGGGATGTTCCACCTGGAGCTCTTCCACGACCCCGACACCGGCACGCTCACCTTCGGCGAGTGCGCCGCACGCCGGGGCGGCGCCCTGGTCCAGGAGGTGGTGCAGGCCAAGTTCAACGTCGACCTGGCCGAGTGCGCCATCCAGCTCGCCCTCGGCAGGCGGCCCGAACTCGACGTCAAGATCCGCCCCGCGGTCGTCGGCGGCGCCTACCTCACCGCGGGAGCCGGCCTGCTGCTCGACTGCCCCTCCGCCGCGGAGGTCTCCGCCCTGCCCGGGGTGGAGTTCGTCCGGATCGAACGGCCCGTGGGGGAGCACGCCCCCGAAGTCGCCGGAACGGGCCAGCGGGTCGGCCAGTTCATGGTCATGGCGGACTCCGCCGAGGAGCTCCAAGGCCGGTTCGCCGAGGTGTGGGACTGGTTCCGCACCAGGCTCGTGGTCGTCCCCGACGGCCTCAAGGGCCGCGAACTGCGCGCGCTGCAAGAGGTTCTGCGACCCGGCGCCCGCTTCGGGGACGCACTGTGGCAGTGACGGCCGCGCCCGCGTCGCCGCCCCGGCCCACCGGCGTGCGCAGGCTCCTCCCGGCCACCCGGGCGCAGCGGATCCTGACCGTCGCCACCTTCGCGAACAGCTTCGGCGGCGGCATGTTCACCACCGCGAGCGTTCTGTACTTCACCCGCGTCGTCGGACTCCCGGCCGGCCGGGTCGCGGTGGGCCTCTTCGGCGGGGCCATGGCGGGGCTGATCGCCGGTGTCCTGGTCGGACGGCTCGCCGACCAGTGGGGAGCCAAGCGCGTCCACATCGGGGTCATGCTCGGCGGCGGAGTCGCGATCTCCTGCTTCACCCTCATCGGATCGTTCTGGTCCTTCTTCGCGGTCTCCCTGGTCGCGGGAGCCGTGATCCCCGCGGACGAGGCGAGCAAGGCGCCGCTCATCCGCGGGGTCGCCGAAGGCAACCCGACCCTGTTCATCGGCTACCTGCGGTCGGTGACCAACCTCGCCCTCGCCTTCGGCTCCGTAGCGGCTGGCTTCGCCATCCAGATCGACAGCCGGCCCGCGTACCTGTCCCTCGTGGTCTGCCGCGCCCTCGCCTACGTGGGCTGCGGGCTCATCCTGTTGCGGCTGCGCCTGCCCGCAACGGCCCCGGACCCCGCCGAGGAGAAGGAACGGGGCTGGGCCGCACTCCGGGACCGCACGTACCTGAGCGCCACGCTGGTGAACGCGGTGCTGTCCCTGAACTACGCCGCCTCCGGCTTCCTGCTCCCGCTGTGGATCGTCGGCCACACGAGTGCACCCCGGTGGATGGTCTCCGCGGTCCTGGTGCTCAACATGGCCTTCGTGGTGCTGCTCCAGGTCCCCGTGAGCCGGGGCGTGCACGACGCCCGGACGGCCGGCCGGCGCATGGCCTGGGCCGGCGCCGCCTTCGCGGGCGGCCTCATGCTCATGGCCTTCGCGGCGGGAACCTCCCCCTGGACGGCCTCGGCCCTGCTGCTCACCGGCATGGGCGTCTTCGCCTTCGGCGAGCTCTGGTACGCGGCCGCCTCCTACGAGTACTGCTTCGGCCTGGCGCCGGCCCGGCTGCAGGGCCAGTACGCCGGGGTGTTCGGACTGGGCAGCGGCGCCGTCGAAGCCGTCGCCCCCGCGGTGATGAGCCTGCTGCCGCTCGGGATGGGGCTGCCCGGCTGGGTCGCCCTCAGCGCGGTGCTGTTGTTCGCGGGCCTCGGCAGCGGGCCCCTCGTGACGTGGGCAGGTGGACGACGATGAACGCACAGAAGACGAACCAGACGGACCAGCTGAACCAGACGGACCAGACGGACCAGACGGACCAGACGGAGCAGCCGAACCGGACGGGCCCGCCGAACCGGACCGTGGCGATCGTGGACGGCTACTCGACCGGGAACTTCCTCCTGCCGGCCTTCGCCCGGCTCGGCGTCGAGGCTGTGCACGTGCAGAGCACCCCCGAGCTCATCGCCCCCCTCGCCCCGCCCCGGCTCGACGCCTACCGGGAGAACCTCGTCTGCGCGGATCCCGGGACCACGGCCCGCGAGCTGGCCCGCCACCGCCCGCTGGCGGTACTCGCCGGAGCGGAGTTCGGGGTCCGGCTCGCCGACGAACTGAGCGAGCGGCTCGGGCTGATGACGAACGGCACCCGCCTGTCGGCCGCACGGCGCGACAAGTTCCTCATGATCGAAGCCCTGCGGGACGCGGGGATCCGCTGTGCGCGCCAGCACCGGTCGGCCGACCCCGAAGAGCTGCGCGCCTGGGCGGAGCGGGAGGGGATCCACCCCGTCGTCGTGAAACCGATCAGCTCCTCCGGGGCGGACAACGTCCACATCTGCCGGGACGGCGAAGCCGTCGTACGGGCCGCGCGCTCGGTCATGTCGGCCAGGGACCTGTTCCAGCAGCCCAACACCGAGGCCCTCGCGCAGTCGTACCTCGACGGCACCGAGTACGTGGTGGACATGGCCTGCTCCCAGGGGGAGCGGTACGTGTGCGGCGTCTGGGAGTACCGCAAGCGGGACATCGGGGCCGGCCGCCGCATCTACGACCGGGACGTGCTGCTCGACCCGGGCGCGGCACCGGTCCCCGAGCTCGTCGCCTACGTGGACACCGTCCTCGCGGCCCTGGACATCCGGCACGGAGCGGTTCACGCCGAGGTCATCATGACCGCCTCCGGCCCGGTCCTGGTGGAGATCGCCGCCCGCCTCAACGGCGGTCTGAACGCCGGGTTCCAGGAACTCTGCCTCGGCATCGACCAGTCGGCCGCGACGGCGCTGGCCTACGCACGGCCCGCGGAGTTCCGGCAGCGCTACGGCGGCCGGACGTACACCAAGCTCATCGAGGCGTTCGTGCACGACACCACGACCGCGCTGGACGGGATCGTCGAAGGCGTGGACGAGGCCGTGGTGGAAGAGATCACCGCGCTGCCCACCGTGCGCGACCTCACCGTGAAGTACCGTCCCGGCCGCCGGATGCGCCCGACGGTCGACCTGCCCAGCAGCCCCCTCACCGTCTACATGGCCGACGAGGACCCGGCGGCCCTCGAAGCCGACTGCAAGGCGATCGGCGAACTCAAGGAACGCGTGTACCGGCTGGCTCCGACCGTGAATGCGGGGCGGGGGGGCCCCCCCCCCCCGGGGGGGGCGGCCCCCCCCCCCCCCCGCGGCGCCGGGGGCGCGCCCCTCCCCCCGCCGGGCCGGGGGGCGCGGGGGGGGAAGGGGCGG
>NZ_JBITDL010000067.1:0-8774 GCF_044454225.1 Streptomyces sp. NPDC051563
ACATTCCGAACCCGGAAGCTAAGCCTTTCAGCGCCGATGGTACTGCAGGGGGGACCCTGTGGGAGAGTAGGACGCCGCCGAACAATTATTGTGGAGAGCCCCGTACCGGGAAACCGGTACGGGGCTTTTCTGCGTTCACGGACCGCATCCTCGACGCCGGCCGCGCTCGCTATTCCCCGGGCCGCCAGACGTACCGGACGTCCGGCTCCTGCTCCTCATTGCGCATCCCGTCGGTACGTTCGACGGCGACGAAGCCGTGCCGCTCGTAGAACCGTTGCGCGGGACCGTTCACCTGGAACGTCCACAGCCCGAGCCCGGCCGGCCGTCGCTGCTTGGCCAGCGCCACGAACCGGTCGCCCAGCCCCTTCCCCCACCACGACGGTTCCAGGTAGAGCTGCTCCAACTCCTCGCCCTCGAGCACGAGGAGCCCCGCCAGGACCCCGTCGGCCTCGGCTATCCAGGCCTCGTACCGCGGCACGACCACGAAGGCGAACCAGTCCCGGACCTCGTCGTCGCCGTGCGCAAGCCGCACGGTCGGCAAGGCGTTCCTGAAGGAACGCAGCCACGTACCGGCCATGGCGACCGCATCCGACTCGACCGCACGTCGAAGTACCACCTCAGCAGTGCCCACAGCGCGGCACTCTCCCAGTCCCCTCCCGCTACCGCACCCGAATTTGCGCGGGCCGGCAGGCGGGCGGGCGCCGCTGGCCGCAGGCGGTCTCGATACCGGCGACGTCCGTGAAGGTCTGGTCGCCGAGCGCCGCCCCCTGGCCGGGACCGCCGTCGGCGGAGCCGACCGTCCACACCGCCGAGTACGCACGCGCCGTCACCGGAGCCGCTGCCTCTTCCCGCAGCCGGCCCTTGGCCATCGACATCACACCTGTCCGGACCGGCGACGCACGCACCCTCCGCTGCCCGCAGGCTATTGGCGGCTTACGGGTTCCTAGGCCGGTAGGCAGACCGGAGGCGGCCCCGGACGTGGTCCTGGCCGACGAGGCCTCAGCCCGCCGACCAGGCCGCCAACCGCAAGCGCCTAGGCGGCCGCCGCAGCAGGACCGCGGCAATCCACCTCGCCGCCATCCACATGTGGCCCGTGAGCTGAGCTGAGCCGAAGCCAGCGGGCCGGCCTGGAGATGCTCTAACCGTGATGCCAGACTTCCGTCGGCGCGATGTCCCAGGAGGTCCCGGCAATCTCGCCCAGGTTGAAGAACAGAGCCCAGGTGACGACGGTATCCCCAGCTCGCTGAGCGCCACGTTCGATCGCCTGCTCCAGGCCGTCGTGCAGCATGTCGGCCTCACGGTTGAACCGGACGCCGATTCCCTGCGCCATCGCATAAGCCTCCATCTCCTCGGAGAGTTCCGACGGAACACGGCCGATGAGGCGGATCCCCCGATGCGTGACCTGCGGACCGCGCAACCCGTCGACGAGGACGCAGGTCAGTCCTACGCCTTCGACGAAGTAGCACTTCACTGCCGGCCGACTCCACCTGTCCGAGTCGGCCTTGTGGAACGTGATACGCCACCGTGCACACGCCGTGTTCCAACGTTCGATCTCGTCCTGTTGGCCAGTGAAACCGTGCCCCTTCATGGCAGCGAGTGCAGCCTGCTGATCCATTCCGAAGCTCAAGGGCCCGATGCTCCTGCAGGGGGCGAGCCCCCACTGATCGCGCTCTGATTCCGCGAGCGACACTCAGTAGTCCGTGTTCATGGGCTGATGATCGTCCATGAGGATCGGCTTGGCGCACCGATGCAAGATGCGAAGGTGACGGCCCGGACGAGTCCGCTTAGGTCAAGCTGTCGAGTGCCTTCGAGGCCAGGGTGAGAACGGCAGGAGTCCGCGGGAGCTTGACTGCGGTGTGCTCGTAGGCCCAGCCGGAGGAGCATCAGAGGCCGGGGCGGGTGTCGAAGCTTGTTCATTAACCTCTGAGCCGTTGGCGTTTGGCGAACAGGGCTGAGGTGACTTCAGGCTCCATGGGACCATCTCCGCATGCGCCTTGCAGCTGACGGCACCACGCCGACCTCGCGGTTGGTACTGGTGGAGGACCTCGAGACCGACAACGGCCATGCTTTCGAGCTGGCGAACCCGCTCTTCCTGGCTGTCGGCGATCTAATCGGTTTCGAGGGCGGAAGGCTTGCCGTGGTCCGGGCCAGCGGAGACCGGCTGACGCCGGCTGGGGGCTGGTCGACTCGTTGCGGACTCAGAGCGGGGCGCCGGCAGTAAAAAGGGTTCGGCCTGTTCTCTGCGGCCAACCCGGTCGGCGCGACGTGTTGTTCGAGCTGACCGACGCGCTGTACGACGCGCTCAACCGCGGTCGACTCGATGAGGTGCGGCTGCGGCGGATGTTGGCCGGGCTCTCCCACCCGAAGGCCGCCGACGACTGGCTCGTCCTGGCCGGACGCCGAGTGCAGCGCGGACCGGCTGTTCTGCCAGACCTTCGGCCGGGGCCGGGACCATCACCCGATGATCGGGGCAGGCCGTATTTGTTCGTCGCCGCGCTGGAGAGCGGCCGCACGTCCTCGTGCCCGCTGTCGGACGCGGTGCGGATGGCCCCGGAGGACGACGTCGCTGAGGTCACCGCCGTCCAGGTCCGCCGTGTCGTCGAGGACCCGATCGCCGACGGACGATTCGAGCGGCGCGTGGGGCGCGGCTTCCTACGCTTCGGGCTCTGGATCGGCCCTGAGATACCGACCCCGGATCTGGGCCTTGCGATAGGGCCCGGCCCCGTTGCAGTCGTACTGCGGCGAGTCAAAGATCACCCAGTACCGCAGCTCGTCGCTAAGCGACTGGGCGTGTTCGTTCGGTTCGGGTGCACCCATGGCGTCGATCGTTCCAACGAACTCGACCTGCCAAGGACCGTCCCAGTCCTGGTCGCGAAGGACGGTGACCCGGCTGCCCGGTGCCAGTGCACCCGTCGGCCATGCCTGGCTCAAGGGACGACCGAGGATGTGCTCTACCGCCGGGCGATCATCTACCTCCGCAGGGACAGGGCCGGAACTTTCTGTCATGCCGCCCACTCTGTCCGCACCAGTTCAGGAGCGCCAGAAGACAAAGAAAAAGCGAGGCTTGAGGCTTTTGGTCCGTCATCGAACAGGGCTCGGACTTGTTCGGGGTTTCCCCAGTTCACGAACTGTCCACGGGCCTGGAGCCTGATCCTGCGAGAAGAGGTCGGCGCGGCGCGCGGAGGCTGGATCGTGGATCAACGAGGCGCGTTCACCGCGGTGACGGCATTCCGACTGAGCTGTACAGCTCCCTGCTTGCCCGGGGCGATGCGCTCTTCGAGCTGTGCGATGCGTTGTTGTGCACCGACGGCCCGGTCCGCACCCTTGTGGACCTGGCCCTCGCGCCCGAGCACAGGCCGGGGCGAACCAAGGCAAGGTCGGATCGGTGTCGCCCGGATCCGCCGCGCCCTGGTCGGGGTGCCGACGTCCCGGGCCGCCGACGGTCGCCTCGTGCTCGCGGTGGACGTCTCGCCGTGGCTGCGGCCGGACGCGGACCAGGCGGCGGTCACCGCCGAGCAGGTCCGCAAGGTTGTCGAACGCCTCGTCGCGGCGGACCAGTGGCGCCAGGGTGATCCTGAGGTCCTGGTTGTCCTCGACGCCGGCTACGAGGCGCCTCGGATCGCCCACCTTCTGGTGGACATGCCGGTCGAGGTGTGGGGTCGGCTCCGCTCGGACCGGGTGATGCGCAAGCCGGTTCCGGTGCCGTGGATCTGCCCGCCGCAGGGCGGGCGCCCGCCCAAGCGCGGTGGTGAGTGCGTTTTCGGCGCCCCGAGACCTGGGGTGAGGCGGCGGTAGTGACCGGGACCGACGCAGAGCGGTACGGGACCGCGACCGCGCAGGCGTGGGGCCGGCTGCACCCCCGGCTGACCCGCAGGGCCGCGTGGGGGATCACGAGGGGCCTTGCCGATCATCGAGGGCACCGTGATCCGGTTGACCGTGGCGAAGCTGCCCAGCTGCGGAGTCAACAAGCCAGTCTGGCTGTGGTGGTCGGGCACCGGCGCCGCCGCCGCGGAAGTCGACCGGTCCTGGCAGGCCTTCCTGCGCAGGTTCGACGTTGAGCACACGCTCCGCCTGCTCAAGCAGACCCTCGGCTGGACCCGGCCCATGCTCTGCGACTCTGCCGCAGCCGACCGATGGACCTGGCTCGTCTTGGCCGCGCATGCCCAACTTCGACCCGCCCGCCCCCTCGCCGCTGATCTCCGCCGGCCGTGGGAACGACCGGCGGAACCGAACAGGCCGACACCGGCCCGAGTCCGCCGCGGGTTCAGGAACCTGCGCGCGAAGACGGGCACGCCAGCTCGTGCACCGAAACCCACCCGCCCTGGCCCCGGTCGGCCGATCGGCTCGAAGAACCGGCGGCCCGCCGCCCACCACGACGTTGGACGCATCCTCGCCACGTGCGAGTCCTACACCCGACCCGCACACCACAAGAAGGGGACGAAGCCCCGGCGAACAACCGATGATGGCCCTCAATAGGCTGCTCGGGCTACAGCCCCAGCCGGAGATCGATCTACAGGGGCCGACCATGGAGAACTGGTCTAAGTGGGAGAACGACGAAAGCGCAGCTCGTTCTCGCTACACCCAGGACATACAGGCAGAACGCCGCGCTCTGCGCGAGGCCCTACGTTCAGACCTGCCCGCCGCCCACATGGGCTTGGGCGTGACCGTCATCGCCTTGATCGCCATCGCCAGCTTCTCCGGCCCTCGATGGACTTTGACCATCTCTGGCGCCTTCACGGCCTGGTTTCTTCTAGCACTGGCAGTGATTCACATCGGCAGCGGCCGTGGCCGGGATGCCCTCCGCCGGGCCTACATCGCCACGTTCGGCTGGGCCAACTGGATCTGAACGTCGTTCATGGTGAGCCCCTCTGCCGGAGCCAGACGATAAACGTCAAGCTAAGCTTGTTCTTTAACCTCTGGTGCTTCTCATGGCCTGCCACATGTACGGTGCCGTGGTGACAGATGGGCTGTACCCACGACTGGCGGATGCGTTCTCAGCACTTGCTACCGAGATCGCTGAACTGTTGCGTGCTGAGGGTGAACCGCTGGCCGAGGTGGTCGCTGACCTGCCCTACTACGGCCCGTGCACCTGTACCGCAACGTGCATCAACCTGCTGACCGCGCCGCCCGGCTCGTCGGGTTCCTCGATGATCCAACTCGAACGCGATGGCATGGACGTCATCTGGCTGAGTTTGGATCCCTCTCGGACCACTATCACCGACATTGAAGTTCTGGATGGACGCGATCTCGGCCCAAGCGCCCAGCGATCTGGTTGACCACGTATCTTCCGCTGCCCGCCGGACGTCCAAGCGGCGGGCGGCTGATCACATGACGGCCTCGAACGATGCCCCGAACGTGATCGCCCGTACGGGGATCCTCGGGACGTGAACACGGCCTTCGTGTGATCCTGTGCTCCGACCAAAGAGGCGCTTGACCAGTACGAAGGCCGTGGGGGAATGAGTCTGGTGCAACACGACGTCCGGCGAGAGGCGCTCGCGGTGGCGTCACACTTCCGAGGCGACTTCTACGCGTGCCTGGACGCGCACCGCGACGAACTATTCGAGCTCACGGATGCCCTGCTCTGCTCCGACAGACGGGTGATGACGCCAGTGGACCTGACGCTGCTGCCCGAGCACCGGCGTGGGCACGGCGCGTTGTACGCCGCCCTGAACGACGGACGTATCGACACTGCACGGCTGCGGCAGGTCCTGGCCGCTCTGCCGCAGCCCAAGGCCGCGGACCATCGGCTCGTCCTGGCCGTGGATGTGAGTAACTGGCTGCGGCCGGACGCCGAGTGCAGCCCGGACAGGTTGTTCTGCCATACCTTCGGCCGCGGCCGGGACCAGCACCTGATGATCCCCGGCTGGCCGTACTCGTTCGTCGCCGCGCTGGAGTCCGGGCGAACATCGTGGTGCCAGCTGTTGGACGCGGTCCGGCTCGGACCCGAGGACGATGTCGCCGAGGTCACCGCCGCCCAGGTCCGCCGCGTGGTCGAGGACCTCATCGTCGGCGGCCAGTGGCGCCAGGATGACGCCGACATCCTGGTCGTCTTCGACGCCGGCTATGACGCCCCGCGCCTGGCCCACCTCCTGGACGGCCTGCCCGTGGAGGTGCTGGGCCGGCTGCGGTCAGACCGCGTGATGTGCAAGCCCGTACCCCGTCCCTGGATCTGTCCGCCCCAGGGCGGGCGGCCCCCGAAGCACGGCAAGGAGTTCCGCTTCGCCAAGCCGGAGACCTGGGGCGAGCCGGACGCCGCAACCGTGCAGGTCACCGACCGATACGGCACCGCACAGGCCATGGCCTGGGACCGGATCCACCCCCGCCTCACAACCCGCTCGGCCTGGATCGACCACGACGGCGATCTGCCCCTCATCGAAGGCACCTCATCCGTCTAGAGGTCGACCACCTGCCCGGCGGCGGAGAACCCCTGCCGGTCTGGCTGTGGTCCTCAGGGACAGACATGACCGGCGCCGACGTGGACCTGCGCTGGCAGGCGTTCCTGAGAAGGTTCGACCTGGAACACACCTTCCGGATGATCAAGCAGACCCTCGGCTGGACCCGCCCGAAGCTCCGCACCCCCGAGGCAGCGGACCGCTGGACCTGGCTGATCCTTACCGCGCACACCCAGCTCCGGCTGGCCCGTCCGCTGGCCGAGGACCTCCGCCATCCCTGGGAGAAGCCCGCTGAGCCTGGCCGGCTCACCCCGGCCCGCGTCCGGCGGGGGTTTCGGAACCTCCGTGCTCACTTGCCATGCCCGGCCCGTGTACCGAAACCCAACCGCCCCGGCCCCGGCAGACCCCTCGGCTCCAAGAACCAGCGGCCCGCCACCCGCTACGACGTGGGCAAAACTGTCAGACGACCCGAGACCATCATCGAACGCGACCAGGCCAGACCATAAAGAACAAGCTAAGGGGCTGTTCCGCAACCGACCTCGAGTGCCTCGGACGTGGTCGGCCGTCGTGTACTGCTCGCTCGTGAGCCGGCAGTTCGCTCGCTAGTAGGCCGCGACCAGCAGGGCACAGTCCTCCCGCCGGAGGTCCCACGGGCGGCCCCTGCGGGAAGCAGCCGCATGTTGTCGCCGCATCACGGTCACCAGCCGGCCGAACAGACGTGGGCTCAGACCAGCGGAGAGGCCATCCAACACGCGCCCGGTACGGCGGCCTCACGACCCGTCCCTCCTGCCTCAAGCAATGCAGCCGTCGAGACCCACCTTTGACGTGCCAGCCCTTAGGCGGGCTGGGCATCAGGGTTCCAAGGCGCCTGTCACTGGCCCTTCAGTGTGGGGTGGTTGCAGTGCACCTCGATCAGGTGGGCGGCGGGTGACGGGCAGGCCGCTGACGATGACGATGAGCGGTGCATGTGGTGGGGGATGGAGGCCAGCGGGGTGAGCGGGGTGGTCGGGGAGGTTTTGGGGGGCGGCTCGTGTTGCGGTGGGGAGGGGGGATTGGGGTGCGTACGAAGTGCTGCTGCGGCGGGTGGGGGCTGAGGGGGTGGAGGCGGTGAGGGTCGGTAGGGAACTGATGCGTTCCGCCGGGGTGCTCGAGCGGGAGGTCGGGTGTGACGTGATGGGGGAAGCCAGCGATCAGGAGCCGGCGGTCCGGTGCGAAGCGGCGGACGCCTTGGCGGATCTCGCACGGGGGGAGTGCGAGGGCGGAGTACTGCGGGCTCTGGCCCGTGCGATCGGGAGGACGGGGGAGGGTGCGGCCGTTGCCGTGCTGGTCGTGCTCGCGGGACATGCGGATCCCGCCGTCCGCCGGGAGGTGGCCTCCTCGTTCGCCGGGCTCGATACGGGCCGGGCGGAGGGCCCGGGTGTCCTCGCCCTCATACGGCTGACGAGGGATGTGGATCCGGAGGTGCGGGAGTGGGCGACCTTCAGCCTCGGGTTCCAGTCGGAGGCCGACGGTCCCGCGGTCCGCGCGGCCCTTTGGGAGCGGACCGTCGATGCGCACGGTGGTGTGAGGGAGGAAGGAATACGGGGCCTCGCGCGCAGGCACGAGCTTCGGGTGCTGCCGCTGCTGAAGGCGTTGCTCGAGGATGCCGCGGGAGCCCATGTCCACACCTTCGCGGCGGCGCAGATCATGGGCGCTCCCGAACTGCTGCCGGCGCTGCAGGCCTACGAGGCCCATGACGTCGGGGTGGCTGCTGCGGTGAGGGCCTGCGACCGGGAGTACCGGGCGCGACATGATGGCTTGGCTTGGGACCTGGTGGTCGAGCTGCACCGGCTCCGTCCCGAACTGGACGGGGCGATCCGCCGGGAGCTCTTCGGCCCGGCTCTGGAACTCTGCCTCCAGGGTCTCGGTCCGGATCCCGGGGACGGGCCGGTCTACGACGTGGAGGCTCTTCTCGAGCGCGCCGGGGGCGACCCCGTGCGGGCCGCGGAGCTGGTGTCGCGCCGATTTTGACCGTGCAGGGGGCGTCATGTAGAGTCAAACGGTTGCCTGGAACTGGACAAGTTCGGCAGCCGGCCCCCAAAGAAGCAATTCAGAGTGGGCACCCTCGACTCCTCATCCAGGAATCTGAAGCCGGGAAATCCGGTGGAAAACTTCTGATAGAGTCGGTCTCGCCGGAAAGGGAAACGCGAAAGCGAAGAACTGGAAAGCGAATCCCGCTGACTGGGAATCGGACACGAAAGAGTCTGATAGAGTCTGAGACACAAGAACGAAACGAAGCGCCCGGAGAAAAGCCCGAGAGGGTGAGTACAAAGGAAGCGTCCGTTCCTTGAGAACTCAACAGCGTGCCAAAAATCAACGCCAAAAAGTTGATACCCCGTCCAT
>NZ_JBITDL010000068.1:0-8725 GCF_044454225.1 Streptomyces sp. NPDC051563
GACGAGGCCCCAGCCTCAGGCGCTATAGCTATGTTCTCGCTGGTCACAGGTGCAATCCTCCATGATCGGAGTTACACCGTTTCTTTTACAGTCCCGAGGCCAGCACTCCAGGATCCGGCCGTCGACGGTCCCAATGAGCAAGTGTCCTTGGGGTGCCACAGCCAGGGACAGTGCGGTGGTCGGTGCTCCGTCGACCTCAAGCTCGGTGTGCCACCGTACCGAGCCGTCGGCAGCGTCCAGTGCTGTCAGGGCGCCGGAGTTGTAGGCCACGTAGACGGTGTCCCCGTCTGCGTCGAGGGCAGTGGCAGGATGATCGGTGCGATGCTGCCACTGCACTGAGCCGCTTAGGGATCGCCGCACGACGTAGGCGCCACCGGGTTGGAGCCCGTGACCGTTGTGGACGGCGCCGGCATAGACCAGGGACTGCCCGATTTCGACCGCGGGACCCCCGAAATGATGCTCCTCCGGTACCCAGGAGTGTGGGAAGAGCCGCCGCAATGTCCCATCGGCGCCCAGGGCGGTGACCCACTTGTCCCTGTGCGGCTCGTCCGAGTCAGTACCTATAAGGACGTACGGGCGGCTCGCCCGACGGACGGCGAACGGGTGATTGAACAGGTCGAAGGAACCGACCTCCGGACCGTTCACCGGGCCATCGAGGTCGAACATCATCAGCCGTTCGGGACGCTTGCGGCGGCCGTCCAACGGCCTCAGGATCGTCCTCTGGCCGCCTGCCACGAGAACCGTGAACACCCCCGGACTCAGGGTCTCCAACTCCTGCCCCGTCGCGACGGCGATCCGGGCGACCCGGGGTGCGGACGTCTCCCAGCGCCTTCCCTTGCGGCGACTGCGACGTTCGGCGTTAGTCCAGACCGATGTGCCGTCGGAGGCCAGAAGCAGCTGCCGGCCGCCTTCCTCGTCCTCGACCGCCCATTGCAGGTCTCCTGATGGCAGCCACGACTCCACCAGGACCCCGTCCAGAGCAGCCAGCACGCGGCCGTCCTCCATACCTTCGACAGCCCACACCCGCCGGCGTACGGCCCACTGCCGACCGGCCGAGGCCGCCAGATCCGCGAGGATTCGGTGGGCCTCCCCGCTGTGATCCGGATGGACGACCGGTTCCGCGAGGGCAGCCAGCTCCTCGGCACCGATCGCCCCCCGCCCGACGGCGCCCCAGTCCGAGCGAGCCACAACAACCGCATGACCCTGCTCGTGTGCCTGTGGGTTCTCCCAGTCGTCACACGGCGCCAAGACCAGACGGAGCGCCATCTCGCTGAGCCATTCCACGCCGAGCACCTCCCGCGGGTACTGCAGGGCAGACACCACGTCGCCGGAGTCCAGGTGGATCAGCAGCAGCTCGCCTTCGAACGAGTAGCCGCCGTCGTAGCGCCCCGTACCAACGGAAAGCAGAGGAAGAACGGGGTGGAAGGCGAGAGCCCGAACCGGATACCTCGACCGCACCAGGTGCCGACACCGCAGCCCCTTCTGCTCATAGACACCGATCCGGTGCCCCGTCCATCGGGAGTCCGCGGTCCCACTGCCACTCCACTGGACGTGTCCGAGGTCCCCACCCACAGCGATCGTCCGCGAGCGCTCGTCAACGACGGCCAGAGACGGTTCTCCGATCTCGGCGAATGGGCCGTCGCCGAGCACGCGTCGGACTATCGGCACGAGGGTCATACAGGGGTCCTCCCAGGTCTGCACATGAGCGACCGCCGTCCCGGGCGGGGCACGGCGGCAGCTCATGATCCCGTCGGGCGGCGGGGTGCACCAATGGATTTCATCCGGGCACGGCGCTGACCGTACAGCCCGTGCCCATCTGGGTGAACGTGACGAGGTGACGGCATTGCGATCCCCCTGTCTCGCGAGACACCCAAATCGCGAAGAACACCTTCATGCCCATGACGGCTGGACCACCGTCGCGGTCGGCACCTTCGCCGGGGGCAAGAGCGTCCACCTCCACGGCGAGGACCACCTCCGCACGGAGGAGACGGACTACGCCTTCGAAGCAGAGGCCGTAGCCGACTTCCACCGCCGCCACACCGTTGCGGTCCGCCCCGGACCGGCCCCTCTCACCGACATCGAGCGTGACACCTTGGCCGTCCTGGGCACGGCTCCGCCCTCCGCCACGCCGCCGGCAGCACCATTGGGCTTCGCAGCCGAGGAGACGTCCCAGCTGGCGCCCGTGTACGCCAACGGTCCCGGCGACCACGAAGCCCTCCTGACGGACTTCTTCGCCGCCAACGGCGAGTGGGAGAAATGGCGGCCGCACGACGAGACCACCATCGCCAGCCACGAGTCCTTCACCCTGCGCGTCGAGTTCCTCCACGAGGCCAGGCACGGCGACAACGCCTGGACGATCGCCGCCTACGAGTCACCCGTCGGCGAGCGCCTCTGGCACGCCACCGCCACCCCAGCCACGCCCGCCGAGGTCATGCGCGCCCTCCTCAACAGCCTCAGCACCGAGTTCTCCTGGGGCCGGGGACCCGGCAGCCCCATCAAAGAGGAAGACCTCGCCCACGCGTCCCGTCCCCTGGACGATGCGGGCTGGCCCTTGAAGGTCGGATCCCGGCTGATCGAGTGGACGGCGCCCACGGCCGACGCGGCGGGCCTCCGCTTCGACACCTCATCAAGCAGGGAGACGTCCTGCCGGCTTGGACGCTCTGGGGGCGGCAACACGGCCGACAACCCCTCATGGGCCATCCACCTCTCCGCATATGCCCCCACGGGCCTCATCCAGGACATCAGCTTCGAACTGGCTCACGGCTACGGCCACCGCCAGACCCCAATCCATGCGGTGGGCCCCGCCCGCAAGCGCGCTCAGAAGCCGGTTGCGGCCTCACCCCCGGCCGCGATGCATCGGCCCCCTCCCAGACGCTGAACCGGCGAGCCCTCCTCGGAGTGCGGTCTGGATGGCCAACACGCAGAGACGCGCCTTCACTCCACGACGGCGCGGTTCATAGAGCTACTGTCTGAGTGAGACCCCGTCGAATCCCCCCTCGACGGGGTCTCACCGCGTGGCCGGGACAACCGCAGCATGGCGCCATCTCCTGGGCTCGCCGCCCAGGAACCGCTCGCAAATAGCGCTGCAAGGGTGCCCGGCATCCAGTGCTGACGGCTGCGTATAGCAACGGATCCGGGAATTCCGAATTCCCAGCTCCGCCGCATCATGGAAGGACACCGCCACCCCCTGCCCGCATCACGAGAGGCCGACGCCGCTGCCCGATCGACAACTCGATACCGCTGCCCGCCGAGCGGTCACGCCGCTTCGTAAGCCAGTCGGAGTAGCGGCTCCACTCGGTGTAGATCGTGGTCCGTGCGCAGCCGGACTTCGAGGTCGCCCGTTCCGTGGTGGCCGATCCCGCTGACGTCCCGGGTGAAGCCGGGGACCAGGTCGATCTCCTTCGGAGACAGGCGAAGGGTCATAACGACTTCTTGCTGGTGGCCATGGCTGACGCAGGCGAAGTTCCGCAGCGTCCGGTAGGCCCGGTACTGCTTGCGGTCGATGCGGCTCACGTCGTCACCGAGTCCCAGGACCAGCTCCTCCAGCGCGGTCCTCAGGTCCGAGACCCCGGTGTTGTCCACCGGCCTGTCCTCCTGGGCTGCTCTGCGCTGCCGGCGGTCGCTTCGGACCGCTCCGTCGGCGACGACGGAGGCGACCGGCTCAAGGGCGAGGAGGTCGTTGCCGAAGTAGCTGTAGCGGACCAGGTCGATGCTGCGCCGGATCTCGCGCACGGCGTGCACGTCGAAGCGCGTGAAGTCTTCCGCGACGCAGATCAGCCTGGGCGCACTCCAGAGGACTTGGTCCGCGGCCGCTTCCCCGAGCCGGTCGCGGACCAGGCGCTGGAACTCCGCCCTGTGGTCGACGAGCCACGACAGGTAGAAGAGGCCCTGCGTGATGACGCCGGCGTCCCGCCCGCGCTTGTACTCGACGACGACGGGCGAACCGTTCTCGTCGATGCCGAGCGAGTCGATCCTGCCCCCGTGCACCGGCCCCGTGCTGTACTCGCTCGCCAGGAACCGGACGCCGAGCAGGAGCTCCATGTTCGCCTCGACCACGTCCTGCAGATGGCGTTCCAGCTCCGCCGGCCTCGCGGTGATCTCCACCGCGCCCCCACCGTTCACATCGAACAGCCTCAGTCTCAGCACCCCCATGCATCGCTGTATCCAGGGGCCACAACAGCAGCGGAGACCGAATTGTTTCCGTCTCGGCCTTCGGGGATGCAAAGATCCTGTGAGAGGCTGAAGCCGGAGCCGATCGCCCCACGCGTACCCTTGTGGCACATGTGTGGCACAGCGCCACATGGCTCGTGTTCGGAAAGCTGCGTTTTCGCAGGTCAGCCCCCGTAGCTCAGCGGATAGAGCAGGCGCCTTCTAAGCACCCACTCGCAACTGCGAGTTGACGATTGATCAACTCGATGAACTTCACGCTCTAGCTGACACGCAACGTACGCGACCACAGATAGTGCACGTGATGGCGCCCAGTCGCATCGATCGGTGCCCGGCATGAACGCCCTGGTGGCCGACACCGTTTCGCTCGGTGTCGGCCACAGCCTGCTCAGAATCAGGCGTCGCTATCGTCAGCGGCAGCGCCTACAAGCTCCTCGAGCAGGTCTTCCATCGTTACGAAGCCGATCACCGTGCCCTTGTCCCCTGCCACGCCCGCCAGGTGTGTACCCGCTGTTCGCATCGCGGTCATCGTGTCGTCCAGCGGGGTATCGAGGGAGACCGTGGTGATCGGGTGCAGCGCACCGTGCGGGAAGGGTGCCGCACGATCGGTGGCCGCCAGGGCGTCCTTGATGTGCAGGTAGCCCAGGATCTCCTCGCCGGGCCCGGTGACCGGCAGGCGGGAGTATCCATACCGCGCCGCGGTTCGCTCAAGGGCTCGGGGCGTGATGTCGTGGTCGACCGTCACTACGCGGGCGATGGGCACCATGATCTCACCGACGGGGCGCGTGCCGAGTTCGAGAGCGTCCTGGAGGCGTTCTCCGTCTTCGGGGTCGAGGAGGCCGGCAGCGCTGGAGTCCTTGACCAAGCGGGCGAGTTCGTCGTCGGTGAAGACCGAGCCGACCTCGTCCTTCGGCTCGACCTTCAGAAGGCGCAGCAACCCGTTGGCGAAGGCATTGATGCCGAAGACGAAGGGGCGCAGCGCCCGGGTGAGGGCGACCAGGGGCGGAGCGAGCAGCAGCGCGGTCGGTGCGGGGGCGGCGAGCGCGATGTTCTTGGGGACCATCTCTCCGACCAGCATGTGGAGGTACGTGGCCGCCGTGAGCGCGATGACGAAGGCGATCGGGTGGATCAGCCCCTCGGGAACGCCGATGGCGTGGAAGGGAGGCTCCAGCAAGTGGGCGATGGCGGGTTCGGCGACCGCGCCCAGGACCAGCGAGGACACGGTGATGCCAAGCTGGGCGGTGGCCATCATCGCGGAGAGGTGTTCGAGTCCCCACAGGGTGGTCCTCGCCCGGAGGTTGCCCTTCGCCGCGGCCGGTTCGATCTGACTGCGCCGGACGGAGATCAGCGCGAATTCCGCTCCGACGAAAAAGGCGTTGGTGACCAGGGCGAGGAGGCCGATCAGTAGCTGGATGGCGATCATCGGCCCTGCTCCTGGGTCTCGGTGGGCTCGGCCGGCGCGGTGATGGTCACCCGGTCGGCGCGGTGATGGTCTATGTCGAGAACGGCCAGCTCCCAGCCTGCGACGGTGACCGCGTCTCCTTCGACAGGGATGCGTTCCAGCTCTGTGGCGATGAGCCCGGCGAGGGTCTCGTAGGGCCCCTCGGGCACATCGAACCCGATCTCTTCAAGCTCGTCGAGGCGGACGCTCCCGTCCGCCTCCCACACACGCCGGCCATCCTGCTCCGGGGCCACGATCAGGTCTGGTACCTCCATCGGGTCGTGCTCGTCGCGGACCTCACCGACGACTTCCTCGACGATGTCCTCGACGGTGGCGACGCCGGCGGTGCCGCCGTACTCGTCGATGACGACGGCCATGGTCCGCGACCTGCGCAGCCGCCCGAGCAGGGTGTCGACGGGCAAGGAGTGCGGCACCAATAGCGGGGAGGCCATCAGGTCGGCTACGGAGGTCACCGGGCGCTTGTCCTCCTCCAACGCCAGGACGTCGCGGACGTGGATGGTCCCGAGGACCTCGTCCAGAGTGTCCCGGTAGACGGGGAACCGGGACAGGCCAGTGGCCAGCGTCAGGTTCGCGGCGTCGGCCGCCGTGGCATGGACCTCCAGAGCCTGAACGTCCACGCGAGGCGTCATGACGTTCTCGGCGGTCAGGTCGGCCAAGTGCAAGGTCTTGACGAACAACTCCGCGGAGTCCGCCTCGATCGCGCCTTCGCGGGCGGAGTGGCGGGCCAGCGCCACGAGCTCCTCAGGGGTACGCGCCGAGGCCAACTCCTCCGCGGGCTCCAGACCGAAGCGGCGTACGAGCCGGTTCGCGGTGTTGTTCAGGTGCCGGATCAGCGGACCGAACGCGGCCGTGAAACCACGCTGCGGGCCGGCTACAACCTTGGCGACGGCGAGCGGGCGGGAGATCGCCCAGTTCTTCGGGACCAGTTCACCGACGACCATCAGCACGACGGTCGACAGGGCGACGCCGAGCAGAGTCGCGGTGGTCGGCACCGCCCCGGACGGCAGGCCGATGTCTTCCAGTGGCCCGCGCAAGAGGGCGGAGACCGAGGGCTCGGCGAGCATGCCGATCACCAGCGAGGTCACCGTGATGCCCAGCTGGGCACCCGACAGCTGGAAGGTCAGGCGCTTGGCCGCCTTCAAGGCGCTCTCGGCGCCGCGCTCGCCCGCCTCGACAGCACGTTCGAGCTCGCTGCGCTCGACGGTGGTGAGCGAGAACTCGGCCGCGACGAACACCGCACACGTCACCGTCAGGGCCAGGGCGAGGACCAGCAGCAGAACTTCGGTCACCGTGCCACCCCCGCTCCCGGCTCAGCGATCTGCGGGCTGGACGTGGCACGGCGTGGACTGGGAGGTTCACCCATTGCGGGTCTGCCGCTCCTTCTTCACTCGGAGGACCGCTGTTCGGCGGTCCGGCAGGGTTGCCTGAGGGGGAGAGTCCCCGCAACAATCGTAAAGGGTGGGCAAAGGGCGCCGCATCAGGCACCCCCCATCCTTCGAGGGGCGCTTTCCGGCCTTCCTTCCGGAATCATCCGAGATGCGGCCTACCTACACCCCCGCCACCCCTATGCTTCTACAGCTGTGTAGAAAAGACGAGGGGCGTCTGGATTCTGCTAGCTGCGCCTAGCACGGGAGATTCCACACACCCGCACCCTCGCACCTGCCCGTGTTGACCTGTGGAAGGACTGCTGTGGCCTCGATCGATCTGAGCAAGGTGCTGGACAAGGCATGGGCGGACAAGAGCCTGCCGGAAATCCTCGCCGCCCCCGTTTCCGCGCTCAAGGGCGTCAGCGACCGACAGGGCGACCTCCTCACAGAGGCGTTCGGCGTCAAGACCGTCGCCGACCTCGCCGACCTGAAGTACGCACACTGGGCGCAGGCGCTGGCGGCGTTGGACAGCTCGGCCAAGTAGGCACGACCGCGGGGCGGTACGACTCAGCGTACCGCCCCGCCCATTGGGAACCACAAGCACAACCAGAAGGAGTGAACGCCACCATGGTGTTCAAGAGACTGCTCGGTTCGCTCGGTGTGGGCAGCCCGGCCGTGGACACGGTCCTGGACCCGATCGCCGCCGTTCCGGGCGGCACCCTCAGCGGCCAGGTGCACCTCAAGGGGGGCAACGCCGACTTCACGATCGACGACATCACCCTTGAACTGATCGCCCGGGTCGAGGCGGAGCGCGAGCACGGCGAGTCCGAGGGCTCGGTCGTCTTCGAGCGCTTCACCGTCGGTGGCGGTTTCCGTCTCGCCGAGGGTGAGCACCGCAGCATCCCCTTCGCGGTCACGCTGCCCTGGGAGACCCCCATCACCGAGCTGTACGGGCAACCACTGGGCATCGTCCTGGGCGTTCGCACCGAGCTCGGAGTCGCCGGAGCCAAGGACAAGGGCGACCTCGACCCCCTGGTCGTCCGTCCACTTCCGGCGCAAGAAGCGGTTCTGGAAGCCCTCGGCCAGCTCGGCTTCGGCTTCAAGTCCGCCGACCTGGAGTACGGCCACATCCGCGGTACCGGCCAGCAGCTGCCCTTCTACCAGGAGGTCGAGCTCACCCCGGCTCCCGCGTACGCGCACCAGGTCAACGAGATCGAGGTGACACTCCTCGCCAACCCCGCAGGCATGGAGGTCGTCATCGAGGCCGACAAGCGCGGCGGCCTCCTCTTCGAGGGCCACGACGCGGTCACCCGGTATACGGTCAGCCACGCGGATGTGCCGCACCGAAACTGGAACGCGGAGGTCGACGGCTGGATGCGTCAGCTCGTGGAGCACCGAGCCGCCTACGGCTCGCACGGCTCCTACGGCCACAGCACCCCGTTCGCCGACAAGCGCCATGGCGGTCAGCACGGCGGCAGCCACGAACACCGCTCGGGACCCGGCATGGGAACGGTAGTCGCTGCCGGCGCGGCAGGTCTTGCCGTCGGTGTCGTCGGCGGCCTGGTTGCCGCCGAAGTGGTGGACGAGGTGGGTGACTTCTTCGAGGGCGATGAGGACGACGCCGGGGACGAGGACTAGTACTGCAACGGTTCTTTCGTTGACGGTTGGGCAGTTTTGGCGTTGTGGTGGATATGGGGTGGGGGTCGGTACGGGCGGATGCCCGTGTGTG
>NZ_JBITDL010000069.1:0-8570 GCF_044454225.1 Streptomyces sp. NPDC051563
CGACAGTTGTGGCTTCCTTTAGCGCCACAAATCACGCTCTACGTCCAGGCCAACACCCCACCCCGCCCCCGTCCCCGCCCCTGCCGTCCGCAGCCGCCGACCCCGGGTGTTTCAGCCGTCCGGCGTTTGAGGACCGGGGTCTGGGGCGGAGCCCCAGGGGGTCCGGGCGCAGCCCGGTACCCCTGTTCAGCCCGTCCGGCGTTTGAGGACCGGGCTCCGGGCAGCGCCCGGGGACCGGTGGAAGGGCGGGTAGGGGAACTCCGCCCCGCAGGGACCGGCCAAGCCGCGCCCGGCCACCGGGCCCCGCGCCGGGGCGGCGGTGGCGGGCACCCCGCGGGGCCACCGTCGGAGTCCGGTGCAGCGCCGGGGAGCCGGGGAGGTCCGCCGGGGCCGGGTCGGGCGAGTCAGGAAGGCGCAGGGGTGGCGTGGCGGCGGGCTCTGAGGGCCAGGCTCAGGGAGAGGACCGTTTCGGGGTCGTCCAGGTCCGCGCCCAGGAGCTCCGAGATGCGGGCCAGGCGGTTGTAGAGGGTCTGGCGGTTCAGGTGGAGCTCGCGTGCGGTCTCCGCCTTGCGGCCCGCGTGGGCCAGGTACGTCTCCAGGGTGGGGAGGAGCGGCGGCCGGGAGACCGTGTCGTGCACGCGCAGGGCGCCGATCGCGCGGTCCACGAAGGCCGCCAGGTCGGGGTGTTCGCGCAGCCGCCACAGCAGCAGGTCGATGTCCAGGCGGCGGGCGTCGTACCAGGGGCGGGCGGGGAGTCCGTGCGCGGCGGTGGCCGTCTCGGCGGCGTGGCGCAGGCCGGCCGAGACGGTCGCCCAGCCGCCGCTGACGCCGACGACCACCGCGGGCGCGGCCCCCGCACGGTCCAGGCCGGCCCGCTCCACGCCGGTCCGCAGGGCCACCGCGACCCGGTCCGCGACCGTCGTGCGCTCGGTGTCGGAGCGGAGGGAGACCAGGAGGGGGACGCGGCCTTCCACCGGGCGGACGCCGAGGAGCACCGGGACGCCGACGGAGGCGAGTTCCTCCAGGACGGCCCGGGCCAGGACCGCCCAGTTGCCGGACGGGGCCAGGTCCGAGGAGAGCCGCATGACGATGGGCAGGAGCGGGCCGGGGCCGGGCTTGAAGCCCAGGACGCGGGCCTGGGCGGGGGCGTCCTCCGCCGAGATCCGTCCCTCGGCGAGGTCCGTGAGGAAGTCGCCGCGGCCGCGCGCCGCGAGTTCGTCCTCCTGCCGGGCCTGCATCAGGACTACGGCCAGGACGCCGGCGGTCCGCTCGGCAGCCATCCGGTGCACGGGCAGCAGCGGGGCGGAGACCCCGAGCAGGACCAGGCGGGCCCGTACGGAGCCCGTGCCGCGGCCGCCGCCCGGGACGTCGACCACGACGGCGTTGCCGGACGGCTCCGCCGGGCGCTGGCCCCGTAGGCCCTCCCAGACCTGGAGCGGGTCCGCCGCGGCCTCGCCGGCGACCGGTCCCGCCGCGTAGAGGAGCTGGCCGTCGGGGGTTTCCAGGAAGACCGGGTTCGCCGTGAAGTCGGCCAGGATGTGCAGGACTTGGGGGATTCCGCCGCCGTCGAGCAGGGCCTCCGTGCAGCGCCGGTGCACCTCTTCGGCCCGTTGCAGCAGGGCGTAGTGGCCGTTGACGATCTCGGTGTGGACCTCCTCCGTGACGGTGACGAAGGGGACCTCGCGGTGCAGCTGGACGAGGGGGAGTCCGACCGCGCGGGCCGTTTCCACGAGGGTGGCCGGGAGCCGGGTGAAGCGGGGGCCCAGCTCGACGACCAGTGCGGCGATGCCGCGGTCCGCGAGGCGGCGTACGAAGGCGCGCTGTTCGGCGGGGCGGGTGCCGAGGCCGAGGCCGGTGGTCAGCAGCAGCTCGCCGCCCTTGAGCAGGGAGGCGATGTTGGGGACCTCGCCGGCGTGCACCCAGCGGACGGTCCGGCCGAGCCGGTCGGCGCAGGCCACCACCTCCGGGAGCCCGCCGCGCAGCCCCGGCAGCTCAAGTGCCCGCTGAACCGTGATCCCGCCCTGATTGTCCATATGGCGGACGCTACCGGGGCTGTTGTTCCGTGCACATCACCGGGCGGTTACGGGGTGCGATCTACCCTCGTCCGGCCCGACAACTCGCCGTTCCCGTAAGGCGATTATCGGACCGCCTGTCGGTTGTGGCGTACGTCACCCGGGGGTGATGTTGTGGTTGAAGCGGAAGACGTTGTCCGGGTCGTACTCCCGCTTCAGCCGGCCCAGCCGCTGCATGTTCCCGGGTCCGAGACCGGCCACCACCCGGTCTCCGCCCTCGTCCCCGGTGAAGTTGAGGTAGACCGCGCCGGTGCTCCACGGCCGGACGTCGGTGCGGACGTCCTGGACCCACTGGCGGCAGCGGTCGTCGTCGGCCGGGTCCTCCCAGGCGCCGAAGGGGTGCACCGCCCAGGGCGCGTCGCGGAACGGCACCGGGTAGTCGGCGGGGCCCTCGGCGATCGCGCCGCCCTGGGGCCACACCACGTGCTGGGTGCCGCTAGGGACCGGCATGGAGTGGGCGCGGGCGCAGAACACGTCCACGAAGGCATCGGGAGCACCCGTCAGGTACTCCGCCGACCAGTAGTTCCGCAGCCCCGGCGGGTCGTCCATCATGCACTGGAGGTCCGCGTAGGCGATGGCGGTCACCATCTCCGCCTCGTGCGGGATCGCCAGCAGCGGGGCGACGAGCCTGCGCAGCGACTCCTCGGGGCCCGCGTACGTGACCAGCGCGCCGGCCACCAGGGCGCCGACCAGGTGCGGCGGGACGAAATCCTCGGGCGGGCCGGTCAGGTAGAGGGCGCCGCCGCCGGCCTCGCGCGGGCCGTCCTCCATGAGGTCCCGGTACGTACGGACCACCTCGGGCCCGTGCTCGGGGAGGTACAGCAGGAACGCGAGGGACATCGCCGGGAGCGCGTGCAGCCGCAGGGTCAGCGAGGTCGCCACGCCGAAGTTCCCGCCGCCGCCGTGCAGCCCCCAGAACAGCTCGGGGTGGTCCTCCTCGGTCGCCGTCACCATCTCCCCGTCGGCCGTGACCAGGTCTACGGCCAGCAGGTTGTCCACCGCCAGGCCGAAGTTCCGGTCCAGCCACCCGGTGCCGCCGCCCAGCACGAAACCGCCGACCCCGGTGGTGGAGACGCGGCCGCCGGTGGTCGCCAGCCCGTACGGCTCGCAGGCCCGGTCCAGCAGGCTCATGGTGGCGCCGCCGCCGACGCGGACGGCCGAGGCCCCGGGATGCACCGTCACCTCCCGCATCCGGCGCAGGTCCACGACCAGGCCGCCGTCGTTCAGGGACATCCCGGCCACACTGTGGCCGCCGCCGCGCACCGCCACCGGCAGGTCGAGCCGCCGGGCGAAGCGCAGGGCGGTCGCCACGTCCACGGGACTCTCGCACTGCGCGATGACGGCCGGCCGGCGGTCGATCATCCCGTTGTGGAGGGTGCGGGCCTCGTCGTACCCCGGATCCTCCGGCGCCAGGACGGCGCCGGACAGGTCCTCGCGGAGTTCGGCGAGCGCCCGGCCCGCCTTCGAGAGGGGAGCCATGGGGCCACCCCCTTCCGGGAGATGCGGAAGGTGCGGAAAAGCCTGTGACTGAAAGGCCTGTGACCCCTCCAGGTTAGTCAGCCCCCGTACGCCCCGCTCGCCGTCAGCCGCAGGGCCGTGTCGATCAGGGGGACGTGGCTGAAGGCCTGCGGGAAGTTGCCCACCTGGCGCTGGAGCTTCGGATCCCATTCCTCCGCCAGCAGGCCCAGATCGTTGCGGAGCGCGAGCAGCTTCTCGAAGAGGCGGCGGGCCTCGTCGACCCGGCCGATCATCGCCAGGTCGTCGGCCATCCAGAACGAGCACGCCAGGAAGGCGCCTTCGTCGCCCTCCAGACCGTCCACGCCCGCCTCCTCGCCCGAGGTCGGGTAGCGCAGGATGAAGCCGTCGGGGGTCGACAGCTCGCGCTGGATCGCCTCGATCGTGCCGATCACCCGCTTGTCGTCCGGTGGCAGGAAGCCCATCTGCGGGATCAGCAGGAGGGAAGCGTCCAGCTCCTTCGACCCGTAGGACTGCGTGAAGGTGTTGCGTTCCTTGTCGTAGCCCTTCTCGCAGACGTCCTGGTGGATCTCGTCGCGCATCTCGCGCCAGCGCTCCAGCGGCCCGTCCGCGTCACCGCTCTCGATCAGCCTGATCGTGCGGTCCACGGCCACCCACGCCATCACCTTCGAGTGCACGAAGTGCCGGCGCGGGCCGCGCACCTCCCAGATGCCCTCGTCGGGCTGGTCCCAGTTGGTCTCCAGGTAGCGGATCAGCTTGAGCTGGAGCAGGGAGGCGTAGTCGTTGCGCGCCAGACCCGTCATGTGGCCCAGGTGCAGGGCCTCGGTGACCTCGCCGTACACGTCGAGCTGGAGCTGGCCGGCGGCGCCGTTGCCGACCCGGACCGGGCCGGAGTTCTCGTAGCCCGGCAGCCAGTCGAGCTCGGTCTCGCCGAGCTCGCGCTCACCGGCGATCCCGTACATGATCTGCAGGTTCTCCGGGTCGCCGGCCACCGCGCGCAGCAGCCAGTCCCGCCAGGCGGAGGCCTCCTCGCGGTACCCGGTGCGCAGCAGCGAGGACAGGGTGATCGCGGCGTCGCGCAGCCAGGTGTAGCGGTAGTCCCAGTTGCGGCTGCCGCCGATCTCCTCCGGGAGGGAGGTGGTCGGCGCGGCGACGATGCCGCCCGTGGGGGCGTACGTGAGCGCCTTGAGGGTGATCAGGGAGCGGATCACCGCCTCCCGGTAGGGCCCGTGGTACGTGCACTGCTCGACCCAGTCCCGCCAGAACTCGGTGGTGGCCTCCAGGGCCTCCTCGGCCTCGGGCGGCTGCGGCGGCTCCTTGTGCGAGGGCTGCCAGCTGATGCAGAACGCCTTCCGGTCCCCGGGCCCGACCGTGAAGTCGGAGTACGTGGTCAGGTCCTTGCCGTACGTCTGCACGTCGGTGTCCAGCCAGACCGAGTCGGGGCCCGCGACGGCCACGGTCCGGTCGTCGACCCGGTGCACCCAGGGCACCACCCGGCCGTAGCTGAAGCGCATGCGCAGCGCGGAGCGCATGGGGACGCGCCCGCTGATGCCCTCCACGATGCGGATGAGCTGCGGTGCGTGGTCCTCGCGGGGCGGCATGAAGTCGATCACCCGCACCGTTCCGCGCGGGGTGTCCCACTCGGACTCCAGGACCAGCGAGTCACCGCGGTATCGGCGCCGGGTGGCACGCGGGGCCTCGGCGCCGGCCGGGAACGCCGGGCCGATCCGCCAGAACCCGTGTTCCTCGGTGCCGAGAATGCTCGCGAAGACGGCATGGGAATCGAAGCGTGGCAGGCACAGCCAGTCCACCGCCCCGTCCCGGCAGACCAATGCCGCAGTCTGCATGTCGCCGATCAGTGCGTAATCCTCGATGCGCCCGGACACGTTGCATCTCCAGTCGAACAGCCACGTCCGCCCCGAAGGGCGCTTGCATTGCGATGCCGCGGATTCTCCGGTGATGTGGATCGCCGCGTCCAGCCCATGATTCCGGAACCGGACGGGTTACGCCGTTCGCGGGGCCGCTCGGCAGGGATGTGATCGAGATCCGAGCAGCACAAGACGGCACCCTAGTGATCTCCGTCAGCTTGAGGACAATGGGGTTCGGCCGAACGGGTGAGTGGCTTCACTGCCGCGGTGACGGACCGGGGCCTCCCCGCCGAGGCCCCCGGGGAGGCCCCGGAGGCGTGGCCGGAGGCGGACCGGCCCGGGCGCTGATAGGCTGGTATCCCGTGGACCGGTGGTCTGCCTGTGCGAACCAGGAACCCCGAAACCGCAGCTTCGGCGCCCCCTGAGACCCTCCGGTTCGATGGTGGCCGGCGCCGGACGCACCTCACCTCGCGACCCACGGGAGCCCCCTCTTGGCGAAGCCGCCCGCTGCTTTTCGGAACAGCACAGCCATGACGACCAAGCACATCTTCGTCACCGGAGGTGTCGCTTCCTCCCTCGGCAAGGGCCTGACGGCCTCCAGCCTGGGTGCGCTGCTGAAGGCGCGCGGTCTTCGGGTCACGATGCAGAAGCTCGACCCGTACCTGAACGTCGACCCCGGCACGATGAACCCGTTCCAGCACGGCGAGGTGTTCGTCACCAACGACGGCGCCGAGACCGACCTGGACATCGGCCACTACGAGCGCTTCCTCGACGTCGACCTCGACGGCTCGGCCAACGTCACCACCGGCCAGGTCTACTCGCAGGTCATCGCCAAGGAGCGGCGCGGCGAGTACCTCGGTGACACCGTGCAGGTCATCCCGCACATCACCAACGAGATCAAGCACCGCATCCGGCGCATGGCGACCGACGACGTCGACGTGGTCATCACCGAGGTCGGCGGCACCGTCGGCGACATCGAGTCGCTGCCGTTCCTGGAGACCGTCCGCCAGGTCCGCCACGAGGTCGGCCGCGACAACGTCTTCGTCGTGCACATCTCGCTGCTGCCCTACATCGGCCCCTCCGGCGAGCTGAAGACCAAGCCGACCCAGCACTCCGTCGCGGCGCTGCGCAACATCGGCATCCAGCCCGACGCGATCGTGCTGCGTGCCGACCGCGAGGTCCCGACCTCGATCAAGCGCAAGATCTCGCTGATGTGCGACGTCGACGAGGCCGCCGTGGTCGCCGCGATCGACGCCAAGTCGATCTACGACATCCCGAAGGTGCTGCACACCGAGGGCCTCGACGCGTACGTCGTGCGCAAGCTCGACCTGCCGTTCCGCGACGTGGACTGGACGGTCTGGGAGGACCTGCTGGACCGCGTCCACAACCCCGACCACGAGGTCAAGGTCGCGCTCGTCGGCAAGTACATCGACCTGCCCGACGCCTACCTGTCGGTGACCGAGGCGCTGCGCGCCGGCGGTTTCGCCAACAAGGCCCGCGTCCAGATCAAGTGGGTCACCTCCGACGACTGCAAGACCCCGGCGGGCGCCGCGGAGGTGCTCGGCGACGTGGACGCGATCTGCGTGCCCGGCGGCTTCGGCGACCGCGGTGTCAACGGCAAGGTCGGCGCGATCACCTACGCCCGCGAGAACAAGATCCCGCTGCTCGGCCTGTGCCTGGGCCTGCAGTGCGTGGTCATCGAGGCCGCGCGCAACCTGGTGGGCATCGAGGACGCGAACTCCACCGAGTTCGACGCCTCCACCCCGAACCCGGTGATCTCCACGATGGAGGAGCAGCTGGCCTTCGTCGAGGGCGCGGGCGACCTGGGCGGCACCATGCGCCTGGGCATGTACCCGGCGAAGCTCGCCGAGGGCTCCATCGTGCGCGAGGTCTACGGCGACCAGGCGTACGTGGACGAGCGCCACCGCCACCGCTACGAGGTCAACAACGCCTACCGCGGCGAGCTGGAGAAGAAGGCCGGCCTGGTCTTCTCCGGCACCTCCCCGGACAACAAGCTCGTCGAGTACGTCGAGTACCCGCGCGAGGTCCACCCCTACCTGGTGGCCACCCAGGCCCACCCGGAGCTGCGCTCGCGCCCCACGCGCCCGCACCCGCTGTTCGCGGGTCTGGTCAAGGCGGCCGTGGAGCGGCAGCAGGCCGCGAAGTAGTCGTACGGCACATAACGTAGGCAGCCGGGGTACGGAGTTCCGTACCCCGGCTGTCGCGCGTTGTGGAGGGCTTCGGGGCATGTCGGGCATGGAGGTCAAGGAGATCGAGGAGATCGCGGAGATCGCGGACAGGCCGGAATCCTGGGAGACGGTGTCGACCCAGCGGCCGTTCCAGGGCGCGAAGACGGCGGTGGCCTCCGACGAGGTGCGGATGCCGGACGGGTCCGTGGCCCGCCGCGACTACCAGGTGCACCCCGGGTCGGTGTGCGTGCTGGCCCTGGACGAGGCGGGGCGGGTCCTGGTGCTGAGCCAGTACCGGCACCCGGTGCGGCGGCGGCTGTGGGAGCTGCCCGCGGGGCTCCTGGACGTCGTGGGGGAGAACCCGCTGCACGGGGCGCAGCGCGAGCTGTACGAGGAGGCGCACGTCAAGGCCGAGGACTGGCGGGTGCTGGCCGACTTCTACGCGTCCCCCGGCGGCTCGGACGAGGCCACCCGGATCTTCCTCGCTCGGGGGGTCCGCGAGGCGGACGGCGAGCGCTACTCGGAGTCCGGGTCGGAGGAGGCGGACATGGAGGTGGCGTGGGTGGCGCTGCCCGAACTGGTACGGGGCGTCCTGGCGGGCTCGCTCGGAAACCCCGGGCTCGTCACGGGAGCCCTGGCGCTTGCCGCTGCCCTCGCCGCCGACCCGCACCTCTCCTCCCTCCGCCCGGCGGACGCCCCCTGGCAGGCCCGGCCGTACGAGTCGTAGCCCTGGGGGTCCGGGTGCGGCGCCGTTGCCGGGGACTCTGTCCCCGGGCCCCTGCGCCTCAAGCGCCGGCGGGGCTGGGGTGTTGTCGGGGCTTAGTGGCTGCGGGGGGTGGGTCGGTGCCGGGGACGGGGTGGGGTGTTGGTCTGGACTGCATGATTTAGGCGCCCTGTCCCCGACTTTCGACAGTTGTGGCTTCCCCACGCGCCACAAATCACGCTCTACGTCCAGGCCAACACCC
>NZ_JBITDL010000070.1:0-8075 GCF_044454225.1 Streptomyces sp. NPDC051563
CGATCCGCTCGCCCCGTCGATGATCATGGTCACGCACCACGTCGAGGAGATCGCCCCCGGTTTCACGCACGTGCTGATGATCCGTCAGGGCCGGGGGGGGGGGGGGGGGGGGGGGGGGCGCGCCCGCCCCCCCCCCCCCCCCCGCCCGGGGCGCACCGGAGCGAAGGGGAACCCGTACATGGCACGGATGCCGTTGACCGACCGGCGCAGGCAGCTGACGGAGGCGGCGATCCGCGCGATGACCCGCGACGGGGTGTCCAGGACCACGACCCGGTCCATCGCCGCCGAGGCGGGCGTCTCCCTGAGCGTCTTCCACTACTGCTTCGACTCCAAGCAGGCGCTGCTGGAGTCGGTCATCGAGACCATCACCGCGCACTACGTGACCCTCGTGAAGGCCGCGATCGTGCCGAGACCGACGCTGCGCGAGACCATCCGGGCCGGGTTCCAGGCGTACTGGGACCATGTGGCGGCCAGCCCGGGCGCGCACATGCTCACCTATGAGCTCACCCAGTACGCGTTGCGCCGGCCGGAGTTCGGGCATCTGGCGCGCAAACAGTACGAGTCCTACTGCGACACGTACACCGAGCTGCTCGAAGAGCTGCGCCGGATCACCCCCTTCGAGCTCACCGTGCCGGTGGGCGTGCTGGCCCGCTATCTGGCTGCCATGACCGACGGGGTGACCCTGAGCTTCCTGGTCCTGGGTGACGAGGAGGCGGCCGCCGGGATCCTCGACATGGTCACCGATCACGTGGCCGGACTGGTCGTGCGGACGAACTGATGCACCCTCAGGCGGCGACCCGGAAGCCGATGTTGGACGTGGAGCTGTCGGGGGTATTGGAGCTGCGGGCCGCGACCCGGTAGCGGTTGCAGTACGAGTCGTGGCAGAGGAAGGAACCGCCGCGCATCGTACGGGACGCGTGCCCCGGGGCGAAGGGGTCCTCGCACCACTCCCACACGTTGCCGACCGCGTTGTAGAGGCCGTGGCCGTTGGGCCGGTACGACTTCACGGGGACGGTGCCCAGCTGGGGGCCGGTGTGGGTGGTGGGGAACTCCCCCTGCCAGATGTTGAGCAGCGTCCTTCCGCCCGGGGCCAGTTCGTCGCCCCAGGGGTAGCGGCGCTGCTCCAGGCCGCCGCGGGCCGCGTACTCCCATTCGGCTTCGGTGGGCAGTCTGGTCCCGGACCAGGAGCAGTAGGCACGGGCGTCGTTCCACGAGACGTGGACGACGGGGTGGTTCTGCCGGGAGGCGATGGACGAGCCGGGGCCCTCGGGGTGCTTCCAGGTGGCGCCGGACACCGCCCGCCACCACGGGACACCTTCCACGGCCGGTGCGGCGGCGGCGAGTTCCGGCCCGAGCAGACCGGCGAAGACGAAGGAGAACCCGAACTCCTCGGCCTCCGTGACGTGCCCGGTGGCCTTCACGAAGGTGGCGTACTGGGCGTTGGTCACCGCGGTCGGCGCGATCCGGAAGGGGGCCACCGCGACCTCCCTGACCGGGCCCTCCCCGTCCGCCGGGAACCCGTCCGCGTCCTCGGTACCCATGAGGAACCGGCCCCCGGGCAGGTCGAGCAGACCGCGTACGGGCCGGGGCGGGGCGGCCGGCGGCGCGGCGAGCAGGGTGAGGGCGCCGGCCGGGGAGTCGTGGCCCGGGGTGCAGCAGGAGGAGGACATGGGGTCTCCGGTGAACGTACGGACGGTTGCGGTCCGGCCGGGCGCAGGCGGGCTGCGCCCGGCCGGAGGTCGGGCGGGTTCCTGCGGCTAGCCGACGCGGTCGGCGGCGAGCTGGGCGGCCAGGGCGGGGATGCCCAGGTTCCGCTCCTGCGCCGGGGTGGCCTGGTACAGCTTGTTGACCAGCTGGTACGGGTCGGCGGCGAGGTCGTAGTACTCCCGGAAGGTGACCTCTCCGGTGCCGGACACGGTGCCGTTGGCATCGGTGTGCAGCTTGTAGTACTCCACGTACTGCTTGTCCTTGGCCACGTAGGAGGACCAGGTGCGGTGGTCGGGGCCGGTGCCCTGCTTCCACCATTCGACGAGCAGGTGGTCGCGGCTGTACGAGCTCAGCAGCGACCGGCCGTCCTGCGGGGTGTTCGGGGTGATCCCGGCGGCGTCGAGGATGGTGGGCGCGATGTCGATGTTGGCGACGATCCGGTTGTCCACCGTGCCGGCTCCGAGGCCCCCGGCGGGCCAGGAGAGGTAGAAGGGCACCTCGTGGGCGGGGCTGTAGGGCACCGACTTGGCGGTCCAGCCGTGGTCGGCCCAGCCGAAGCCGTTGTCGCCGATGTAGATCACGAGGGTGTTGTCGAGCTGCCCGGTGGCCGCCAGCTTGTCCTTGAAGGCCTGGACCGCGTCGTCGACCGAGAGGAGCGTGCGCAGCTGCTCCGCACGGATGCGCTTGCCGTCCTCCAGGGTGCCGGTGGCGTCCTGGATGTAGGGCGGCTTGTCGCTGCGGTCGGCCTCGGTGACGGAGGGCCGGCCGTTCCATTCGGGTACGGGGGTGCCCGCGTACTTGGGCTCGGGGGTGCGGGGTCCGTGCGAGGCGTACGGGGTCACGTAGGCGAACCAGGGGCGGGTGTCGGTGGCCGCCTTGTCCAGGAAGCTCAGCGTCCGGTTCTTGATGACGTTCGTGGTGTAGCCGTTGATCGTCTGGACCGTCCCGTTGACGTTCCACTTGCCGTCCACGTAGGAGGGCTGGAGCAGGGCGAAATCCTCGAAATGCGGGGGCGCGTCCGCGATGTTCCAGGAATTGAGGTATTTGCCGAAGAGGCCCGTGCGATATCCGGCCTGCTTCAGATAGCGCTGGACGGTGGTGTTCTGGTCGAGCGCGGCCGCGGAGCCATTGTTGCGCACTCCGTGATTGTGGGCGTACCGGCCGGAGAACACCGAGGAGCGGGAGGGTGCGCACAGCGGGGTGGTGACGTGCCCGTGGTTGAACTTCACGCCCTGTCCGGCGAGCCAGCCGATGGTCTTCTGCACGGCCCAGTCGGTCTGTTTGGGCTGGTCATCGGTGACGATCAGTAGAATGTTCGGCCGGCCCGCGGCCGCTGCGGGGGCCGCTGCCGCCTGGCCGATCGCGGGCACGGTGGCGGCGGCCGCGGCCGCCGCGGTGCCGGCGAGGAATCCTCTCCGGCTGACCTGCGTACGGACTCTCTTGCTCATGGGTATTTCCTCCTGCACTCCGAAGGGGAAATGACGTGGCGGCCGCTGCCATGCGGAGAGCGTAAGGGGATCCCCATACCCGTTCCATGTACGGAGTATGAAATGACGTCAGGGTCTGTGAACGGCTTCAGTCGAGGACCGGGTGGGCTTCCGGATGCTCGTCCCACCACGCCCGGTGGAAGGGGTTGTTGTCCACATTGGCGAGGTACGCGTAGGCGGCCGACCGGAAGAAGAGTTCCGCCTGGCGCGCCGAGACCGCCGAGCGGTTCCAGGCGAGCCGGATGCGCCCGGTGATCGGCGCCCCGATCAGCGGGCGCATCACCGTGCCCGCCACGGCGGGTGCGGTGGGCTGGCTGAGGGAGACGGCCCGGCCCGCGGAGATCAGGTCGTACTGCATCATGCGGTCGGTGATCCGGTAGCGCAGCGCGGGGACGAAGCCCGCCTTGGCGCAGGCCTCGACCAGCGCCTCGGGTCCGCCGTCGTCGTCCTCGACCAGGGTCATCCACTGCTCGTCGGCGAGGTCCGCGAGGTCGAGGGCCTCCAGGCGGGCCAGCGGGTGCCGGGCCGACATCCGGATGCAGAAGGGCTCCCTGGGGACCAGGGTGCGGGCCGTCACCCCCGCGGGCAGCGGCACCTCGTGGTCGTTCACCTCTCCGTACACGATGACGTCGTAGCGGCCCGCGCCGAGCATCCGCACCAGGGCGGTCACCGAGTCCTCCAGGTCCACGGTGATCTCCCGGCCCGCCAGGACCAGGTCCTGGCGGGCGATCAGTCCGTCGATCAGCACCAGCAGGATGCAGCCCAGGCGCAGCGGGGCGTCGGCGGTCCGGGCCCGGGTCTCGGCGCCGAGGGCGTCCATCTCGCTGAGCACCCGGCGGGCCTTGGCCAGGACGAACTGGCCGAGCGGGGTGGGTTCGACCCCGAGCCGGCCGCGGACGAAGAGCTCGCCGCCGGTGACCCGTTCGATCCGGCGCAGCTGGGCGGAGAGCGCCGGCTGGGAGACCCCGAGGATCCGCGCCGCGCCCCCCAGGCTTCCGGTCTCCGCTATCTGGCAGACGGCCTGCAGATGTCTCAACTCCAGCTGCATCCGGGCAGCTTACGCAGCGTCATCCGGCTGCACCATAACGCCGGTCTTATGTCGGCAGAGATGTCCCGATGTCGTCATGGACACGCCCATACTCGGCCGCGAACAGCCAGACCGCCTTTCCCCTCCCCGCCCCATCCCCCCACACGATCGGAGTGGACTCTTGCAGCCCACCAGATGGATGGCCGCCCTCGCGGCCATGGTGCTGACCACGGGCCTCGCCGGCACGCTGGCCACCACCGCCACCGCCGCGCAGAACGCGGATCCCGCCCCGGCCCCTTCTGCCGAACGGGCGGTCGCCGCGGCCGACGCGGCCGTGCGCAGCGGGCTCGACAGCCTGGTCAACTCCCCGCAGCAGCAGTACGACCGGCGCCTGGTCACCCCTTGGGTGAAGGACCTCTACTCCGTCGCGTACGAGCGCAGTTACCGCGGCCTGCCGGTCGTCGGCGGCGACGCGGTCGTCCTCGCCGACGGCGAGGGCCGGGTGCGCGCCCTGCAGTCGGCCTCCGCGACCGTGATCGACGTGTCCACCACCGCGTCGGTCTCGGCGCAGGCCGCCGAGAGCGTCTCGCGCACCCGGCAGGTCAAGACCGACAAGGTGGAGAGCAGCCGGCTCGTCGTCAAGCTCAAGGACGACAAGGCGGTGCTGGCCTGGGAGACCGTTCTGACCGGGCGGACCGCCAAGGCGCCCAGCAAGCTCCACGTGTTCGTGGACGCCCGCACCGGCAAGGTCGTCGACACCTTCGACGAGGTGGTGGCGGGCAGTGGCAACAGCAAGTGGAACGGCCCGAACCCGCTGACCATCGACACCACGGCCTCGGGTGGCACGTACTCCCTGCGCGACCCGAACCGGACCGGTCTGAGCTGCGCCGACTACAGCTCCGGCTCGGTCTTCTCGAAGTCCTCCGACTCCTGGGGCACGGGCAACCCGACCTCCAAGGAGACCGGTTGCGTGGACCTGATGTTCGCCGCGCAGAAGCAGTGGGACATGCTGAGCCAGTGGCTCGGCCGCAACGGCGTCAGCGGCAACGGCCGCAGCTTCCCGGCCAAGGTCGGCCTGAACGACGTCAACGCGTACTGGGACGGCAGCTCCGTCAGCATCGGCCACAACAACGCCAACGAGTGGATCGCCGGCATCGACGTGGTCGCCCACGAGTACGGGCACGCGATCGACACCAACACCCCGGGCGGCACCAGCGGCCAGGAGTCCGGGCTCGGCGAGGCCACCGGTGACATCTTCGGCGCACTGACCGAGGCCTTCGTCAACGAGCCCTCCCCGTACGACACTCCGGACTACACGGTCGGCGAGATGATCAACCTCGTGGGCAACGGTCCGATCCGCAACATGTACAACCCCGCGGCCGTCAACAACGACCCCGCCTGTTACAGCTCCTCGATACCGAACACCGAGGTGCACGCGGCCGCCGGCCCCCTGAACCACTGGTTCTACCTGCTCGCCGAGGGCACCAGCCCGGGCGGCGGCAAGCCGAACAGCAGCACCTGCAACCAGTCCACGCTGACCGGGGTCGGCGTCCAGAACGCCGGCAAGATCTTCTACGGCGGCATGCTGCTGAAGACCTCCAGCATGTCCTACAAGAAGTACCGCACGGCGACGCTGAGTTCCGCCAAGTCGCTGGACACCACCTGCGACCTGTTCAACAAGACCAAGGCCGCCTGGGACGCCATCAGCGTGCCCGCCCAGTCCGGTGACACGACCTGCACCCCGAGCGGCCAGAACAGCGACTTCTCGCTGGCGCTGAACCCGGCCTCGGGCACCGTCCAGCAGGGCTCCTCGGTCACCACCACGGTCGCCACCGCCATCTCCACGGGCACCGCCCAGCAGGTGACCCTCAGCGCCTCCGGCCTCCCGGCCGGGGTCACCGCCTCCTTCAGCCCGGCCACCGTGCAGTCCGGCCAGTCCTCGACGCTGACGCTGACCGCCTCCTCCAGCGCGGCTCCCGGATCCTCGACCGTCGTGGTCAAGGGCCAGGGCACGAGCCTCTCGCACACCGTCGACTACGCGCTCACCGTGGGCGGTACAACGCCCCCGCCCGGCGCACCCGACATCGACGTGGCCGCCGTCCGGGCGCACCTGACCCAGCTGAACACCATCGCCACCCAGAACGGCGGCAACCGCCGGGCGGGCAGCGCCGGTTACACGGCCTCGGTGGCGTACGTGAAGGGCAAGCTGCAGGCCGCCGGCTACACGGTGACCGAGCAGAACTGCACCTCGTGCACCTACCCGTCGAACAACCTGATCGCCGACTGGCCCGGCGGCCCCGCCGACCAGACGATCATGTTCGGCGCGCACCTCGACAGCGTCTCGGCCGGTCCGGGCATCAACGACAACGGCTCGGGCTCCGCGACCCTGCTGGAGAACGCGCTCGTCCTCGCCCAGAAGAACCCCACGATGACCAAGCACGTGCGCTTCGCCTGGTGGACCGACGAGGAGCAGGGCCTCAACGGCTCGAAGTTCTACGTCAACCAGCTCAGCAGCACCCAGAAGTCGGCCATCAAGGCCTACTACAACTTCGACATGGTCGGCTCGCCCAACGGCGGCTACTTCATCAACAACGTCAACTCCACCGCGGCCGCCCCGCTCAAGGCCTACTGGACCTCGCTGAACCTCGCTCCCGAGGAGAACACCGAGGGCCAGGGCCGCAGTGACGACTACTCCTTCCAGCAGGGCGGCATCCCCACCTCCGGCTACGCCGCCGGTGCCAGCGCCCGCAAGACCTCGGCCCAGGCCACGAAGTGGGGCGGCACCGCGAACGCGGCGTACGACTCCTGCTACCACTCCTCCTGCGACACCACGAGCAACATCAACGCCACGGTCCTGGACCGCAGCGCCGACGGCGTGGCCTACACGGTCTGGAACCAGGCCGTCGGCGGCACCACCCCCGGCCCGGACTTCTCGATCAGCGCCTCCCCGGCCACCGGCAGCGCCGCCCAGGGCGGCAGCACCAGCTCCACGATCAACACCGCGACCGTCAGCGGAGCCGCCCAGACCGTCGCCCTGTCGGTGACCGGCGCCCCCGCCGGCACCACGGCCTCGCTGAGCCCCTCCTCCGTCCAGTCGGGCAGCTCCTCCACGCTCTCCGTCCAGGTCGGCGCGAGCACCGCGCCCGGCACCTACACCCTGACCGTCACCGGCGCCGGCTCGGTCAGCCACACCACCACCTACACCCTGACCGTCACGGGCACCGGCCCCTCCTGCACCCCGCGCCAGCTCGTCGCGAACGGCGGGTTCGAGAGCGGCACCACCCCGTGGACGACCACCACGAACGTCATCACCAACCAGGCGGGCCAGACCCCGCACGGCGGCACGTACAAGGCCTGGCTCAACGGCTACGGCACGCCCCGCACGGACAGCGCCGCCCAGTCCGTGACCATCCCGACCGGCTGCTCCTCGTACCAGCTCGGTTTCTACCTGCACATCGACACCGCCGAGACCGAGAACACGGTCTACGACACCTTCACCGTGTCGGTGGGCGGCCAGACGCTGGCGAGCCTGTCCAACGTGAACGCGGCCGCCGGCTACCAGCTCAAGACGTACGACGTCTCCCAGTTCGCCGGGCAGACGGTCACGCTGAAGTTCCAGGGCGTGGAGGACGCCTCCCTGCAGACCTCCTTCGTCGTGGACGACGTCACCCTCCAGGTGAGCTGACGTCCCCGGCGCCCTGAGCACCGTCTGAGCGCCACCTGAGCACCACCCGGGCGGGCCCCCCCCCCCCCCCCCCGCCGGGGGGGGGGGGGCCCCGCCCGGGGGGGGGTTTTGCGGGGGGCTGGTCCCCCTAGCGGCGCCCCCCGCGGCGCCCCCCCCCGCCCGCAGGGTG
>NZ_JBITDL010000071.1:0-5426 GCF_044454225.1 Streptomyces sp. NPDC051563
CGCTGGACCCCCGAGGGCCGCCTGCACCTCCCGTACGCCACCCCCGACGTGCCGTGCGGGC
Organism: Streptomyces sp. NPDC051563; assembly: GCF_044454225.1. Taxonomy (NCBI): domain Bacteria; kingdom Bacillati; phylum Actinomycetota; class Actinomycetes; order Kitasatosporales; family Streptomycetaceae; genus Streptomyces; species Streptomyces sp. NPDC051563. Next base: position 62 of record NZ_JBITDL010000071.1, read on the forward strand.
TCCTGGGCATGACCCTCCCGGTCGCCCCGCCCCCCCCCCCCCCCCGGGGCCCCCCGCCCCCCCCCCCCCCCCCCCCCCCCCCCCCCCCCCCCCCGGCCCGCTCTTGCCCGTGCGATCTCCCTTGACCCCTCGGGCTGCTTCGGCCTAGCGTGATCAGTGGCGATGGAAAGCGCTTTCTATGCGCCATCCGAAGGCACCGAAAGAGAGCGCACACGTGAAGCCACCCCACCCGCCGATCACGACGCCGATCACGACGCTGGCCACGGACGAGACCGGCTTCCTGCGGAACGGCAGCCCGCACCGGATCGTCTCCGCGGCCATCCACTACTTCCGGGTGCACCCGGACCTCTGGGCCGACCGCCTGCGGCGCCTGCGGGCGATGGGCGTGAACACCGTCGAGACCTATGTGGCCTGGAACGTCCACGAGCCCCGGCCCGGCGCGTTCGACTTCGACGGGCCGAACGACGTCGCGGCCTTCGTGCGCACCGCCGGCGACCTGGGACTCGACGTCATCGTCCGGCCGGGCCCCTACATCTGCGCCGAATGGGAGTTCGGAGGGCTGCCCGGATGGCTGCTGGCCGACCGCACGATGCGGCTCCGCCGCCGCCACCCCGCGTACCTGGCCGCGGTCGACGCCTGGTTCGACGCCCTGGCCCCGGTACTGGTTCCCCTGCTCGGCAGCCGGGGCGGTCCGGTGGTGGCCATGGGCGTCGAGAACGAGTACGGCAGCTTCGGCAACGACACCGGCTATCTGGAACACCTCCGCGACGGCCTGGTCCGACGGGGCCTCGACTGCCTGCTGTTCACCACCGACGGCGCCGACCACGGGTTCCAGCTCGGCGGCCGCATCCCCGGCGTCCTGACCACCGGGACCTTCGGCTCGCGCCCCGAGAGCTCCCTCGCCACCCTGCGCACCTACCAGCCGCACGGCCCGCTGGTCTGCGTGGAGTACTGGCACGGCTGGTTCGACCACTGGGGCGAGCCGCACCACACGCGCGACGCGCAGGACGCCGCCGACACCCTGGACAGCCTGCTCGCCGCGGGTGCCTCGGTGAACATCTACATGGGGCACGGCGGCACCAACTTCGGCTGGTGGAACGGCGCCAACCACGACGGCACTTCCTACCAGCCCGACGTCACGAGCTACGACTACGACGCCCCCGTCGGCGAAGCGGGCGAACTCACCCCGAAGTTCCACCTCTTCCGTGAGGTCATCGGCCGTCACACGGCCCCCGTCACCCACGAGCCCCCCGCCCTGCCCCCGCGGGTGGCGCCCCGGACGTTCGCCGTCGGGGGAAGCGTCTCGCTGGCCGACTCCCTGGACGTACTCTCCAAGCCCGCGCACCACGTCGAACCGCTGACCATGGAGGAAGCCGGCCAGTCCCTGGGCCTGATCCACTACCGCACCCGCCTGCGGGGACCCCTGCCCGAGGCGGCCCTGCGCATCGACGGGCTGGCCGACCGGGCCCAGGTCTTCCTGGACGGCCGGGAGATCGGGCTGCTGGAACGGGACGAGCCGCTCGCGGCACTGACCGTCGCCGTACCCGACGGGGGAGCGGAGCTCGACATCCTCGTGGAGAACCAGGGACGCATCAACTACGGCCCCCTGCTGGCCGATCGCAAGGGCATCCGCGACGGGGTCAGGCTGGACAACCAGTACCAGTTCGGCTGGGAGACCAGGCCGCTGCCCCTCGACGACCTGTCGGGACTCGCCTTCGGCCACGGCGCCCTCCCGGACGGCCCGTCCTTCCACCGGGTCACCGTCGAACTGGACTCCGCGGCCGACGCGTTCCTCGCGCTCCCCGGGTGGACCAAGGGCATGGTCTGGCTGAACGGCTTCGCCCTGGGCCGGTTCTGGGAGCGCGGCCCGCAGCGCACCCTCTACGCACCGGGCCCCCTGTGGCGCGCGGGCGGGAACACCCTGGTGATCCTCGAACTCCACCGGCCCGGGACCACTGTCGAACTCCGCGACGCACCGGACCTCGGCACGGAGGCGCCCGCGCCCATCCCCGTCTGGTAGCCCCGCCCGGCGCCGCGCCGGCCGGCCGGGCCCGTGGGGGCCGGATGGGCCACGGTGCGGCGGCGTGCGGCCGCGTCGCGGCCGGGGGCGGTGCGGGCCCTGCCATCGTGGGCCACCGCATCCGCCTTCCCGGGAGGTACCCCCGTGTCCCGACGCCCGCACGGCCGCTCCGGTCGGATCCGTCCGTCGCTGCGCCTGGCCGCCGCCACCGCCGTGTGCGGCGCCCTGCTCGCCGTCTCCGTACCGCCCGCACAGGCCGGAGCGGACCGCAATCCGCCGCCCGGGGCCGCCCTCCAGCAGGAGCTGCGCGAGCTGGTGGAGCGGCCCGACGGGCCGCCCGGGGTCATCGCCGTCCTCGCCGACGGCGACCGTACGCAGGTCTACCGGGCGGGCGCCGGCGACGTGGAGAGCGGCCGCCCGCCCCGGGCGACGGACCACATGCGGATCGCCAGCGTCGCCAAGGCCTTCAGCGGAGCGGTGGCCCTCCGGCTCGTCGACCGCGGCCGGCTGCACCTCGACGACACGATCGGCGAGGTCCTGCCCGGGCAGCCGGCCGCCTGGCACGCGGTGACGCTCCGTCAACTCCTCAACCACACCAGCGGACTGCCCGACTATTCGAGCTCCCCGGGGTTCATCGACATCATCTCCGAGGACCCCCGCCACCACTTCGACTCCCGCCGCCTGCTCGACTTCGTCGCCGACGAGGACCTCGGCTTCCCGCCGGGCAGCCGCTACGCGTACTCCAACTCCGACAACATCGCCATCGCCCTCATGGCCGAGGCCGCCACCGGACGCCGGTACGAGACGCTGCTGCGCGAGCTCGTCTACGAGCCCCTGGGCCTGAAGGCCACGAGCCTGCCCCAGGGATACCGGCTGCCCGATCCCTACCTCCACGGCTACCAGATCGACCCGCAGGAGGGCCCCGTCGACGTCAGTGAGGCCGTGGGCGCCTCGGGAGCCTGGGCCTCCGGGGGCATCGTCTCCACGCCCAAGGACCTCACCGCCTTCATCCGGGGCTACGCGGGCGGCACCCTCGTCTCGGAGCGCACCCGGCGCCAGCAGTTCCGCTTCATCCCCGGCGCCCTGTCCCAGCCCCCCGGCCCCGGCCGCACCGAGGCGGGCCTGGGGATCTTCCGCTACACCACGCGCTGCGGGACGGTGTACGGCCACACCGGCAACACGGCCGGCTACACGCAGCTCGCCGCGGCCACGGCGGACGGCCGGCGCTCGCTGACCTTCACGATCACCGCGCAGACCTCCCTGACCAGCAACCCGGACCTGCTCGCACACGTCCGGGAGGTCCAGGAGGACTTCGTCTGCGCCCTGCTGCGCAAGAACTGACCCGCCACCCGAACCCGCACCCGCTCCCGCGGGTGCGGGCTTCACCCCCATGGGGGAAGCTGGGAAGACCCCGGTGCCGCCGGCGGCACGCAGAGTGGCAAGGAAGGTCTTCCGTGAACGTTTCCGCAGGTGGGCGCCCCGCACGCGCATCCCGGCGCACGGCGCGGAGAACGGCGACCCTGCTGTGTGCGATGGCGGCCCTGACGGCCGCACTGGTCCCGGCCGCCGCGCTCCCGGCGTCCGCCCGCACCGGCGCCGCGTCTGCGGCGCCGACCCTGGATCCCCAGGACCCGGTCGTGGTCGTCGACTGCTCCTCGCAGGCCCAGGTGCGCCCCGCGGAGTACCTCCTCGCCTGCGGCGACGGGAACAACCGGCTCGTCGGCCTGCGCTGGAACAGCTGGGGACCGGGCAGCGCCACGGCCACCGGCACCGACATGGTGAACGACTGCCGCCCGTACTGCGCGGCCGGCCGCTTCCGCGCCTACCCGGTCACCGTGACCCTGAGCCGGCCGCAGGCCTGGCCGGACCACCCCGATCTGCGGCAGTTCACCACGATCCGGCTCGTCTACACGGACACCGCACCGGAGCCGGTCGCCAAGGACGTGACCTACAAACTGGTGTACTGACGCGGGCCCCGGGCCCCCCACGGGATACGGTCGGCCGCATGGACCTTGATCGACAAGGGTGGCGCCGGTGCCTGTCCGCGGGCGCGGTGTTCGCCGTCTGCATGGCCGGCACCACGCTGCCGACCCCCCTCTACGGGCTCTACCAGGAGAAGTTCGGCTTCTCCGCGCTGATGGTCACCGTGGTGTACGCCGTCTACGCCTTCGGGGTCATCGGCGTCCTGCTGCTGGCGGGCAACGCCTCGGACGCCGTGGGCCGGCGGCCGGTGCTGCTGGCCGGTCTGGGATTCGCCGCGCTGAGCGCCGTCTGCTTCCTGTGCGCCGACGGGATGCCCTGGCTGTACGCGGGGCGGCTGCTGTCCGGCCTGTCCGCCGGCCTGTTCACCGGGGCCGCCACGGCGTACGTGATGGAGCTGGCGCCGCCCGGCGGCGCCGCCCGGGCCACCTTCGTGGCGACGGCCGCCAACATGGGCGGGCTGGGCTGCGGCCCGCTGCTCGCCGGAGTCCTCGCGCAGTACGCCTCCTGGCCGCTGTACCTGCCCTTCGTGGTGCACCTCGGCCTCGTGGCGGGCGCGGTCCTCGTCCTGCTGACGCTTCCGGAAACGGTCCGCGAGCGGCGGCCGCTGAGCACCGTACGACCGCAGCCGCCCGCCCTGCCTCCGCAGGTACGGGCGGTGTTCGGACCGGCCGCGACCGCCGCGTTCGTGGGATTCGCCCTGTTCGGGGTGTTCACCTCCGTCAGCCCGGCGTTCCTCGCCGAGTCGCTGGACGTGCACAACCGGGCCCTGAGCGGGCTGGTGGTCGCCCTGGCCTTCTTCGCCTCGACCGCCGGGCAGCTGGCCGTCGGCCGGGTCGGCGTGCAGCGCTCCCTGCCGCTGGGATGCGCCGTGCTCCTCGCCGGGCTGGCGCTGCTCGCGGGCGCGCTCGTGTGGGACCTGCTGGCGCTGGTGGTGCTGAGCGCCCTCGTCGGCGGACTCGGGCAGGGGCTCGCCTTCCGCGGGGCCCTGTCCGCCGTGGCCGGGGCCTCTCCCGCGGACCAGCGGGCCGCCGTGATCTCCACCCTGTTCCTGGTGGCGTACGTGGGCATCTCGCTGCCCGTGATCGGGGTGGGCCTGCTGGAGGGCCCCCTCGGGCTCGAGGGCGCGGGACTGGTCTTCATCGCCTGCATGGCGGTGCTCGTCGTGTCCGCGGCTGGCTACCTGCTCAGGCGCCCGGCACGGGCCGCCGCGAACTGAGCGCACGGAACCGGCACCGCCCGGCCACGGGCGGCGCGCGGGCCCGCGAGGCCTAAAGGTTGTTTCAGAAGGTCCGTCTTATGCAGGCCGGAGTGGTGATTGACCTGCTGTTTCACCGTGTCATGGCGAGGTTGTGCATGGTGGCG
>NZ_JBITDL010000072.1:0-2506 GCF_044454225.1 Streptomyces sp. NPDC051563
GCAGTGGACGGTCGGTCTTATTCCGACATGACTGTCCCGCTCTAAGTGCGTGTGCACCCGATTACGGGTAAACATTCATGGAGAGTTTGATCCTGGCTCAGGACGAACGCTGGCGGCGTGCTTAACACATGCAAGTCGAACGATGAAGCCCTTCGGGGTGGATTAGTGGCGAACGGGTGAGTAACACGTGGGCAATCTGCCCTTCACTCTGGGACAAGCCCTGGAAACGGGGTCTAATACCGGATAACACTCCTGCCTGCATGGGCGGGGGTTAAAAGCTCCGGCGGTGAAGGATGAGCCCGCGGCCTATCAGCTTGTTGGTGGGGTAATGGCCCACCAAGGCGACGACGGGTAGCCGGCCTGAGAGGGCGACCGGCCACACTGGGACTGAGACACGGCCCAGACTCCTACGGGAGGCAGCAGTGGGGAATATTGCACAATGGGCGAAAGCCTGATGCAGCGACGCCGCGTGAGGGATGACGGCCTTCGGGTTGTAAACCTCTTTCAGCAGGGAAGAAGCGAAAGTGACGGTACCTGCAGAAGAAGCGCCGGCTAACTACGTGCCAGCAGCCGCGGTAATACGTAGGGCGCAAGCGTTGTCCGGAATTATTGGGCGTAAAGAGCTCGTAGGCGGCTTGTCACGTCGGATGTGAAAGCCCGAGGCTTAACCTCGGGTCTGCATTCGATACGGGCTAGCTAGAGTGTGGTAGGGGAGATCGGAATTCCTGGTGTAGCGGTGAAATGCGCAGATATCAGGAGGAACACCGGTGGCGAAGGCGGATCTCTGGGCCATTACTGACGCTGAGGAGCGAAAGCGTGGGGAGCGAACAGGATTAGATACCCTGGTAGTCCACGCCGTAAACGTTGGGAACTAGGTGTTGGCGACATTCCACGTCGTCGGTGCCGCAGCTAACGCATTAAGTTCCCCGCCTGGGGAGTACGGCCGCAAGGCTAAAACTCAAAGGAATTGACGGGGGCCCGCACAAGCAGCGGAGCATGTGGCTTAATTCGACGCAACGCGAAGAACCTTACCAAGGCTTGACATATACCGGAAAGCATTAGAGATAGTGCCCCCCTTGTGGTCGGTATACAGGTGGTGCATGGCTGTCGTCAGCTCGTGTCGTGAGATGTTGGGTTAAGTCCCGCAACGAGCGCAACCCTTGTCCTGTGTTGCCAGCATGCCCTTCGGGGTGATGGGGACTCACAGGAGACCGCCGGGGTCAACTCGGAGGAAGGTGGGGACGACGTCAAGTCATCATGCCCCTTATGTCTTGGGCTGCACACGTGCTACAATGGCCGGTACAATGAGCTGCGATACCGTGAGGTGGAGCGAATCTCAAAAAGCCGGTCTCAGTTCGGATTGGGGTCTGCAACTCGACCCCATGAAGTCGGAGTTGCTAGTAATCGCAGATCAGCATTGCTGCGGTGAATACGTTCCCGGGCCTTGTACACACCGCCCGTCACGTCACGAAAGTCGGTAACACCCGAAGCCGGTGGCCCAACCCGTAAGGGAGGGAGCTGTCGAAGGTGGGACTGGCGATTGGGACGAAGTCGTAACAAGGTAGCCGTACCGGAAGGTGCGGCTGGATCACCTCCTTTCTAAGGAGCACAGTACCGATTGCAGACAAACGTTCTGCACGGTCAGCTCAGGGTGGAACGTTGATTAGTTGGCACGGTTTCCAAAACCTTCTGTGAGTACTGCTTCGGCGTGGAAAACAGGAAGAGTGGCGGGGATCGTGCTTGGCACGTTGTTGGGTGTCTGAGGGTACGGCCGTAAGGTCTTATCTTCGCGATGCCGGCCCCAGTGAACTTCACCTTTTGGGTGAGGGTGATGGGTGACTGGTCGTTGCTTGAGAACTACACAGTGGACGCGAGCATCTGTAGGCCAAGTTTTTAAGGGCGCACGGTGGATGCCTTGGCACCAGGAACCGATGAAGGACGTGAGAGGCCGCGATAGGCCCCGGGGAGCTGCCAACTGAGCTTTGATCCGGGGGTGTCCGAATGGGGAAACCCGGCAGTCGTCATGGGCTGTCACCCACTGCTGAACACATAGGCAGTGTGGAGGGAACGCGGGGAAGTGAAACATCTCAGTACCCGCAGGAAGAGAAAACAACCGTGATTCCGGGAGTAGTGGCGAGCGAAACCGGATGAGGCCAAACCGTATGCGTGTGATACCCGGCAGGGGTTGCGCATGCGGGGTTGTGGGAATTCTTTTGATCGGTCTGCCGGCCGGTCGGCGAGTCAGAAACCGTTGATGTAGTCGAAGGACATGCGAAAGGTCCGGCGTAGAGGGTAAGACCCCCGTAGACGAAACATCAGCGGCTTGCTTAAGAATCTCCCAAGTAGCACGGGGCCCGAGAAATCCCGTGTGAATCTGGCGGGACCACCCGCTAAGCCTAAATATTCCCTGGTGACCGATAGCGGATAGTACCGTGAGGGAATGGTGAAAAGTACCGCGGGAGCGGAGTGAAATAGTACCTGAAACCGTGTGCCTACAAGCCGTGGG
>NZ_JBITDL010000072.1:2604-5110 GCF_044454225.1 Streptomyces sp. NPDC051563
CGTCGTGACTGCGTGCCTTTTGAAGAATGAGCCTGCGAGTTAGCGGTGTGTAGCGAGGTTAACCCGTGTGGGGAAGCCGTAGCGAAAGCGAGTCCGAATAGGGCGATTGAGTTGCACGCTCTAGACCCGAAGCGGAGTGATCTAGCCATGGGCAGGTTGAAGCGGAGGTAAGACTTCGTGGAGGACCGAACCCACCAGGGTTGAAAACCTGGGGGATGACCTGTGGTTAGGGGTGAAAGGCCAATCAAACTCCGTGATAGCTGGTTCTCCCCGAAATGCATTTAGGTGCAGCGTCACGTGTTTCTTGCCGGAGGTAGAGCACTGGATAGGCGATGGGCCCTACCGGGTTACTGACCTTAGCCAAACTCCGAATGCCGGTAAGTGAGAGCGTGGCAGTGAGACTGTGGGGGATAAGCTCCATGGTCGAGAGGGAAACAGCCCAGAGCATCGACTAAGGCCCCTAAGCGTACGCTAAGTGGGAAAGGATGTGGAGTCGCAGAGACAACCAGGAGGTTGGCTTAGAAGCAGCCACCCTTGAAAGAGTGCGTAATAGCTCACTGGTCAAGTGATTCCGCGCCGACAATGTAGCGGGGCTCAAGCGTACCGCCGAAGTCGTGTCATTGCAGCAATAGGGCCAACGCCTGCTGTGATGGGTAGGGGAGCGTCGTGTGCCGGGTGAAGCAGCAGCGGAAGCTAGTTGTGGACGGTTCACGAGTGAGAATGCAGGCATGAGTAGCGATACACACGTGAGAAACGTGTGCGCCGATTGACTAAGGGTTCCTGGGTCAAGCTGATCTGCCCAGGGTAAGTCGGGACCTAAGGCGAGGCCGACAGGCGTAGTCGATGGACAACCGGTTGATATTCCGGTACCCGCTTTGAAACGCCCAATATCGAATCAGGCGATGCTAAGCCCGTGAAGCCGTTCCGGACCCTTCGGGGAAAGGAAAGTGGTGGAGCCGGCGGACCAGACTTGTAGTAGGTAAGCGATGGGGTGACGCAGGAAGGTAGTCCAGCCCGGGCGGTGGTAGTCCCGGGGTAAGGGTGTAGGCCGAGGGGTAGGCAAATCCGTCCCTCATATAAGGCTGAGACCTGATGCCGAGCCGATTGTGGTGAAGTGGATGATCCTATGCTGTCGAGAAAAGCCTCTAGCGAGTTTCATGGCGGCCCGTACCCTAAACCGACTCAGGTGGTCAGGTAGAGAATACCGAGGCGTTCGGGTGAACTATGGTTAAGGAACTCGGCAAAATGCCCCCGTAACTTCGGGAGAAGGGGGGCCATCACTGGTGAAGGAACTTGCTTCCTGAGCTGGGGGTGGCCGCAGAGACCAGCGAGAAGCGACTGTTTACTAAAAACACAGGTCCGTGCGAAGCCGTAAGGCGATGTATACGGACTGACGCCTGCCCGGTGCTGGAACGTTAAGGGGACCGGTTAGTCACATTTCGGTGTGGCGAAGCTGAGAACTTAAGCGCCAGTAAACGGCGGTGGTAACTATAACCATCCTAAGGTAGCGAAATTCCTTGTCGGGTAAGTTCCGACCTGCACGAATGGCGTAACGACTTCTCGACTGTCTCAACCATAGGCCCGGTGAAATTGCACTACGAGTAAAGATGCTCGTTTCGCGCAGCAGGACGGAAAGACCCCGGGACCTTTACTATAGTTTGATATTGGTGTTCGGTTCGGCTTGTGTAGGATAGGTGGGAGACTTTGAAGCGGCCACGCCAGTGGTTGTGGAGTCGTCGTTGAAATACCACTCTGGTCGTGCTGGATGTCTAACCTCGGTCCGTGATCCGGATCAGGGACAGTGTCTGATGGGTAGTTTAACTGGGGCGGTTGCCTCCCAAAAAGTAACGGAGGCGCCCAAAGGTTCCCTCAGCCTGGTTGGCAATCAGGTGTTGAGTGTAAGTGCACAAGGGAGCTTGACTGTGAGACCGACGGGTCGAGCAGGGACGAAAGTCGGGACTAGTGATCCGGCGGTGGCTTGTGGAAGCGCCGTCGCTCAACGGATAAAAGGTACCCCGGGGATAACAGGCTGATCTTCCCCAAGAGTCCATATCGACGGGATGGTTTGGCACCTCGATGTCGGCTCGTCGCATCCTGGGGCTGGAGTCGGTCCCAAGGGTTGGGCTGTTCGCCCATTAAAGCGGTACGCGAGCTGGGTTTAGAACGTCGTGAGACAGTTCGGTCCCTATCCGCTGTGCGCGTAGGAATATTGAGAAGGGCTGTCCCTAGTACGAGAGGACCGGGACGGACGAACCTCTGGTGTGCCAGTTGTCCTGCCAAGGGCATGGCTGGTTGGCTACGTTCGGGAGGGATAACCGCTGAAAGCATCTAAGCGGGAAGCCTGCTTCAAGATGAGTATTCCCACCTCCTTGAGAGGGTAAGGCTCCCAGTAGACGACTGGGTTGATAGGCCAGATGTGGAAGCCCGGTAACGGGTGGAGCTGACTGGTACTAATAGGCCGAGGGCTTGTCCTCAGTTGCTCGCGTCCACTGTGTTAGTTCTGAAG
>NZ_JBITDL010000073.1:0-2120 GCF_044454225.1 Streptomyces sp. NPDC051563
CCAGCCGTCCTCGTCGCGGCCGCTGGCTGCGCCGACGGTGGTGGCGCTGCCGGCGTAGAGCCATTGGTAGCCCTCGGTGCCGGAGCCGACGGCCCAGATGTCGGGGATGCCGTCGCCGGTTGCGTCGGCGGTGCCGAGGAGCATGGGGATGGGGGCGCGGAGCCAGCCGGTGGTGACGTAGGTGTTGTCGACGCCGTCGGCGGCGTTCGCGGCGAACTGCAGCGAGGTGAGGTCGGCGCCGATGCCGTTGGGGCCGGGCTTGCCCTTGCGCAAGGCCATGGTGCGGTTGGCATTGGAGTTGTCGCGGAAGAGGAGGTCGGGGACCTTGTCCCCGGAGACGTCCCGGACCCCGACGAGGTCGCGGGCGGCCCAGCCGGTGGCCATCTTGCGGTAGGAGGCGAAGCTGGAGCCGGTGTATCCGGAGAACGCCCAGAACGCGTCCGCGTCGAGGGCGAACAGGTCGCCCAGGCCGTCTCCGTCGGCGTCTTCGGTGACGATGATCTGCCGGAAGGCGGAGGCGTCGGGTGCGCTCAGCGGCATCTGCAGTTCCTGGCGGCGGCCGACATCGAACTGTCCGGTGCCGGTGCCGGGGTAGATGTAGAGCTTCCCGTCGGGCATGCGGGCGATGAGGTCGGTGATGCCGTCCCCGGGATGCCAGTCGGTGGCGTGCCCGATCAGCGCGGGCGTGGTCCCGGTCGGGTCCTTGAAGTAGCCCGGCGCCACCGGCTTGCCGTTCTCCACGGCGCCGGGGATCCAGGCGTCGGTGTCGCCCTTCTTGTCGCCGGCGTAGGTGCGCAGGTTGCCGTCCTTGTCGATGGCCAGGATGTCGGGGCTGCCGTCGCCGGTGACGTCACCGGGGGTGTCGGTGCCGGGACGCGCCTGGACGTAGAAGAGGTACTCGCTCTGCGGGGAGACGTTCCCGGAGGTGGCCACGGTGCGGACGTAGAGGACGTTGGGTCCGGCGGTGTCGACCTGGAGTTTGATGGTGGCCAGGTCGGTGCCGGCGCCGGGGGTGATCTTGTTTTCCCAGGTGGGGTGGTTCAGGGACCACTGGTACTCGCGGATGCTTCCGGCCGGGGTGCCGTTCCCGCGGATCTCGATGCTCTGGTTCGGGGTCGAGGCCGGGTTGACGCTCCACTCCGCCGCGTCGGGGCCGGGGGCGGGGAAGTCGGTGGACTTGATCGCGGGGCTGGCGGGGGCGACGTGGTCCACGGTGAAGGTGCACCAGCCGCCGCCACCGGAATCGGCGGGGCCGGAGCCGGGGGCGCCGTAGCCGTCGGCGTCCACGGCGCGGGCCAGCCAGAAGTATTTGCGGCCCGAGGTGAACTTCGACCAGGGCACGGTGCGGTTGACGCTCTGGTCGCTGTTGACGGCGATCCACTCGTTGTGGACGTTCGTGCCCGAGACGGCGTCCCAGACCTCGATCTGCAGCTTGCTGAGGTTCCCGTCCCGGTCCTTGCCCTTGACCTGGAAGTTGATGTCGGTCTTGCCGAGGCTCGTACCGTTCCCGCTGGTCAGACACGGCCCGCCCGGGCTGGTGTTCATGTTCGCGGCGATCGGGATGTCCGGCGGGGTGTTGTAGGTGATGTCGAGGTAGGGGGCCGACTCACCGTTGGCCAGGAGCTTCTTCCAGTAGTACGAGTCCGACTCGTTCGGCGCCTTGAAGCCGAGCGCCAAACCGGTCCAGCCGCTGCTCGCGGCCGATGTGACCAGGCCCTTGATGTCAGGGGCGACCCAGTTGTCGGGGCAGGAGGAGTTGTAGCCGTAACCGGCGTTCTCCGTGGCCACCTTGTTGCCCCACCAGCCGGTGGTGTTGTTCCACGTACTCGACGACGTCACCAAGTACGTCGAGTAGATGTCCATCGGCTTCGTCGTGCACGACCACGAATACGTCTGCAACGCACGCACCACCGCGGTACGGATACCGGCACCGTGCAGCTGGGTACCGAACTCGAAATTGAAAATGGAACGCGAAGTTCCCCCCGAGCTCGATTCGTATCCCACACGGGCCTCGTTCGTACCCGAGGCGTTGTAGTTCTGGCCGTTGTAGAAGCTCGACCCGCCGGCCGTCTTGTAAAGCAGCGACCACGCGTACTTGCGACCCTTGAACGACGGGTCGA
>NZ_JBITDL010000074.1:0-1942 GCF_044454225.1 Streptomyces sp. NPDC051563
ACAACCCCGGGAACGACAGACTCGGCACCTCTGCCGCCGTGTGATTCCACTCCGACATCACCCGCCGACGCTCCACCGACGACAGAACGTCAACCGCTCCCAGCGGCTGGTCGGGATCCGCGACAACGGCCTCCAGAAGCCGCACCAGACGCGCCACGATCGCTTCCGCCGACGCCCTGCCGAACAGGTCGGTCGAATATTCGAGAGTTCCGCTGAAGCCCTTGGAGGGTCCGGTGCCGTCAGCTGCGTCACGAATCGAGAACGCCAGGTCGAACTTCGAGATGCCGGACCGAACAGGCTCGTCTCCGATCCTGATGCCAGCGATGTCCCAGGCAGCCTCGACGTTGTTCTGGAACGCCAGCATGACCTGGAACAGCGGATTGCGATCAAGAGAGCGGTCGGGGTTGAGTGCCTCCACCAGGCGGTCGAAGGGGAGGTCTTGGTGGTTGTACGCGGTCAGGTCGGTCTCCCGAACCCGCCTGAGCAGTTCACGGAAGCTCGGGTCACCGGAAGTGTCGGTACGCAGCACCAACGTGTTGACGAAGAAGCCGACGAGATCATCGAGGGCCTCATCCGTTCGCCCCGCAATGGGCGACCCGATCGGAATGTCGGTACCCGCGCCGAGGCGCGTGAGCAACGCCGCGATACCTGCCTGCACGACCATGAAGAGCGTGCACCCGTGTTCCTGTGCCAGCTGCTCAAGGCCACGGTGCAGATCACGATCGCACCGGAACGCCACGACCTCGCCCTGGTGGCTCTGGATCGCCGGCCGAGGCCGATCCGTCGGGAGCTCCAGGACGTCTGGCAGCCCATCGAGCACTCGAGCCCAATACGCGAGCTGGTGTGCGTACGCGCTCTCCGGATCACCGGTCTCACCCAGCACGTCGCGCTGCCAGAGTGTGTAATCCGCGTACTGCGCCAACAACGGCGCCCACCTCGGGACGTCGCCCTTCAGCCGAGCCTCGTACGCCGATGACAGGTCCTTGGCCAAAGGAGCCATGGACCAGCCATCACACGCGATGTGGTGCATGACCAGCAGGAGGACGTGTTCCTGCGGCCCCAGCACGAACAGCGCGGCACGAACAGGAAGATCGGTCTCCAGATCAAAGGTCCGCCGCACGGCCTCCCTGAGCGAACCACTCAGGGCGGACTCGTCCATCTCCCTCACATCGAACTCGAGCCGCACCTCATCCGGCCCAAGAACATGCTGGTACGGCTCGCCGTCCACCTCCGGGAAGACTGTTCGCAACGCCTCATGACGACCCACCACATCGACGAGAGCCGCTCGCAACGCGCGTGCGTCCACGACGCCCGACAAGCGAAACGCCGAGTATTCATTGTACGTTGAGTTGGGACCCTCAAGATGGTCCAGGAACCAGAGCCGGCTCTGGGCGAAGGACAAGGGAAGCAGACTCGGACGCTGCTGCGCCCGGAGTGAACTCCGGGACTCGGGCGCATTCCCAAGGGCGTTGCTCAGCTCGCCGGGAGTGGAAGCGTTAAATAGAGCGCTGATTGTCAGCTCGACGCCGAGCATCGTGCGAATACGGCTCACGAGCCGCGTTGCCAATAGGGAGTGGCCGCCCAGGTCGAAGAACCCGTCGTCGATGCCAACCCGCTCCAGTCCGAGCACCTCCGCGAACAGACCGCACAGGATCTCCTCCTGCGGCGTCCGGGGCGTCCGCCCGGCCATACCGACTGCGTAGCGGGGAGCCGGCAGCGAGTTTCGGTCCAGCTTCCCATTCGGTGTAAGCGGGAACTCGTCCATCTGCACCACCCCTGCGGGCACCATGAACTCTGGCAGCGACTGGCCGCAGAAGGTCCGCAGAAGCTGCTCGTCTACTTCTACTCCTCCGTCGCTGGTTGCCCGGGTCACGTAGGCGACGATGCGCTTGTCTCCGGGCTGGTCCTCGCGCACGGTCACCACCGCGCGGGCAACGGATTC
>NZ_JBITDL010000075.1:0-1434 GCF_044454225.1 Streptomyces sp. NPDC051563
AGGAATCTCAATGATCGTGTCAAGCCGCCTGCGTGACTGGTGGGGCGGAGGTGAAGAGCCTTTTGTCACGCAGCATCGCCCAGAGCACGTCGATCCGTCGTCGGGCGAGCGAGAGCAGGGCCTGGGTGTGCAGCAGCCCTTCGCCGCGCTTCTTGAGGTAGTAGTCCCGGGAGGGGCCGGGCCGCATCATCGCGGTCTGTGCGGCCATGTAGAAGATGTGCCGCAGGCGGCGGTTGTAGCGCTTGGGCCGGTGGTAGTTGCCGGTGCGTCGGCCGGAGTCCCGGGCGACCGGGGCCAGGCCGGCGTGCGAGGCCAGGCGGCCGGCGTCGCGGTAGCCGGACAGGTCCCCGACGATGGCGACGAACTCGGCGCCGAGGATCGGGCCCATGCCGGGCATGGACTCGATGATCTCCGCTCGGTCGTCGGACCGGAAGGTCTCGCGGATCTCCCGGTCGTTGTCCTTGATCCGCTCGTCCAGGGCCAGGAGCTGGTGGGCGAGATCGCAGACCAGCTTCGCCGCCCGCTTCTCGCCCGGCAGGGCGATCTGCTGGGACCGGGCAGCCTCGACGGCCTTGGCCGCGACGGTCTCGGCGCCGCGGACCTTGCGTCGTTCCAGCCAGGTCGTCAGGCGCTTGACGCCGGTCCGGCGCAGGGCTGCCGGGGTCTGGTACTCGGTCAGCATGACGACCGGGCCCTTGGCCGCGGAGTAGTCGAAGGCCCGCTCCAGGGCGGGGCAGATGCCGACCAGCAGGTCACGGAGCCGGTTGATCAGCCGGACCCGGTCGGCGATCAGGTCGGCCCGGTAGTTCGTCAGCACCCTCAGCGTGGAGACCAGCTCAGGGGGCGTGTCAAGCGGGGCGAAGTCCCGGCGCATGCGGGCCTGGTCGGCGATGACGCGGGCGTCCTTGGCATCGGTCTTGCCCTCGCCCCGGTAGGCGCCGGTCATCCGGTTGACTGTCCGGCCTGGAACGTAGACCACCTGCTGGCCGTGCGCGACCAGCAAGGCCACGAGCAGGGTGGAAGCCCGGCCGGAGATGTCCACCGCCCACCGCACCTCGTCCGCCTTCTCGCGGGCGGTCTCGATGAGAGTCAGGATCTGCGACTCGTCGTTGATGACCTTCGTCGAGAACAGCAAGTCGCCCTCAGCGTCGAGTGCCACCGCCCAGTGATGTCCCTTGCCGGCGTCGATGCCGACCCATATCCGCCTGCCAGACGTAGTCAAAGCCCTCGCTCCGTGTCCCTCGTGACCAGCACTTCATGGTCCGAAGAACACTCCGCCGACAGGTCCCTAACCAGCGATGACCGCAGTTCTCAATCAGTGGTCGGAGCATCCCGGAGGACCGGGCGGCCATTCCTTCGAAGTCATCAACGACAGACCCCCATCAGCCACACCCGGTCCTCCCGGACCGCCTCACATTCTTAGGGACCCCCATG
>NZ_JBITDL010000076.1:0-1374 GCF_044454225.1 Streptomyces sp. NPDC051563
GGGACTGTAAAAGAAACGGTGTAACTCCGATCATGGAGGATTGCACCTGTGACCAGCGAGAACATAGCTATAGCGCCTGAGGCTGGGGCCTCGTCGGCGGCTGTCGATGACCGGTTCCTGAACGAGCTCGTGGCCCGGGCTCAGGCCGAGGGCCTGCAGCTGACGGGCGAGGGCGGTCTGCTCCAGCAGCTGACCAAGCGGCTGCTGGAGTCCGCTCTCGAGGGCGAGATGACGGATCATCTCGGGTATGACCGGCACGACCCCGCGGGCAAGAACGGCGGCAACTCAAGGAACGGGAAACGCTCCAAGACCGTCGTCACGGACGTCGGGCCGGTGGAGATCGACGTGCCGCGGGACCGGGAAGGGGCCTTCGAGCCGCAGATCGTCAAGAAGCGGCAGCGCCGGCTGACCGGCGTCGACGAGATGGTTCTGTCCTTGTCGGCGAAGGGCCTGACCCACGGCGAGATCTCAGCCCATCTGGCAGAGGTCTACGGAGCCGAGGTCTCCAAGCAGACCATCTCCACGATCACCGACTCGGTGATGGAGGGCATGGCCGAATGGCAGGCCAGGCCTCTCGACCGCGTCTACCCGGTCGTGTTCATCGACTGCGTCAACGTGAAGATCCGCGACGGCCAGGTCGCCAACCGCCCCATCTATATGGCGTTGGCGGTTACGGCCGAAGGCCACCGCGACATCCTCGGCCTGTGGGCCGGCGGCGAAGGTGGGGAAGGCGCCAAGCACTGGCTGCGTGTCCTGACCGAGCTGAAGAACCGCGGAGTCGAGGACGTCCTCATGCTGGTCTGCGACGGCTTGAAGGGCCTGCCCGACGCGGTCGGCGAGGTCTGGCCCAAGACCGTCGTCCAGACCTGCGTCGTCCACCTCCTTCGGGCCTCGTTCCGCTATGCCGGCCGCCAGGACTGGGACAAGATCGCGAAGGCACTGAAGCCGGTCTATACCGCGCCGACTGAGGACGCGGCCACCAGCCGGTTCCTCGAGTTCTGCGAGGAATGGGGCCAGAAGTATCCGGCGATCGTCCGGCTGTGGGAGAACGCCTGGGCCGAGTTCGTCCCGTTCCTGCAGTTCGACGCCGAGATCCGCCGGATCGTCTGCACCACGAACGCGATCGAGTCCGTCAACGCCAGGATCCGCCGGGCGGTCCGGGCCCGCGGCCACTTCCCCTCCGAGAACGCCGCCCTGAAGTGCGTCTACCTCGCGGTGATGTCTCTCGACCCGACCGGCGCCGGCCGCAAACGCTGGACGACCCGCTGGAAGCGAGCCCTCCAGGCCTTCGACATCGCCTTCGACGGACGCCTCACCAACAACCGAATCTGAGCCTACAAACCAACCCAGTTACACCGAAAACTTTACAGACCC
>NZ_JBITDL010000077.1:0-1334 GCF_044454225.1 Streptomyces sp. NPDC051563
GGCGGATGCCCGTGTGTGGTCGGCTGGGTTGTCGGAGTTGCATGAGCGGTTCGCTCACCGGTTCTCGAGGGTGGAGCCGCGGGAGTCGGCGCTGGCCTATATGCGTGGTCTGATGGCCCCGTTGGAGCGGAAGAACGGCTGGACGCTGGCTGAGGAGGCCGGGCATGCGGGTCCGGACCGTATTCACCGGCTGCTCAACCGGATCGACTGGGATGCCGACGAGGTCCTCGATGACATCCGGGACTACGTGGTCGAGCACCTCGGTGACCCGGACGCGGTCCTGATCGTCGACGACACCGGCTTCCTGAAGAAGGGCGTCCGCTCGGCCGGCGTTCAGCGCCAATACTCGGGAACAGCCGGCCGGACGGAAAACTGTCAGGTGGGCGTCTTCCTCGCCTATGCAGGTGCCCGCGGGCGGACGTTGATCGACCGCAGGTTGTATCTGCCCACGTCATGGACGGATGACCGTGAACGGTGCCGGGCCGCGGGCATCGAGGACACGACCGCCTTCGAGACGAAGGTGGTCATCGCGAAGGCGATGGTCCGCCGGGCGATCGCGGAGAAGATCCCGTTCCGGTGGGTGACCGGGGACGCCGCCTACGGCTTCTCCAAAGGCTGGCGGACCGAGCTGGAGCGCGCTGATGTCTTCCACGTCATGGCCACCACGCGCCACGACACGGTCGTCACCCGCTGGGCCATGGACCACCCGGTCCACGACCTGTTTCCTGGACTCCCGCGGCAGAAGTGGAAGCGTCGTTCCTGCGGGATGGGCGCCCACGGCCCGCGGGTCTACGACTGGGCCAGGGTCGAGGTCCGGCCCTGGCACCGCGAGGACCGCCGGCACTGGGTGATCGCCCGCCGGAGCGTGAGCCGGCCCGACCAGATCTCGTACTACATCGCCTACTGCCCCGCCGAGACCACACTCGACGAGCTGATCCGGGTCGCGGGCAGCCGGTGGGCCATCGAAGAGTGCTTCCAGACCGCGAAGCAGGAATGCGGCCTGGACGACTACCAGGTCCGCCGCTACCCCGGCTGGCACCGCCACATCACCCTCGCCATGGCCGTCCACGCCTGCCTCACCGTCCTGAAGGCACGCGAGTCCGACACCGGGAAAGCAGAAACGGATCCTCCCAGCTCATACCCCTCACCCTCCCCGAACTCCGACGACTGATCACTCGGCTCACCCACCGCCAGCCAGCACCAGTCGAGCACGTGCTGCACTGGTCCTACTGGCGCCGCCGACGACAACACCAGGCCCGCCTCAGTCACTACAAACGACGCGGCCACACACCACCAGAAGCTGCCAACCCGTCAACGAAAGAACCGTTGCAGTA